>SABN01000019.1 GCA_009928955.1 Opitutia bacterium | reverse complement strand
CATCGACGCCAACACCATGGCGGCGGGCACGATCTCCGGCAACACCATCCAAAATTGCGGCAGCAACGGCCTCGACCTGTACAAGTCGGCGCCCAGCATTTCCGCCAATGTCATCATGCAAAATCAAAGAGGAGTTGTAGTATCTGGCGACACCAGTTTTCCGACTATCAACTACAATGACATTGTGGGCAATACGCTGATGGGCGTCACCAATTCATCTGGCAATATGATTGACGCTCGCTATAACTGGTGGGGCAGTCTTACGGGACCCGGACCAGTCGGGCCTGGATTTGGGGACAAGGTGTCTTTGAATGTAAACTATTCCCCCTGTTTGGGCGCTCCAAACAATCGCTATTATCGTGGCGAGGCGGGCATTTCAGGGCATGTATATCGCGATGCCAACGACAACGGGCAATATGACGCTGGCGAAGGTGTCGCCGGGGTTCGCGTTTCGACGGCGAATGGATATCAGGCCGAGGCGTTGTCCACGGCAGACGGCAGCTTCTCGATGAGCGGCATTCCCGGCAACATGGGCTATGTGGTCTATGCGGAGAAATTCGGATTTGATCTGGGAGTCCGAAGCGACATCTGGGTGAATGCCCTGAACCAGACGCAAGTAAACATCCCAGTCACGCAAATCGATGTGAGCACGCTCACCGTGGAAGAATTGCGTCCGAATCCGAACGATTACGACCAGAACGGAACCGAAGATGCGTTGGTTTTAATGAAGGGCGGGACAGGTTACCGCTATTATCAAGTCCGCAACGCACAGGGCAAAGGCGTCAACCAGTGCCCCTGCCGAGTCGTGCGATCTGACAGCGTGGTCATCACAAACGGGATCACCGCCAATTATCAGGGACTGGATGGCATCGCCGCCATCGCCATTCCCGAATCGGCATTAAGCGTGGGATCGTCGTCCGGAAATGTGTCGTTGATCGTGAGTCATCTCAACGGTGTCGAGTTGCCAGCCATCAAGAAAAAGACGTTTGTCGTTCAAGTGCGGCCAAGGGAATATGAAACCCGGTGGGAATCTGAATTGAGTGGCTCGATCTCCGGACATATCGTGGGCGGACTCAAAGTGGAGGCTGCCACTGATTATACAATTGTTCTATCCGAAAAGGATGGGAATGTATCCCGGCCGGAATCGCTTACATTTGAACGTGGGGCTGAAGCCGGCGTTGGGGTCAAGGTGGAGAAATCCATCGTTAAAGCCGGAGCTAAAGTGGGACCGCTATCGGTAGATGCCGGTGTTGGCGCAAGTTTGGAGGGCCTGATCGGGATTATGGGTGGGGATGAGCACGAATTCAGCTACCAATCCGGCAGTCTTGATGAATCGATGGCCAAAGCATACTTACTGTGTTTCCCGGCGCTTGGGTTTGCCACTGGTGGACAACCGATTTTGGCTTCATGCCTTGTGGCGCTGGAAGGCATTGTCAATCTTCCCCCTTACAAGCAAGAGGGCTCCGCGGGACTTTATATGACGGGAGCCGGCAAGGTGTGGGCAGGCGCCACCGCAGATGCCGGAGCCTTTCTGGGGAACAGTCGCGTCGGTCTAGGTGGAAATTTAACCGGAAAAGTGCGGGCCGAAGGTGAAGTTATTGTGCGGCCACCAACAAATGAAATTGCTATTGCTGCCCGATATGATTGCTTGGTGAGATTTAATGGAATTCTTGGAGCCTATTCCAATCCAGGAAAAGAATATAAACTGGTCGGCGGCTTAAAATTTCAAGGCGATTTGTTGGTTTCCGGCGGTGAATATGAAGTGGCATGGGATGCATCGTCGGGAATAATTCGCGAAGGCCGAATCAAATCGGTTTTTGGCGAGACGAATCCCGGCGATCTGTTTGTCGATCACAACGTTGAACGCACTTGGCGTTTTCGCGGAGCCTCTGCTGATTTGAATACATTGTTTGTTGAGGCCCCGACTTTTGCCGCGCTGACTGCGGCAAAAGTGGGAATAACTGGTCCAGGCGTTGTTTTCCAATCGGAGACAATGCTGGATGATTTCTATGCCCTATCCGAACGGATGGAATCTTCTGCAAGTCGTGTATGGGCCGAAGTCGAGGATGAATCCTTGCGCCTGAATAATCGCATTTCCCCTGTTTTTGGCGTCGAAGGCTCATTACTTGGAGTTGGAGGCAGCGTCAGCATCGGCGCGGAATTTGCTGACAAGAAAAAATATACAACCCGAAAGGCGTCCCTCTTGGTTGGCAGGGAGTTTGTTACAGGTGTTTATACCAATGATGCCTTTACGCCCAATGCGACCGTTCAACTTGCCGATATCTATGCCGAGACGTGGGCTCAAATCGGATGGGAAGGATTGATGACCTATGCCGCTTCAACAGCCGTTGCCGGAGTACAATTTGCCGTCAATACTTCCATTGGAATAGGTCAAGGTGCCTTAACCCTTGCGGCGGATTCCGTGGCGGCTGGAACGGACGTCATTAACAATGCCTGGCAGTCGGCATGGAGTTGGCTGCCGCCCCCTCGGACAACACTGGGAACGGGTGGCGTGGGAAACACCCTCTTGAGCGATGGGACAACCAATAATTGGCGCTTCGGCATTGGCGGCTTCTATGATCTCAAGCCGTCCGGCTTGGCCTTGAGCCCGCCAGGCACCCTCGCCATTTCCTATGCAGATTCCGAGGTGGCCGGGATTCCGGAAGACACCTTGGCCATGTATCAATGGAATACAAACTCGCTTCTCTGGGAATACAAGGGTGGAACGCGAAATCTGGCCGGCAACGTCGTCAGCAACCAGATCAATGTGCTTGCCCTGTACACCTTGGCGCCCCGAATGCCTTACGGCGCCTATGTTCTAACGCCAAGTCCGTCCAGCGTGACCAACAACGGCGTGTCGACGGTGGTCTTCACCAGCGATGTAATGAGCAACAACGACACGACGGCCGTATCAAACGGCCAACTATTCACGGTGTCGGCTTCGTTGGGAGACATTATTACGGCAGATGCTGATGCCTCCATCACTGGGAAACAAGTTGCTGTGGTATCTGGACGGATTTCCTTCACCGTCCAGACCAGCATTGCCGGGACCGGCATTGTCGCGAACGCCCAGAGTGTGATCGGAGCGGCCTGTGCCGACGGACGAGTGTCGTATGTTAGCTCTGGTGCCCCCCCTGCGCCCAGCAATGTGCAAGCCTTGGTTGACGGCACCGCCATCAAGGTCTCCTGGGCTCCCATCACGAATGCCAATGTGGTGTCCTATGCTGTGCACTATGATTCCGACAACGCTTCCGAACCATTTGAAGGCAAGGCGGCATTGATTGGATGCGACTCGCCCATCGAGGTGGGCAACGTGACCAACTATCGCTTGTTCGGCTTGGAAAGCAACTCAACCTATTACATTGTAGTCAAGGCGCGGAATGCATTCGGCGTTGAAGGACCTGCAAGCTCTTATGCCTCGGTTCTGAATACCGCCCCGGTCGATTCCGACGCCGATGGATTGCCCGACTGGTGGGAGGCTCTCCATGCATCCGGCAGCAATGGAATCGCAGGCTTGTCGCTCGCACATCACGATGCCCTGCTGGACAACGATGGCGATGGTCAAAGCAACATGGATGAATTGCGGGCGGGGACAAGTCCCATCGATCCCCATTCCGTCTTCCGTTTTACTTCCGCCCAAAAAATCGTCGCATCCAATGGGATCTTTGTCTCATGGCCCGGGGTGACCGGCCGACAGTACCAGTTGCTTAGAACGAGCAGTCTCACCAATCCATGGGCAACGGTCGGCAGTCCGATTGCCGGGAGCAACGGAACGATGGGCGTTTATGTCCCGGCAACCAGCAGCCCGAGTTTGTTCATTAGAGTGAATCTTCAATGACAACCGTTCATCATTCGGCAGCGCTCGGATGGTCAAGTCCGCATGCAACGAATAGGGGTCAATAGTGGGTCCGTTTCATAAATTAATCTTATGCCTGTTGGACGCTTTGCACAGATCCCCATCCTTCCGAAAAGGGGTCAGTCCCGTAATCTAGTATTATTCCCTTTTCGCGCCCTGCCAACCCAGCCTCTTTCCCCCTAAACTCCTTCTTCTCGGGTCCATTCATCGCGCACGGGGATTTTGCGGGCGCGAGGGACCGCGCGGCGGACTGGACCCTTTCCGGCAATTCAGGCAGCGGATTCGATTGCGCAAAACGGTCTGGCTCGGCCGGGACGTCGCGCCCTACCCTAAATCAAATTCCACAGGCTTCCGGCAGGGCGAACGCTCCGGGTGAGCCGTGGTTTCCGGTCGCCAAATCAACGGCGAGATGAAATCCGGAATCGTCTTCCGACCGCTTCCGGGCAGGGCTTGGATGCGCACATAGACGAGTTGCCGCCGCGCCCGGCGGGCGCGGCGGATGGGGTTGGCCAAGTTTCCGGGCCGGGAAGAGGCCGCCTAGGGGGCGGGCGCTTCGGCGGCGGGGGCCGCCGCGGCAGGCGCGGCGGCGGGCGGGGCCATGAGGCGTCCGCCGGGGGTCCGGCGCCCGGTGTTGGCGCAGATGTCCAACAGGGGGCCGACCTGGTCGTTCACCCAATCGAGGGCTTCCGACGAGATGGTGGCCAATCCGCTCCGCACCTTCAGTTCTTCTTTGACGGCGGAGGCGATGATGAATTTCTTTTCCATGGGATTCTCCTATTTCCAAACCGATTCATTGCGATGGACGGCGACAAGGATAGCAGAACGCCGGACTTCCGCCATGCCCAGTTTGCGCCCGCCCCTGCCCCTGCGGGCGGCCGGCGCGCGCCGGGCGGGGACGGATTATCAAGGCATGTCCTCGTAGAGGAGGTATTCGGTCTCGTGCATGCCGAGGCTGCGATAGACCTCCTGCGCGCGCACGTTGCCCTTGTGGACGTAGAGGCGGAAGCCGCACACGTTGCCGGCCTTGGCGGCCAGCTCCTGCACCTTGTCGTCCAAGGCGCGGTAGATCCCGCGGCCGCGGAGTTCGGGCTTCACGTAGACGCTCTGGATCCACCAGAACATCTTGTTGCGCCAGTCGCTCCATTCGTAGGTGATCAGCAGGCAGCCGGCGACCGCGCCGTCCGCCTCCGCCACCAGATAGAAGCCGCGGTCCGGATGGCCCATCAGCGCCACCACGCCCGCCGCCACCGTCTTCTCGTCCAAGGCCAAACCTTCGGTCTCCATCGCCATCGCCCGGTTGAAGTCCGCGATCCGGACCGCCTCCGCCGCCGTCGCCTGCCGCACCTTGATTTCGCTCATGTTCCGCCTCCGCTTCCCTGCCCTTCTTATACCCCGCCCGGGCCGGTTTTGAAACTGCGAAATGCCGGAATCCGGCAAAAAATGCGTCCCCGGCCCGGGTTCGGGAACCGTCCGTCCCCCCGGCCGACCGCCGCCCCGCCCCGCCGCGGTCTTCGCGAGCGGCGGCGGTTACCGCCGGCCCCACTTGGCCCACGCCACGACCGCCAGCAGCAGGAACGCCTGCGCATGGACGTTCCAGGCGGGGCCGGTTCCGCCGTGCGCGTGCGCGGCCACCATCTGCATGCCCGCCGGCATCCAGCCGGGAGGCAGGATCGCTTGCACCAGCAGGCCGAAGCCGATCGCGCAGGCGGCGAGCACGGCGACATAGACGAGCGTGGAGCGCAGGCCCATCAGCCGCCAGACGGCCAGCAGGGTCGAGGCGCTCACGCCCGGCCCGCCGATCAGGAAGGCCATCGCCGCGCCGGGCGACAGGCCCGCCGCCAGCAGCCCCAGCGCGAACGGCACGGCGGCCGTCGAGCAGATGTAGACCGGAATGCCGAAGGCCAAGGTCAGCACGATCTGCGCCAAGGGGCTCGAAATCTTTTCCGCGATGTAGTTTTCCGGCACCAGCGCCATCACCAGGGCCGACACCAGCGCGCCGACGAGGAGGGCCCCGCCCACCGAGCGCGGCAGCACGATGAATCCGTTGTGGAACACCCGCGCCCACCACGGGCCCGCCGCCGCCCCGATCTCGGGGTCCGGCGCCGCGACCGGCGCGGGCGCGTCGCCGTCGAGGGCTTCCACGGCGAACCCGCACAGCACGCCCGACACCAGCGCCGCCAGCGGGCGGAAGATCGCGAAGAGGCCCCCCAGCATGCCGTAGGTGACGGCGATGCTGTCCACGCCCGTCTGCGGGGTGCTCATCAGGAAGGCGGCGGTCGGACCTTTGCCGGCGCCGTGCTTGCGCAGGGACGCGCCCAGCGGGATCACCCCGCACGAGCACACCGGCAGCGGAATGCCCAGCGCCACGGCCTTCAGGATCGCGCCGAACCGGCCCCCGCCGAAATGCTCCCGCACCACGCGCGCGTCGAGCCACAGCGACAGCACGCCGGCCACCAGGAACCCGCCCAGCACCCACGGCGCCATCTCGCCCAGCACCGCCCAGGCGTTCCGCAGCACCTCCCACGTGATGGCCATCGCCTTGTTCATCGGAAAACCCTACCCCATGTCGCCGCGACGCGCCACCTTGTCTTGCCCTCCGGACCCTGCTACAGTCCTTCCCCATGCATCCGGTCCTGTTCCAGATCTTCGGCAAGGAAATCTACAGCTACGGCATCATGACCGCGCTGGGGTTCCTCTGCGCCATCCTGACTTGGCTGTGGCTCGGCCGCCGCGAGACGCGCCCGCCCGGCTTCGCGGCCGATCTGGGCTTCTGGCTCATGACCAGCGGCATCGTCGGATCGCGCATCGCCTACGTCGCCGCCAACTGGGCCCACTACCGCGCCGCGCCGCTCGCGATCATCCGCATCGACCAAGGCGGGCTCATCTTCTATGGCGGCCTCCTCCTGGCCTCGGCGGCGCTGGCCTTGTTCGCCCGCCACCACCGCCTGCCCCTGTGGCATCTGGCCGATTTCGCCATCCCCGGCCTCGCCATCGGACACGCCCTCGGGCGCGTGGGGTGCTTCCTGAACGGGTGTTGCTACGGCCGACCCGCCGGCGACCATTTCTGCGGCGTCACCTATCCCCCCGTCTGCGAGCCGGGCAAGCTGTTCGCCGGCATCCCCCTCTATCCCGTGCAGATCATCGAATCCGCGTGCCTGCTCGCCATCTGGGTCGCGCTGCTCGCCGCCTATCCGCGCCGCAAGAAGGACGGCGCGGTGTTCGCGCTGTATCTGGTGCTCTATCCCCCCTGCCGGTTCCTGCTGGAATATCTGCGCGGCGACGAGCGCCTGTCGTGGTTCGCCCTCGATGTCGCGCAGGCCACATCGCTGGCCTTGCTCCTCGCCGGCGTCCTGCTGTTCGCCTTCCTGCCCCGCCGGAAATTCACCCCGCCCGCCCGCTAGCGCTGGGCAGGATTTGTTGTCGCTATTCTTTGCTCTCGTAGGGGCCGAGCTTGCTCGGACCGGGGTCGAGAACGGTCGCAGCAAGCTGCGCCCCTACTATCCCTGGCCTCTTCAATCCTGATTGACACGGCTCTGTCATTTTCGGCTACAGGTCAACCCAATCCGCTCACGCGCATTTCCGAACATGACGCTGGCTGGCGCCGGCCGCGCCGGAACGCCGGAGGGGCTCAGCGGATGACGGCCCGCCGGAAGGCGGCGGGCAGGGCTTGGACGAGGTCGCCGGCCTTCATCGCGGCCTGCGTCTTCCGCAGCGCGGCGAGGTCGCCGGCGGTCCCGTGCAGCCAGACGGCGGCGCAGGCGGCCTCGAACGGATCGATGTTCTGCGCGAGCAGTCCCGCGAGCAATCCCGCGAGCACGTCGCCGCTGCCGCCGCACGCCATGCCGGGATTGCCGTTCAGGTTGATCCAGGCGGCTTGGCCGGCCTTCGCGACGAGCGTCCCCGCCCCCTTCAGCACGACGATCGCGCCGGTGCGTTCCGCGGCTTCGCGCGCGGCGGCCAGCCGGTCCCGCTGGATGCCCGCCGCATCCGTGCCGAGCAACAACGCCAGCTCGCCGGGATGCGGCGTCAGGAGGACCGGGTGCGGGCAGGGCCGGATGGCCTCCGGCTTGCCTTCGAGCACGGCGATGGCATCGGCGTCGAGGACGAGCGGGCACGGCGTCTCGCGCAGGAGCCGCGCCACCAGGCGGCGCGCCTCGGGATCGCGTCCGAGCCCGGGCCCGAGCAAGATGGATTCCGCCCCCTCCAGCGGGAAATCGGCGGACAGATCGGCCCCGACGATGGCTTCCGGCGCGCGCGCCGCGATGGCGGCCGCCGCGGCTTCCACCGTCGCCACGCGGACGAGCCCCGCGCCGGAACGGACCGCGCCCTCGGCCGCCAGCACGATGGCGCCGGGATAGGCCTTCGAGCCGCCCAGCAGCAGCGCGGTGCCGTACGTGCCCTTGTGGGCCGCCCGCGCGCGGCGCGGCAGGATCCGGCGCACGTCCGCTTCCGAAATCCAGCGCAGATCGGGGCGCGCATCGGGAAACGCGTCGGCGAATTCCGCCGGCAGGCCGGTTTCCGCCAGCCACAGGGAGCCGAGCGATTCCAGCGCGGCCGGCGCGGCCATGCCGGCCTTGGGAAACCCCATCGCGACGGTGACGTCGGCGAGCACCGAGCACTGGGAAAGGGCGCCGGTGTCGGCATCCATGCCCGAGGGGATGTCGGCGGAAACGACGAGGCATTCCCCGCTCTTGGCGCGCAGATAGGCGATCGCGCGGCGGATGGCGCCGGCGGGCGCGCCCTTCGCCCCCGTGCCCAGCAGCCCATCCACGAGAAGGGCGGGCGGCGAAACTTCGGCGTCCGACAGATCCCAGTCCTTTTCGGAGACGACTTCGTGATAGGGAATCTCCTCGTCGACCATCTGGTCGAAAAAGGCCTTGGCGGAGCCTTTCAGCTTTTCGACGGGACAGGCGATCCACACTTCCGGCAGCATGTCCATGTCCTGCAGGTAGAGCGCGGCGGCAAAGACATCGCCGCCGTTGTTGCCTGGACCCGCCAGCAGGCGGACCACGGAATAGGACTGATCGGCTTGCTTCGCGATGAACGCGATGGCCTGGGCCAGCCCCTTGCCGGCCCGGTCCATCATCGAATGGTCCAGCGCGGGGGTTCGCAGGATGGCCCGCCCTTCGCCTTCCCGCATCTCCTTCGCCGCGACGAATTTCACCGGGGGATCCGTCCCTTCATTTCGCGCACCGCCTGGGCCATGCCGACCATCACGGCGCGGGCGACGATGCTGTGGCCGATGTTCAACGTGTCCAGATGCGGCATAACTTTTAGAAACACCGCCAAGTTGTCGTAGTTGAGTCCATGGCCCGCATTGATCTGCAGCCCGATCTGGTGGCCGTGCTTTGCGGCCGCGACGAGGCGCAGCAGCTCGATCTCGCGCGCCTCGCCGGAGAGATCGCAATATTTGCCGGTGTGGAGCTCGACGACCGGCGCGCCGAGGCGCACGGCGGCATCCAGCTGGCGGAGGGATGGCTCGATGAACAGGCTGACGACGATGCCCGCCTCGCGCAGGCGCGCGATGGCGGGCCGGAGCGCGTCGAACTGCCCCAGCGCGTCGAGGCCGCCTTCGGTGGTGAGCTCCTGCCGCCGCTCGGGCACGAGGCAGACCTCGGCGGGCTTCGCGGCGAGGGCGATCTCCACGATCTCGGGGCTGTTGGCCATCTCGAGGTTCAGCGGAATGCGCAACGCCTTCCGCAGGGCGTGCAGATCGGCGTCCTGGATGTGGCGGCGGTCTTCGCGCAGATGGATGGTGATGCCGTCGGCGCCGCCCTGCTCGCACAGCGCGGCGGCTTCGAGGGGCGAAGGATAAACCGTGCCGCGCACCTGCCGGAGCGTGGCGACGTGGTCGATGTTCACGCCCAGCTTCATGGCGGCGGCGCGGCGTCCGGCTTCTTCCCCCGGGCGGATTCCGCCTGGAGGAAAAGCGCCAGCAGGGTCAACCCCACGTACGCGGCCACCGCGACGGCGGCGGTCTGGATCAGTTCGCTAACGGCGAGCGTCACGGGGCCCCCCTTCCTACAGCAAGGCCTTCTCGTCGGCGCCATCGAAGAAATGCGCCTTGTCCAAGTCCAGCGCGATTTCGACGGCGTCGCCGATCTGCTTGCGGCAGGACGGCCCCACGCGCGCGGTGAAGCTCGACTTGCCGGTGCTGGCGTAGAGGTAGACTTCGGAGCCCATCATCTCGACGACCTCCACGGTGGCCTTCACCACGTGCGCGGGGTTCGCGTCCGGCTTCGCCGCGCGCTCGTCCACGTTCTCCGGGCGGATGCCCATCGTGACGGCTTTCCCGGCATGGGCGGCCATCTTCTCGGCGGCCTTGCCGCCGAGCGCGACGCTGAAGCGGTCCTCATCGAAGAAAATCTCGTTCCCGCGGCGGACGATCTTGCCCTTGAAGAAGTTCATGGGCGGGCTGCCGATGAAGCCGGCGACGAACTGGTTGGCGGGATGGTTGTAGATGTTCAGCGGCGTGTCCACCTGGTGGATCCAGCCGTCCTTCATCACCACGATGCGGTCGCCCATCGTCATGGCCTCGATCTGGTCGTGGGTCACGTAGATCATCGTGCTCTTCAGGCTGTTGTGCAGCTTGCTGATCTCGGCCCGCATCTGCACGCGCATCTTGGCGTCGAGGTTGGACAGCGGCTCGTCGAACAGGAACGCCTTGGGCTTGCGCACGATGGCGCGGCCGACGGCCACGCGCTGGCGCTGGCCGCCGGAGAGCGCCTTGGGCTTGCGCTCGAGATAGTCGACGATGCCCAGGATCTCGGCGGCCTCCATCACGCGCTTGTGGATCTCGGCCTTGGGGTACTTCCGCAGCTTCAGGCCGAAGGCCATGTTGTTGTAGACGCTCATGTGCGGATAGAGCGCGTAGTTCTGGAACACCATCGCGATGTCGCGGTCCTTCGGCGGGATGTCGTTGACCTTCTTGCCGTCGATGAAGATGGAGCCCTGGCTGATGTCCTCGAGGCCGGCGACCATGCGCAAGGTGGTCGATTTCCCGCAGCCGGACGGGCCGACGAGCACCACGAACTCCTGATCCTGGATCTCCAGGTTCGCGTCATGCACCGCCGTCACGTCGCCGGGGTAGATCTTGTACACGTTTTCGAGAACGACCTTCGCCATGAGAGTCTCCTTGCCGGGGCGTCCGGAGGCCGCCCACATACCCCGCGCTTGTAGCATCCCCCTCCCCCCCCTGTCAAAGCAAACCCCGCTTGAAATGCGGGCGGACATCCCCCATACTGCGCCCCTATGACAACAACCCCTTCCAGCCTCTCGGTCGTCATCCCCGTCTTCAACGAGGAGGCCAACGTCGCGGCGCTGGCGAAAAAACTCCACGATGCGCTCTCCGCGATGGGCCGGACCTACGAGATCCTGCTCGTGGACGACGGCTCGCGCGACGCCTCCTGGGCGCGCCTGCGCGAGGCGGCGGCCCTCTATCCGCATTTCCGCCTGATCCGCTTCCGCCGCAACTTCGGCCAGACCGCCGCCATGTCGGCCGGCATCGACGCGGCGAAGAACGACGTCATCGTGACGCTGGACGCCGATCTGCAGAACGATCCGGCGGACATTCCGATGCTCCTCTCCGAGATGGAAAAGAACGACTGCGCGGTGGTGTCGGGCTGGCGCAAGGACCGCAAGGATCCGTTCCTCAACCGCCGCCTGCCGTCGATGCTGGCCAACGGGCTCATCTCCCGCATCACCGGCGTGCACCTGCACGACTACGGCTGCACGCTGAAGGCCTACCGCCGCGACGTGCTGCAGGGCGTCCGCCTCTACGGCGAAATGCACCGGTTCATCCCCGCGCTGTGCTCGTGGGTCGGCGGGGACACCGCCGAAGTGGTCGTGACGCACCATCCGCGCGTGGCGGGCGTGTCCAAGTACGGCATCGGCCGCACGTTCCGGGTCATCCTCGACCTGTTCACCGTCAAGTTCCTGCTGCGCTTCACCGGCGGCCCCATGCAGCTCTTCGGCAAGATCGCCTTCTTTTTTGGCGGCGCCGCAGCGTTGATGCTGCTGGTGGTGGGACTCGATCAATTCATCCACTTCGGCGGCGCGGAGCGCCTCTATCTGATCAAGCGCCCCTTCTGGGTCATCACCCCGTTCATGCTGCTGGCCTTCTGCATGCAGTTCCTCTCGATGGGCCTGCTGGCGGAGGTCCAGATCCGCACCTACCACGAATCGCAGGACAAGCGCATCTATGCGATCCGCGAGACGTTCGACTCTCCCGTCGCCTGATGCCCGCCTCCGTCCTGCTCCGGCCGCTGCTGCCGATCGCCACCGCGATGGCGCTGCTGCTGACGGCGGGCGTCGCGGCATCCATCCATCTGGCCACGCGGCCGCGCGCCGGTTCCACGCCGTGGAAGATCCGGCTGGCGCAGTTCGCCGCCGCGAGTCCGTGGCGCGGAAAAGACGTGCTGCTGCTGGTGCTGGTGCTCTCCGGGGCGCAGGCCGTCCGCTCTTTCCTGCGAGGCGGCTCGATCGCCTGGGACCTGCTCGCCTTCCAAGGGGTCCTGCTCGCGGGCATCCTGTGGCGCGCGCGCGGCAAGGCGCGGCCTTTCGGCGCGCGCGCCCCGGCGCGCGCCATCGCGGCGCAGGCGGCGCTGCGCTGGCTCGCCATCCTGCCCGTCCTGTGGTTCAGCGCGTTCGTCTGGCAGCTCCTGTTGAAGGCGGCCGGCCACGCGCCGGATTTCCAGCAGGCCGTCCGCCTGTTTCTCGAGGCCGGCGATCCATGGACGCGGGCCGGATTCATCTTCTTTGCCGTGGGGATCGCCCCGCTCGCGGAAGAAGCGCTCTTCCGCGGCATCCTGCTGCCGCTGCTGATCCGGCGCACGGGGGCGGTCGCGGGGTTGGCGCTGACCACGCTGGGCTTCGCCGCTCTGCATGCCGACCTGGGAACCTTCGTCCCCTTGGCGGTGTTTTCGGTCGCGCTTTCCCTGGCCTATGCCCGCACGGGAACGTTGTGGGTTCCCATCGCGATGCACGCGCTGTTCAACTCGGTGAATCTCGGGCTGCTGCTGGCGCTGGACCGCGCCGGCGTGGTGTAGCGGATTTCCGTCAGCGCGCTTCGAATTCAAACGCCAGCGGCCCGCCAAGATCCACCGCCGAAAAATCGACCCGGGCGCCGCCGCGGGCGAAGACCTTCTCCCAGACCGCCGCCCGGGCCTCGTCCAAGGCCCAGTCCGCGCCATCCACGCGCAGGATCAGCGCGGAGCCGGCGCCGCGCCGGCGCGCCTGGAAAGCGAAGTGGGCCGCCCCGCGCGCCGCTTGGCGTTCGAGCAGGCGCGTCAGGGCATCGAAGAAGCGCACGGGATCCATCCGCGCGGACAAGGCGCCCGGCTCCACCGCGAGCGAAATCGAGGCGGTCCCCAGGCTGGGCGTGCGCGAGAGGCAATGGACGAGCTGCCGCCGGAATCCCTCTTCGCCGCCGGACACGTCATCGAGGCGGCAGGCGCCGATCTGCTGGTCCTTCAAGCGCTTGACGAACGCCCGCGTCCATCCGCCCAGGTCGGTGGACACGGCGTCCAGCGCCGGCGCCAAGCCCTTCGCCCGCTGGATGAAATCCACCACCCGCATCCGGGCATAGCGCAGCAAGGATTCGTCCAGCACCCAGTCGAGCCGGTCCCACGCCAGCAGTTCCGAGACGCGCAGGGCCGTCCGGATGCCCTTGGCCGCCACGCCCAAGGCATCCTCGCCGCGCGCGGCGGCGGCTTCCTTGAACTGGGCGAAGGCGCTCAGCAGTTCGCCGACCTCGCGCGACCGATCGATGGCGCGCACGTCATCGGCCGTGCGGCTCTCCTGGATCTGCGCCAGCTTGTCCGCCAGCCGCGCGATCCGCCGGGCGATTTCCTCGAACAGCTCCTCGAGCTCGGCGATCAATCCATCCGCATAGGCCGCCGTGCGATGGATCCGCGGCCGATCCACCGGCGCCACGCGCGCCAATTCGCCCGCCTCGCGCCGCGAACGGGCGATGGCCGCCGCCGCCGCCGCGCGGTCCAGCGGCCGCCCATGGCCGGCATGCACCCATTCGATGTCGCCGGCCGCCAGGATCGCTTCCAGCCGGTCCAGCGAGGCCAGCAGCGCATCGCGGTCCCAGCCCGCGATTCCCGCCACCAGCGGCGCGGTCGCCGCCAGCAGGTCGCCGACGAAAAGCGCGCGGTTCACCCGCCAGCAGACGCTGTCGGGGCTGTGCCCCGGCGTGCAAAACGCTTCCAGGGAAACTCCGCCGCCCAGCGGAATGGCCAGATCCGGCACCGCCGCGCCGCCGCGGGTCGGCTTCACCACCCACTCGCGCCAGCCCGAAGGCGCAAACGGCGCGAGCGGACGCCCGGTCAGCTCCGCCAGCGAGGATTCGCGGTCGGCCTCGCGCAGCACGCGAAACCCCTGCTCGTGCGCGGCCAGTTCGTACGGCCCCGCGCCGGGCAGCGCGCCGAATTCCGTCAGCCCCGCGATGTGGTCGATGTGCGCATGCGTCTGCGCGAAGCAAACCGGCAGCGGCGGCGACGGCTGCGCGGCGGCGATCCGGTCCAGCCAGCGGCGGAGCCCGGCGGGTTCGCCGCCCGCATCCACCACCACGAAGCGCTCCGTTCCTTGCAGCAGGACCGAGTTGCTCGACAGCATCGTCGGCTTGAACGAATCCATCCAGAGCTGGATGGGTTCGGCGCCGGTCATGGGAATCATCCTTTCTACGGCCTTGTAACTTTCAGACGCAGGAAGCGGTTGGTGAGCAGTGGAACAACATCCCGGACACGGCAGGTGACGGGGTTTCCGGCGCCGCTCTCGACTACATTCGACGCCCCGTTCCAAGACCCGTTGATGTTGGTTGCAAGGCCGGACCATGCCGCGCCATTCGAAATCGCAAATGCCCCTTGGACGATCAGGGTCGCATCCCCGGCATTCGTATTCCGGTGGAAGACCAGAACCAGGACGCCGTTGCTTTTGGTGCAATCCATCCGGGCAAGATCGTCCGAATCCGTCGGACTGCTGCCGGTGGCGTACTTCAGCAGATTGGGAAAGCCATCGCCCGTGGCGCAATCGTTATAGTTCGTCAGCCCGTTCGTGATCTTGCTGGCCCAAGCCCAATAGCCGACCGGCGCAGCCCCTTCTCCTTGGTACTCATAGGCACCTATGTCCACCGTGCCGTTCACGATGCGCGGATTTCCGTCCAGGTCGGTTGTGCCATTCACATAGACATTGGTGCCTTGGTCGAGGCACGGGGAATTCGTGCTCAACCGGTAGTTGCCCGCTCCTGCATTCACGAACAACGGATTGTTGGTGATATTCCGCGTGCCGCCAGGGTCGGGAGTTGTGCAACTGGATACGAGCCAAGAAGCCTGATAATTCGCTCCGGTCGGGGCCGTGTTGAAATACACGATGCAGTTGTTCAGCCGGCCCGTGAAAGAGCCGCCGCCGCTAACGCCCGCCAAGTTGTCTGAAAGCGTGCAGTTGTTCAAAGTGCCAAAGCAAGATCCTCCGCCATTGGTCAAGGCCGTGTTGCCAACCAGCAAGCTGTTGTTCAGTGTGCTGGCATATGCCCCGCCGCCGAAGTTGTATGCCGAGTTGCCTGTCAGCCGGCAGTTGTTCAACGTGCCAGAATATGCCCCGCCGCCATAGTTGGAAGACAAATTGCCGGCCAAAATGCAGTTGTTCAGGGTGCCGCTGTGAGCCCCACCGCCATAGTAGCGGGCTGAATTGTTGGTCAGCGTGCAATTATTAAGGGTGCCGTTGGCTACTCCGCCGCCATTGCCAGCCGAATTGCCGGCTAGTATGCAGTTGTTCAGCGTGCCATTATATGATCCGCCACCATCGTAGGCCGCATTGCCGGTCAACGTGCAGCTCTGCAACGTGCCGTAGCACGCCCCGCCGCCGGAAGAAGCCGTATTGCCGGTCAACGTGCAGTTCTGCAGCGTGCCGTAGCATGCTCCGCCACCGTAGGAGTAGGCTGAGTTGCCAGTCAGTGCGCAGTTGCTCATAACTCCGGAAGCCTCGCACCACGCCCCGCCACCGTTGCGGTCAGGACCGGAATTGTAAACCGTCCGGGTGGCGCCATTGGTCAACGTGAAGCCCGAGAGCATCGCGTTGGTTCCCACATAGACGCAGCGCACCGCCGCGTCACCATTGGTTTCGCCCGGATGCCGGGCGCCCCGGATGATCGTTACGCCGGGGCCGTTGACGCTGCGCACAAAGATGGGCTTGGTGATCGCCACGCGATTGGTCAGGGCCCCATTGACCACGCGCCCGCCCGTGGCATACACCCCGTTGCTCACCAGAACCAAGGCCCCCACCTGCGAAGATGCATCCACCGCGTCCTGGATGTTCGTCGCCGCAGAAGCCCATGAGGTATACGGCGAGGATGGAGTCGCATTGCCGATGTTCACATAATGAACGGCCTGTGTCGCCACCTGCACCGTCACCGTGGCCGCCACACCCGAGGGGTGGGTTTCATTGTAGGCCCGGAGCACGACGGCATAGGTCCCGGCCGACGCAAAGGTGTGGAAGGCATACGGCTGGTTGCTGGCAACCGCAGATCCATCCGCCCACTGCCACGTGCTTCTCGTCGTCCGCCCGGCGATGTCCGCCCGGAATTGAATAGGGAACCCCACCGCCGCATTCGTGGGAACGGCCCAGATGCCGACGCCCAGTGCGCCTGTGATTGACCCGGCATGCACTTCATCACAGCCCATCGAGGGCGGATTGCGCCAGGCCTCTCCGTCGATGTCGGTGCCCGACGCATTGGTGCTGCTTCCCGCTCCGATGCAGGGTGAATTAGTCGCAAGATGGGAGGCGCTCGCCAAGCGGGGTTCGTTGGTGATGTTGCCCGTGCCGCCGCCCGGCGCAGGGGTCGTGCAACTGTAGTTGAACGTATACGAACCAGAAGAGTGGTTTGGCTCGCTCTTGGCGGTGTTGTAATACACGATGCAGTTGCTTAGCGTGCCGTAGTACGACCCGCCGCTGCTCTCGCCAGCCGAGTTGCCAGTCAACGTGCAGTTGTTCAACGTCCCATTATATGACCCGCCGCCATTGGTGGTGGCCGAATTGCCGAAGATCGCGCAGTTGTTCAGCGTGCCGTAATACGCCCCACCTCCTTTGTTGGCCGAATTGCCGGTCAAGGTGCAGTTGTACAGGATGCCATTATGCGTCCCGCCGCCTTCGCTGGCCGAATTGCCGGTCAATGTGCAGTTGTTCAACGTGCCGGCGAACGAGCCGCCCCCATAACTGTAATAACCATATACCGAATTGCCGGTCAGGGTGCAGTTGCTCAACGTGCCGTAGTACGCCCCCCCACCATAATGGTAATCATAATCATTACCAGATACAGAATTCCCAACCAACGTGCAGTTCTGAAACGTTCCATAATACGAGCCTCCGCCGTTGGCTCTCGCCATATTTCCGGTCAAAATGCAGTTGTTCAGGGTGCCATAGGCGACTCCCCCGCCATTGGTCGCAACCCAGTTGCCGCCCACCATGCAGTTGTCCAACGTTCCACTGAACACTCCGCCGCCGGCGGAACTCGCCGCGTTGCCCGTCACAGTGCAGTTGCTCAACACCCCGGAAGCCTCGCACCAAACCCCACCGCCGCTTTGCTCGCGAAGGATATCGCCGCTCGTCCGGGTGGCGCCGTTGGTTAGCGTAAAGCCCGAGAGCAGCGCGTTGGTTCCCACATAGACGCAGCGCACCGCCGCGTTGCCATTGGTCGCGCCCGGATGCCGCGCCCCCTGGATGATTGTCACCCCCGGGCCGTTGATGCTGCGTACGGTGACGGGTTTGTTGATCGCCAACCGGTTGGTCATGCTGCCATGGACCACCCGCCCGCCCGTGGCATACAACCCATTGCTGACCAGAATCAATGCGCCTGGCTGTGAAGCCGCATCCACGGCGTCTTGGATGTTTGTCGACGCCGTGGCCCACGACGTGAACGGCGCGGAGGGGGTTGCATTGCCAATGCTCACATAATGGATCGCTTGCGCCGCCACCTGCACCGTCACAGTGGCCGCCAACCCAGAGGGATAGGTTTCGTTGTAGGCCCTGAGCACAACGGCATAGGTCCCAACCGACGCAAAGGCGTGGGAGGCATATGGCTGGTTGCTGGCAACGGCAGAGCCATCACCCCAGTGCCACACGCTTCTTGTTGTTCGTCCGGCGATGTCCGCCCGGAACTGAATGGGGAAGCCCACCGCCGCGTTCGTGGGTGTCGCCCAGATGCTGACGCCCAATGTTCCCGTGATCGCGCCGGCATGCACTTCATCGCAGCCCATGGAAGGCGGATTCTGCCACGCCTCCCCATCGATATCGGTTCCCGAGGCATTGGTGCTGCCTGCGCCGATGCACGGCGAACCCGCCGCCAGATGGAAGGCGCTCGCCAGGCGGGGTTCGTTGGCGATGTTGCCCGTTCCGCCCGGCGCAGGAGTCGCGCAACTGAAACTGAACGATCCGCCAGAGTAATTCGGCCCGGTTAGCGCCGTGTTATAATACACAACGCAATCGGTCAGCGTCCCATAAGCCGAGCCGCCGCCGGCGTTGGCCGAATTGCCGGTCAACGTGCTGTTGTTCAGTGTGCTGTTGTACGCCCCGCCGCCCGCCCCGCCGGCCGAATTGCCGACCAACGCGCAGTTTCTCAACGTGCTTTGACACGCGCCACCGCCGTTGGTGGAAGCCGAATTGCCGGAGATCGTACAATTGCTCAGAGCGCCGAAATGCGCGCCGCCCCCAAAGACGGCCACATTGCCAGAAATTGAACAATTGCTCAATATGCCATTGTACGTCCCGCCGCCGGAATAGGCAGCCGTATTGCCGGAGATGGTGCAGTTGCTCAGCCTGCCGGTGTACGATCCGCCACCGGAGCGGCTGGCCGAATTGTTCGTCAAGAGGCAGTTGTTGAGCGTTCCCGCATACGACCCGCCGCCGTTGGTGGCGGTATTGCCGGTCAGGATGCAGCCGGTCAGCGTGCCGTAATAGGATCCACCGCCGTTGGTAGCGACATTGGCGGTCAACGTACAGTTGTGTAATGCAGAGTCATACGCCCCGCCGCCGTTGATGGTGGCCGAATTGCTAGTCGCCGTGCAGTTGTTCAAAGCGCTGTAATAGGCCCCACCGCCGTTGGCGGCGACATTGCCGGTCAACGTGCAATCAGTCATGACACTATGGCTGGATCCGCCTCCAAGATAAGCAGAATTCCCGGAGATCGTGCAGTTGCTCAACGTGCCATAGTACGAACCCCCACCGTAGTTGTTGGGGGCCGAATTGCCGGAGATCATGCAATTATTCAGCGTGGAATAATAGGCCCCGCCGCCATAGGAGGCCGAATTGCCGGCGAGCGTACAGTTATTCAGCGTGCCGTAGCACGCGCCGCCTCCATGGCGGTAGGCCGAATTGCCGGAAATGACGCAATTGCTCACCCCCCCGGAAGCCTCGCACCACGCGCCGCCGCCGCTTTGTTCGCGCGACAAATCGCCGCTCGCCCGGGTGGCGCCATTGGTCAGCGTAAAGCCCGAGAGCACGGCATTGTCCCCGACAACGGCGCAACGCACCGCCGCGTTGCCGTTGGTCGTGCCGGGATGCCATGCGCCTTGGATGATCGTGGCTCCTGGCCCGTTGACGCTGCGCACCACGACGGCGTTGGTAATCACCACGCGGTTGGTCAGCCCCCCATGAACCACCCGTCCTCCCGTGGCATACACCCCGTTGCTGACCAGGACCAAGGCGCCATGTTGCGAAGCCGCATCCACCGCGTCCTGGATATTTGTCGCCGCCGTGGCCCATGACGTGAAGGGCGAGGAGGGCGTCGCATTCGCAATATTCACGTAATGGACCGCCTGCGCCACCACCTGCACCGTCACCGTGGCCGCCACGCCAAGGGGATAAGTAGCATTGTAGGCCCGCAAAACCACGGCATAGGTACCGGCTGTCGCATAGGCATGAGTGGTAAACGGCTGGTTGCTGGCAACTGCCGATCCATCCCCCCACTGCCACGCGGTTCCCGTCGGGCGGCCCGTGACATCCGCCCGGAATTGGATGGGAAAGCCCACCGCCACATTCGTGGGCGCGGCCCAGATGCTGACGCCCAAGGCCCCCGTGATCGCCCCGGCATGCACTTCATCGCATCCCATGGAAGGCGGATTGAGCCAGGCCTCCCCGTCGATGTCGGTTCCCGCCGCATTGGTGCGGTTGCCCGCGCCGATGCACGGAGAGTCCGCCAAAAGATGGGAGGCGCTCGCCAAACGGGGGTCGGCGGTGATGTTGCCGCCGCCACTATACGCCGGCGTTGTACAACTGTAGCCGAGGATGGAGCCGGAGTAATTCGGCCCTTCCTGCGCCTGGTTGTGATAGACGATGCAGTTGGTCAACGTTCCGTCGTACGCGCCACCACCCTGATTGGCCCGGTTGCCCCCCAAGGTGCAGTTGATCAGCGAGCCTTGGTATGACCCGCCGCCATATTGGGCGGCGTTGCCAGCCAACGCGCAGTTCCTCAACGTGCTATAAAAAACGCCGCCGCCATTGGTCGCGGCTGAATTTCCGGTGATCGTACAGTTGATCAATGCGCCTTGGTATGATCCGCCGCCGGAGTTGGTCGCCGAGTTGTTCAACAATGTACAGTTCCTTAGCGTAGCTGAGTATGATCCGCCACCAGAATTTGCTAAATTGCCAGATAACGTACAATTGTTAAGTAAACCTCCAAACGCGCCTCCGCCAGAGTTAGCCGAATTATTATAGATCGTGCAGTTGTTCAATATGCTGTCATACGTTCCACCGCCGGATGATGCAGAATTGCCGGTCAACGTACAGTTGTTCAGCGAGCCGTTGTAGGCGCCACCGCCATAGGTTTCAGCTGTATTTCCCGTTAACATGCAGTTATTCAATACGCCGTAATATGATCCGCCGCCACCGCACCAGTATATGGCTGACGAATTGCCGGTGAGCGTGCAGTTGTCCAGCGTGCCGTGGCACGAACCGCCCCCATAGCGGTAGGCCGCATTGCCGGAAATGACGCAATTGCTCAACGATCCGGAAGCTTCGCACCAAGCGCCGCCGCCGCTTTGTTCGCGAACTTCGTCGCCGCTCGCCCGGGTGGCGCCGTTGGTAAGGGTGAAACCCGATAGGATTGCGTTGTTCCCCACATAGACGCAGCGCACCGCCGCGTTGCCATTGGTCTGGACCGGATGCCAAGCCCCCTGGATGATCGTCGCGCCGGGCCCGTTGACGCTCCGTACCGTGACGGGTTTGGTGATGGCCACGCGGTTGGTCATGCTGCCAAAGACCACGCGCCCGCCCGTGGCATACACCCCGTTGCTGACGAGGACCAAGGCGCCGGGCTGCGAGGCCGCATCCACCGCATCCTGGATGTTTGTCGCTGCCGTGGCCCACGTCGTGAACGGCGTGGAGGGTGTTGCATTCGCAATGTTCACATAATGGACCGCCTGGGCCGCCACCTGCACCGTTACCGTGGCCGCCACACCGAGGGGATAGGTTTCGTTGTAGGCCCTGAGCACAACGGCATAGGTTCCAGCCGAGGAAAAGGCGTGGGTCGCATACGGCTGATTGCTCGCGATCGCAGTGCCATCTCCCCATTGCCATGCGCTTGCCGTCGCCCGACCGGAGATATCCGCCCGGAACTGCACCGGAAAGCCCACGGCCACGTTGGCGGGAAACGCCCACGCGCTGACGCTCAAGGCCCCTGTGATCGAGCCGGCATAGACCTCGTCGCAACCCATGGCGGGGGGACTGCGCCATGCTTGTCCGTCGATATCGGTCCCGGATGCATAGGAACTGCGGCCCTTGCCGATACACGGCGAATCCGCCGCCAGATGGGTGGCACTCGCCAGACGGGGCTCGTTGGTGATGTTGCCCGTGCCGCCAATCGGCGTTGGAGTTATGCAACTATATTCAGGATTGCCACTGTAGTTTGGAGAGGCCGGCGCCGTGTTGTAATATGCAATGCAGTTGTACAGGCTGCCGCCAGAGGATCCGCCGCCGGACGAACCGGCCGAATTGCCCGTCAAGGTGCAGTTGTCCAGCGAGCCGGAGTGCGAGCCGCCACCGCTGTTGCCCGCCGAATTGCCGGTCAACGCACAGTTTCTCAGCGTGCCGGAATACGCGCCGCCGCCCCTATTGGTAGCAGAATTGCCAATCAGCGTGCAGTTGGTCAGCACGCCGTAATACGCTCCGCCGCCATCGCTGCGGGCCGAATTGCCGGTTACCGTGCAGTTGCTCAACGTCCCATAGTATGAACCGCCACCAGTGCTAGCCGAATTGCTTGTCAAAGTGCAATTCTGCAGCGTTCCATAGAACGTGCCGCCGCCGTTTGCTGACGCCGCATTGTCCGACAGTGTACAGTTGTTCAGCGCAGCATAGTGTGAACCACCGCCCGAACCGGCCGTATTGCCGGAAAGAACGCAGTTATCCAGCGTGCCGTAATGCGACCCGCCACCGGAAAAATAAGCCGAATTGCCGGATACCACACAATTAGAAACAGTTTCGTTGGTACTGGCGCACCAGATGCCGCCGCCATAGCAATCATTTCCGCCTGTTTCGCGCGTGGCGCCATTGGTCAGTGTGAACCCGGAAAGGGTCGCTCCGTTGGTCATCCAAACGCACCGGACGGCGGCATTGCCATTGGTGGTTTCCGGGACTTGCGTTCCCTGGATGATGGTGACGGCCGGGCCATTCACGCTGCGAACCGTTATGGTGTTCGTGATCGTCACCCGATTGGTCAGGGACGCTCCCGTTGCCGGCCGGCCCCCGGTTCCATAAACGCCATTCATAACCAAAACCACGGAAGCGGGCAGGGTTGCCGCATCCACGGCATCTTGGATGTTTGTCGCGGCCTTTTCCCAACTGTCATAGGGCGCCGCCGGAGCCGCGTTGGAACTATTTACATAATGGACGCCCGTCACGATGCGAACCTGCACGGTCGCCGCCACCCCGCCCGGATGGTCGTCATTCCACGCCCGCAAGACCACGGCATACAGGCCGGTCGCGGCCCAGGCATGGCTGACCTCAAAGGTTTGATTGGCCAAGTATTCGCCATCTCCGAAGGACCAGAGGTTGGAAACCGGTACCCCTTGGATATCGCCGCTGAACCGGACGGGATAGTTGAGAACCACGTTTGTCGCGTCGGCGGCAAGGGCCACCGTCAGCGCTCCCGTCGCCGGCCGGGTGGGCTCGTCGCAACCCATCGCCGGCGGAACACGCCAGGGCTCGCCGTCGATATCCACACCGCTGGAATAATTCGTTCGGCCGGCTCCAATACATGGGGAATTGGCGGCGATGTGGGCGGAATTCAGCAAAAGCGGGTTGTCGGCGATATTGCCCGTGCCGTTGGTCGGCACCGGCAAGGCGCACGAATAGTTGAATGTGCCGCCAGAATAATTCGCTCCGCCGGGCGACACGTTGTGATACACGATGCAGTTGTTCAACGTGCCACCAGACGAGCCGCCGCCCGAATTGGTCGCCGAATTGCCAGTCAACGTGCAGTTGTTTAGCGTGCCGCCCCTCACGCCGCCACCGGAAAAACCTGCAGAATTCCCATAGAGCGCGCAGTTGTACAACGTGCCGTTATACGCCCCGCCGCCGGAGTAGGCCGAATTGCTGGCCAGCGTGCAGTTGCTTAACGCACCACCGTACGTGCCGCCGCCGTAGGAACGAGCCGAATTGCCGGCCAAAGTGCAGTTGTTCAGGGTGCCGTAGTACGATCCGCCCCCGCCGCCGCTCCAGGAGTCGGTGGCCGAGTTGCTGGTCAACGTGCAGTTGTCCAGCGTGCCGTAGTACGAGCCCCCCCCGGAACTGGCCGTATTGCTGGAAAGCGTACAGTTGGTCAGCATGCCATAGTACGACCCGCCGCCGTAGGAACTGGCAGAATTGCCGGCCAGCGTGCAGTTGTTCAGCCGGCCTGTGTATGCCCCGCCGCCACTGCCGTTGGCCACATTGCCGGTCAACGTGCAGTTGTTCAGCGTGCCGCCATACACGCCGCCGCCGTTGGTCCGGGCCCAATTGCCGGCCAACACGCAGTTGTTCAAAATGCCCGTGTAGGCCCCGCCCCCGTGGGCTTGGGCCCAATTGCCGGTCAAGGTGCAGTACTCCAGCGTGCCGCCATACGCTCCGCCGCCATCGAAGGCCGAATTTCCGGCAAACACACAGTTGGAAACAAACGCATTGGTGCTTGGACACCAGAGGCCGCCGCCCCGACTGTCGGCGTCAAATGAGAAGGCCCGGGTGGCGCCATTGGTCAGGGTGAATCCCGCCAGCGAGGCGCCGTTGGCCATCCACACGCAGCGTATCGCGGCATTGCCATTGGTGGTCAGCGGATCTTTTGCGCCTTGGATGAAGGTGACGGTCGGCCCGTTCACGCTGCGCACCCGGATGGCATTGGTAATCGTCACGCGGTTGGTCAACGACATCCCGGGCAGCCTTTGCTGCCCGGTCGCATAGACGCCATTGGTGACCAAAACCAGGGATCCCGGTATGATCGCGGCATCCACGGCGGCCTGGATGTTCGTGGCGGCGGTCGCCCAGTTGGTGTAGGGATGGGTTGGCGTGGGACTGTCCAGCCTTACGTAATGAATACCCCCCTGAACGGTCAGGGTGGCCACCGCGGATGTCACGGCCCCATACGCATTGCTGACCCCGCACCGATAATCGCCGGCATCGGATGGCTCCAGCGCTGGTAAGTCATACTCGCTATTCGTAGCGCCCGGGATGAGCGCCGCGTCTTTATGCCATTGATAATGCAACGGAGCAGGTCCTCCGGCGACAACGCTGAAGGATACGGAGGCCCCGGCGATGTTGGTTTGGGAAACGGGATGAATGCCGATGGATGGCGGCACCATCCGGACGTACAGGCCGTTGAGTGATGCGGTCCGTCCGGTCGTTATGGATGTTTCCTGGTCGGCGGGGGCTAGAAAACCGTCAACCGTAATGCATTGGATGATGTGTATTCCCACCGGCAACCCCGATATGTATGTTCCGCTATTCTGCCAGGAGCCCCCATCCACGCGCCATTGCGCCCCTGCCGCCACGGCTTCGGATGGATGCAAGGTAACCCTCAATCCGGTCGTCGTGCCCGGATGCTCATAGGCTCCCATGTCCACCGAGCTATTGACGATTCGCGGATTATCCTCCAAGTCGCGGTCCACGGTCACATCGTTGGTGCGCCCCGCATCGAGACAGGGGGAAGAAACGGCAAGGTGATAGTTTCCCGTGGCGGGAGTCACGAACTGCGGATGGTCGGAAATGTTGCCGGCCCCGTCGGGTTGGGGAGCCGCGCAGGTATAGGTGTAGGTTCCTCCTGTCCAATTCTGGATGGCATCCCCGGCCATATTCAGTTGGATGATCGAATTGACCACGAGCACTGCGGAGGTAACCGCAAACACGCCCCCACCCTCTGCGTAACCTGTTCCCGGACTCCCCTCCCATCCACCGCCATTTCCACCGACTCCCATGGTTTGATTGCGGGAAATCGTGCAGTTTTCCACATTCACCGGACCCGTTGCATACAGCCCACCTCCCTGGCCATATCCATTGCCGCCAGGTCCGCCGGGACCGTACATATCATACCACCCATCCCCGCCTTCTCCGCGGGCGGAATTGGCATGAATCAAACAATTGCGAATCGTAAGGTTGCTCGTCGCATAGATCCCCGCGCCCTGTCCATATCCAGCGCCTCCCGTCCAATCCGAACCATATCCCTCGACGCGATTGCTGAAGATGATGCAGGAGTCGATCAGGGCCGCGCGCTGGGCAAAAATGCCGCCGCCTTGGGCAAGCGCCGGTGACCCATACGCGGTTGCAACGCAAGATTGGATGGTGAATCCCTCCACTCGCGCGTTGGTGTGGTCCAGATACAACCCCCGAACCAGCCCCCTTCCGTTCAGGACTGTAGATTGCGGTCCGCCCATGCTCATCAACGTGATGCCATTGGTGATGCTGACCGTTGTCGGCAGCAAATATGTTCCATCTCCGACCAACACGACATCCCCGTTCGTGGCGACGTCCACCGCCGACTGAATGTTGGTGGCGGCAACCCACGAATTGGTGAAGGGCGCGACATGCTGCCCGTTGGTGGCCACATAGATGGTCCGGGCCCAACCAGAGGCAGCCAATGCGGCCAAGACCGCCAACGTCATGACAGTTCTCTTCATGGTTCTTCTTCCTCCATCACAGGCGCACCCAAGGCCGCCAGATCACGGCGAATCACTTCTGACATCTGCTTGGAAAATGACATTACCAGTGCCTGCCGGTACGAAGCAATGGCTTCTTCCGTTCGATTCCGTTCCCGTTCGGCCAGCGCCTTCTGGAACCACAGCCCGAAATCTCCCGGGAAACGCGCCAACCCTTGGTCAATGGCAGCAAAGGCCTCCTCGGTTTTGCCGCAGGCAAACCGGGTTTCAGCCAAGGAATGATAGGCGGGGATCCAACAGGGATTCAGGCGAAGCGTTCGATTCAGAAGCGATTCGGCGGCATCGCAATCGGTGGTGGCGGCAGGTCTGGCGACACCCAAGCTCCCGGAGTTCACGGATAATGCCATGGATTGGATCCAAGGGCCCCTCCAATCGCGGCACGGATTGAGGGAAATCCAGCTGTGCTTTAGCCCGCCGGAATGCCGCTCCACGGACGGGTTCCTTCTCAGGGCGGATTCCATGATCGAATTGTTTGCCCAGAGCACGATGCCCCCCATCGCAAAAAAAACCAGTAAAATCCCCAGCGCAGGCACGGCCGGCTTCCCGTCATTCTTGCTGGCGGCTAGGTTCCCGCCTGGGCGCAGTCCCCGGCAGGAACACCCCAACAATACAGCCAAGACCACCACGTTGGCGGGAACATACATGGTGAAATCAAACACCGATTGCGCCAGCATGCCTCCGGCAGAGGCCGCGCCTGCCGCGAACAGCGATCTCCCCCGTCGGGTTGTCGCGCGAAAACCCCGGCGCCACGCAACCAGCACAAGACCGCAGATCGCGATGCCGCCAACTAGGCCAGATTGCGAAATCAACTCCAGGAAATCATTATGGGCATGCGTTCTCTTGAGCAGGGTGGCGGGAAGGTGGCGATCATAGGATGGATAGACCCAGACATAGGAGCCCGGGCCCCAACCCCACCAGGGCTTGGCGCGGATCATATCGATGGTTGTCGGCCATAGTTGGGTAAGCCTGTCGTCACGGGTCCAGGTCTCCATCCGATGCGCGAAGTGTCGCCGGGATGCCTCCCCCAGCAAGTACCAGGCAGCGGTTGCGCAAACAATCAACACAACGGCGAACCGCAGCCACACAAGTTTCCTCGGCCTTATGAAACCGAACCAAATGGCCAGAGCGCAACCCAGGGCAATCATTCCTGAACGGGACTGGGTGAATATCATGGTGATGAAGCCCATGCCCAGGGGGAGTCCATAGGCGGCAAACCGCCAGCGCCCATGGGAAGGCATAGACATCCCCGTCAGGAGAAACGGAGACAGGATCACGATCAAATTGGCCAAGTGATTGGGATTGTAATAAACGGATCCGTACCGATAAAGGTAATGTGGCGGACGGATCATTCCGAACAATTGCACGCCTGAGAATGCCTCCAGAAACACATGGGCGCACAACAGGCCGAGCAAAGCCGCGAAAACAAGCACGATCCGGTTTGGGTGGAGCAGTTTCCGGCTCGAAGCCGCGGTGATGAAGCACAGCAGGTAAACAGCCCATGCCCATACTTCCTCGATGGCGCTGATAAACACGGTTGCACAAAAGCATTGGAGGAATGCGATCAACCACGCGGCAACTAGCGGCAGGATGATGGAATGGCCGGGGGCGGCGCCGGTTCCCCATTTTTGTCCCTGCACATATATCACAATGCTGGCCGTCAGCATATATGCGGAGCTGACCAAGGTGAAATGCGATGGGTCAATACCCCCGCGCAAGGCGATCAGAATCAGAGCATAAAGAACCAGAACTTTTTGCGAAGGTGTAATCCGATGAACAAACCGGTTCACACAAACAAGTATGAGGGTCTTGTCCATAAGCGAATTGTCTTTAATTTGCTGAACCGGGTCAACAAGAACCCCCATCCCGATATATACGTACTCTATTTGTCGTCAGACCCTTTTTAGCAATCCTGCGGACGGAAGCGTGTTCATCCAGTATTCGGGAAAGGCGGTGTATTGGATTGCGGAGGTTGTGTTCAATTATGGGTCACAAAAGAAATTCCGGCGCGTTCGCCGCGATCAGCGCGCCCCACTTTTGCTGGGCCAGCGCCAGGGCGCGGCCGCGATGGCTCAGCTTGTTTTTCTGTTCGTTGCCCATTTCGGCGAAGGTGGCCTCATAGCCGTCCGGCACGAACAGCGGATCATAGCCAAATCCTTGCGCGCCGCGCAGGGCTTCGATGATCCGGCCGGGGCAGGAGCCCGACACGGTTTCGGCGCGGCCCGCCGGATCGCTCAACGCCGCCACGCAGCGGAACCGCGCGGAACGGTCGGTCTGGCCGGCCAGCTCGCGCAGGAGCTTGGCGTTGTTGTTGGCGTGGCTGCACGGCTCGCCCGCGTAGCGCGCGGAATAGACGCCCGGCGCGTTGCCCAGCGCGGTGACTTCGAGGCCCGAATCATCGGCCAGCGCCCACAGGCCCGTGGCGGTTGCCAATTCGACGGCCTTCTTGATGGCGTTGGCCTCGAAGGTGTCGCCGTCCTCCACCACGTCGTGCAGATCCGGGAATTCCGCCGTGGAGACCCATTCGACGCCGGGCAAGTCGAAGATCTCCCGGATTTCCTGGATCTTGTGGGCATTGCGGGAGGCGATCAGAATCTTCATGGCGTGCTCCTTGGGTTCTCCGCGGCGCGACCAACTATCCACCGACGTATCGCCGTTCGATCTGGCGCGAAATGCCGGTGAGGATTTCGTAGGCGATGGTGCCGCAGTGCTTGGCCAGCTCGTCGGCCCAGATCCGCTCGCCGCCCTGTTCGCCGATCAAGACGACTTCGTCGCCGGCCTTGACGCCGCTGTCCGGGCCGAGATCGGCGCTGATCCAGTTCATGCTGACGCGGCCCACCACGGGACGCCGCTTTCCGCCGACCAGCACCTGGCCCTTGTTGCCCAGATGGCGCTGGTAGCCGTCCGTGTAGCCGCAGCTGATGGTCGCCAGATCCGTCGGGGCCGGCGTCTTGTAGCTGGCATAGTAGCCCACCGCGAAACCGGCGGGCACGGTCTTGACCTGCATGACGCGCGACTTCCATTGCAGCACGGGGACGGTCGCGAAGCGCTTGTCTTGCTCCGCGGCGCCGTAGCCATAGAGCGAGATGCCCATGCGCACGGCGTCCTGGTCGCACTCCGGCAGGAGCAGCGCCGCGCGGCTGCTGGACATGTGCCGGAACAGGCGCCGGCCTGCCGCGGCTTCGATGAGCGGGAGCGCCTGGCGGAATTTCTCCGCCTGCCCGCGCGCGGCCGCGGGTTTCTTCTCCGGCTCCACCATGGCGAAGTGCGTGCATACGCCCCGCACCTCCAACCCCGGCAGGCGGCAGACCTCCGCCGCCTGCGCGGTTTCGGCCGGGCAGACGAAGCCCAGGCGCCCCATGCCGGTGTCCAGCTTCACATGGACCCCCAGCCGCCCGCCGGCGGCCACCGCCGCAGCGGACAACGCGCGGCCATGCTCCGCCGACACCACCACCGGCGTGAGGCGCTCCCGCAACATCCGCGGCACTTCCGCGGGGCAAGCCGCCCCCAGCACGAGCACCAGCTCCGCGGCCGGCGCCGCCACGCGCACGGCGGCCGCCTCGGCGACATAGGCCACGGCGAAACGCGACACGCCCGCCCGCCCCAGCGAGGCGGCCACGGTCTCCAGCCCGTGCCCGTAGGCGTCGGACTTGATGACCGCCAGCATGCCGGCGCCGCCCAGCGAAGCCTGGATGGCCGCCGCGTTGCCGCGCAGCCGTCCCAGATCCACTTCGACCCATGATCCATCGCAATTCATGATGCGCCATTTACCATTCCCGGCCCCCCCCGCGCCACATTTTTCCATTCCGCGCCAAAATCGGCTGGCCAATTCCGCCGCAATCGCTATCCTCGGACCCCATAACCTTGGAACATCCACCGGAGATTGACGAATGAACATCCGCCGCCTTTCTGTTGTCTGGACTTCGCTCTTCGCCGTTTTTTGGGCCGGGTGCGGAGGCAGCGGCCATGGCAGCGGCCTCCGCAATAAAGATCCCGGGGACAACGACCTGAATGTCGTGGTGGCCTTCGGCGACAGCCTCACCAACGGCAGCGAATGCGAGTGCCCTCCCTACCCGCGGAGATTGGAGACCCTGATCGACAAGGTCGTTCGCAACACCGGCGTCTCGGGCGGAAAGGCCTCGGACAACATCGGACGCACCCAAGAAGCCATCGACAAGTACCACCCCGCCTTCATGCTGATCCTCTACGGAGTCAACGACATCATCCTGAGCTCTGAAATCAGCACCATCGTGGACGCGCTCGATCAGATGGTCGTCATCTGCGAGAAAAACAACGTGGTGCCCGTTCTGGCCACCTATCCGGAGCCCATCGAAGGCCGCGCCCTTTTCGCCCCTCGCACCCTGCTGCTCAACGAGGGCATCCGCGAAATCGCCAAAATGCACGGGATCAAATGCGTGGATCTGGAGCGGGAATTCGACGCCGATCCCGATTTGTACGAACCGGATGGCCTCCATCCCAACGATGAAGGCACGCAAATCATGGCGCTGGCGTTCGCCGACCTGTTTTGACCGCCCGATCCGGCTGCGCCGCCGCAACGCTTCACTTTGGGCTGGACTTCTTGTCCCATTTTCATACCTTTGAAGCACGTATGAAGGTTCAGGAGGCTGTGCGATGAACGTTGGAAAATGGCGCCCTTGGGTTTCGGCAATCTTGGTCGCGCTGATGTGCGGCCTGCTGGTCGCTTGCAACAGCGGGGGGGGGGACAAAGGGCTCTCCAACAAGAATCCCGGCGCCAACGACCTGAATGTCGTGGTGGCCTTCGGCGACAGCATCACCCAAGGCGGCGAATGCAGCTGCATTCCCTACCCGGCGCGCCTGTCCGGCATGATCGGCAAGATCGTCTACAACACCGGCATCGGCGGCAGCGAGGCGGCCGACAGCGTCGGGCGGACCCAGAGCGCGATCAACAAGTACCACCCGGCTTTCATGCTGATCCTCTATGGCGTCAACGATGTCATCATGGGGCACAATGTCAACGGCATCCTGGGTGCGCTCAACGAAATGGTGCTCATCTGCAAGCAGAACAACGTGGTGCCGGTGCTGGCGACCTATCCGGTGCCGATCGCGGGCCACAAGCTGTTCGCGTACAACACCATCATGCTCAACAATGGCATCCGCACCCTCTCCGAGGCGAACGACATCCGATGCGTGGATCTCGAGAAGGAATTCGGGGGGGAGAAAGACCCGGCCAATCCCGACTGGGTGGTTCCCAATCCGCTCCTGTACGAGCCCGACGGCCTCCACCCCAACGACACGGGCACGCAACTCATGGCGCTGGCGTTCGCCGACCTGTTCTGAGACTGATGGAGGAATGCCCATGTCCCGGCGAATTCCCTCCCGCTCGCGAATGCGCCCGATCCTCGTTTTGCTGTCTCTCGGCTTCCTGGCGGGGTGCAACGACACCGAAAACGGCTTGTCGAACAAGAATCCCGGCCTCAACGACCGGAATGTCGCGGTGGCTTTCGGCGACAGCATCACCATGGGGAATCGATGTTCCTGCGCCCCCTATCCCGCGCGCCTCTCGCCGATGATCGGCAAGACCGTCTACAATGCGGGCATCAACGGAACCATGGTCCGCGAGAACGTCGGCCGGGCGCAGGCGGTGATCACCCGCTATCGGCCCGCCTTCATGCTCATCCTCTATGGCGTCAACGATCACATCCATGGCAAAGGCGCCACCGGCAGCTTGGCGGCCTTGTCGCAGATCGCGCTGATCTGCAAGCAGAACAACGTGGTGCCGGTGCTGGCGACCTATCCCATCCCGTTTGGCAGCCACGGGGCGTTCGCCGCCGGCACGCGAGGCCTGAACACCGGGATCCGCGACTTGGCGAAGACGCAGGGGATCAAGTGCGTGGACCTCGAGAAGGAATTTGCGAGCGATTCCAGCCCGGGGCCCGGCGGGGTCGTCACCGACCCCCGCCTCATGGAGGCCGACGGGCTCCACCCCAACGAAGCGGGCACGCAACTCATGGCGCTGGCGTTCGCCGACCTGTTCTAGCCGCCCGCCCCTTGAAGCCCCCGCCTTGCGCCGAGGGATTTCGTGGCCTCAGCCCCGCGCGGCGGCCAGCAATTCGACCAGCGTCGTGCGCCCTTCGTAGAGCGCCTTGCCCACGATGGCTCCCGCCAAATTGACCTTCCCCAAGGCCCGCAGCCGCACGATGTCGTCCGCCGTCGTGATGCCGCCGGAGGCGATCACCTGGCACGCCGGGCCCACGGCGTCGCACAGCTGCGCGTTGCCGATGAAATTCGGCCCGCGCAGCATGCCGTCGGTGGCCGTGTCGGTGTAGATGATCGTCCGCACGCCCGCCGCCGCCGCGCGCTTCGCCAGCTCCACCGCCGTCGTGCGGGAGGTCTCCGTCCACCCCTTCACCTGCACGAAGCCCTCGCGCGCGTCGATGCCCACGGCCAGCCGATCACCGTATTTCGCCGCCAAGGCCGCCAACTCGTCCATCTGCTCCAGCGCGCGCGTGCCCAAGATGGCGCGCCGCACGCCCTGAGCCAACAGCGCTTCGAGATCCGCGTCGCGGCGCAAGCCGCCGCCGCATTCCAGCGGAATGCCCGCCGCCGCAACCATCTCGCCGATCACCGCCAGATGCGCGGGCTGGCCTTGGAAGGCCCCGTCGAGATCCACCACGTGCAGCCACGCCGCCCCCTGCCGCGTCCATTCGCGGGCCTGCGCCGCCGGATCTTCGCCATAGACCGTTTCGTCGTCCGCGCGCCCTTGGCGCAGGCGCACGCACTTGCCGCCCTTGAGGTCCACCGCCGGCAGGATCGTGAATTCGCCCATGGCCCTACTCCCCGCTCCCGTCCACGAAATTCTTCAGCAGCCGCAGCCCCGCCTGCTGGCTTTTCTCCGGGTGGAACTGGACCGCCGCCACCCGGCCGCGCCACACCGCCGAGGCATAGTCCACCCCGTGCGCCGTGAGTCCCGCGTCCCAGCCTTCCGCGCCAGGCAGATAGTAGGAATGCACGAAATAGAAATACGTGCCGTCCGGAATGCCGCGGAACAACGGACAGGCCCGGCCCGGGACCGCGCGCACCCGGTTCCATCCGATCTGCGGCACCTTGAATTCCGCCGAGGGCGCGAATTTCACCGCCGGCGAGGGCAGCACGCCCAAACCGTCCACGCCGGGCGACTCCTCGCTCGACTCGCACAGGACCTGCAGGCCCAGGCAGATGCCCAGCAGCGGACGGTCCTCCGCAATCCACGCCTGCACAGGTTCCACGTAGCCATGCCGACGCAGATTGGCCATGCAGTCGCCAAACGCCCCCACCCCCGGCAGGATCAGCGAGCGGCAATCCGCCATCTCCTCCGGCCCGCGCAGCACGCGCACCGGCGCGCCCAGGAACGACAGCGCATTGACCACGCTCCCGAGATTGCCCATTCCATAGTCGATCACGCCGATCATGAATCCCTTCCCATCCGCCCGCCCAGCCGCCGGAGCGGCCTAGAGAACGCCCTTGCTCGAAGGCACGCCCTTCACCCGGGGATCCCGGCGGCACGCGGCTTTCATCGCCCGCGCCATGCCCTTGAACACGGACTCGTGCGCATGGTGCGCATCCACCCCGTAGAGCTGGCAGATGTGCAGGTTCATCCGGGCCTGCGTCGCGAACGCCCGCAGGAACTCGCCCAGCAGGCTCAGCTCGAAATCGAGGATCTTCTTCTTCTTGTTCGCCATCGCGAGCACGAGGTACGGCCGACCGCCCAGATCCAGCGCCACGCGGGAAAGCGTCTCGTCCATCGGCATCAGGCTGAAGCCGTAGCGCTCGATGCCCTTGCGGTCACCCAGCGCCTGGTTCAGCGCATCGCCCAGCGCGAGGCCGGCATCCTCCACCGTGTGGTGGTGGTCCACCGCCAGATCGCCCGTCGCCTTCAGCTTCAGATCGAACAGCGCGTGTTTCGCGAACAGTTCCAGCATGTGATTGAAGAACGGCAGGCCGGTGTCGATCTCATACCGCCCGTTGCCGTCCACATCCAGCTCCACGCGGATCTGCGTTTCGCGCGTGTTCCGCTCCACGATGGCCTTGCGTTTCTTCATGATGTCCGCAGGATACCCCGCCCGACCGCCGCCGCGCAACGGATTTCCGTCCGCGCCCGGCCCCCTCCGGCCCGCCAAGCCCAATTTGCTTGCGGCAGGCCCGGCCGCCCCTTATATTGCCTCAACAGGTTTTTTTACCTTGGGAAGGAAGGCGTCCATGGCATTGATCAATTTCGATTGCCCCGAATGCGGCCACAACCTCGAAGTGGACGAGGGCGGCGCCGGATTCATCATCAAGTGCCCGGAATGCGCCAATCCCCTGCAGATTCCCGACCTGCCCCGCTCCCACCGCATCCGGAAACTCGCCGTGGCGGGGACCACCTTGCTGGCCATCCTGCTGCTGTTCGCCGCCAACCTCTATTTTGCCTACCAGACGCGCAACCTCCAGGCCCGGGAACAAGCTCTCGTCCAAGAGGTCAGCGGCCTGGAACAGGCGGTGAACGACCTCAAGCCCCTCGGCGGGGCTCTCCAGCAGGCCCAGGCCCTCGCCATGGCGCAGGACGGCGAAATCGCCCGCCTCAAGGCCCAGCTTCCCGAGGTCGCGCTCAAGGCCATCGATGAAGCCGAAGCCCTCTCGCGCGAGTTGGAAAAGACCTCGCGCCAATTCCTCGACAACCATGCCGGCGCGCGGACCGAGCTGCTGCGGGCCCATATGGGCAAGGTGGTCGAGGCCGCCAAGAACAGCCTGCCCGCCGCGCCGGTCCTCACCGATGCCGGGCCCGGACGCGGCGTCCAAGGCCGCCTGATCGTGTTTCCCATCCTGCCGGGGCCCGATGGCCAGACCCTGCGCGAAAACGCCGAAATCACCGGCATCGCGGAAGACAAGATCTCCGTCAAATTCGCCGGCGGCACCGCCACCTACTCGCTGGCCGAGCTGCATCCCGGCGTCGCCGCCTATCTGCCGGTGGACCGCCTGCTCGTGCTCCCCCGCAAGCAGTGGCAAGTCGAAGTCATCCGCGTGCATCAGGTGCTCAGCGCCCAGCGCGACGAGCGGATCGCGCAGCTCCGCGCCTCCATCCACGCCCTGCTGCCTGCGGATGAAGAATAGGTTCTTCTGCTCCGCCCGATGAATCCCGACCTGATCGAAGCCGGAATCCGCGCGCGAATGGCCGCCGACGGCGCGCCGCCGCTGGTTGTCGAGGCCTTCCTTCAAAATGTCCGGCGCTGGAATGCCGGCGATCTGGGCGAGCTCCCCGGCGATTCCCTCGCGCCCCTCGGTTCCTTCCCCCACCTCAACGCGCTTGACGCGCTCGATCCCGCAGGCGAAAGCGCCATCGCCCGGACGGTCCTCATCAAGCTCAACGGCGGCCTCGGCACCAGCATGGGCCTCGACCGCGCCAAATCCCTCATCATCGCCAAGAATGGCCTCAGCTTCCTCGACATCATCGTCCGCCAAGTCGAATTCCTCCGGCGCCGCTGCCGCGCGCCGCTGCCGCTCCTGCTCATGGACAGCTTCTCCACGGATGCCGATTCCCTCGCCGCCCTCGCCCGCGAGCATCCCGGCTTCGCCAACGACAGCGGACTGCCCCTCTCCTTCTGCCAGCACCGCGTGCCCAAGCTCGATCTCGCCACCCGCGCGCCCGTGTCCTGGCCTGAAAATCCCGCCCTGGCGTGGTGCCCCCCCGGACATGCGGACATCTACCACGCCCTCCAGACCACCGGCCTGCTCGACGCCCTCCTCGCCTGCGGCTTCCGCCATGCCTTCGTCTCCAACGCCGACAACCTCGGCGCCCTCCTGCACATGGGCATCCTCGGCCACGTCGCCAAAAACAACATTCCCTTCCTGATGGAAGTCACCGCCCGCACCGAATGCGACCGCAAGGGCGGACATCTCGCCCGCGACCGGAAAACCGGACGCCTCCTTCTGCGCGAATCCGCCCAGTGCCCCCCGGCCGAAACCGCCGATTTCCAAAACATCGCCAAATACGCCCTGTTCAACACCAACAACCTCTGGCTGGACCTCGAGGCCCTCCGCGAGATGCTCCGCGCCGCCGGCGGACTGCCCCAGTTCCCCCTCATCGTCAACCGCAAGACCGTCGACCCCGTCCGCGCCGATTCCCCGGCCGTCGTCCAGCTCGAGGCCGCCATGGGTTCCGCCATCTCCTGCTTCGAGAACGCCGCCGCCCTCGTCGTCCCCCGCTTCCGCTTCGCCCCCGTCAAGACCACCAACGACCTCCTCGCCATCCGCTCCGACCTCTACACGCTTGGCGAAGAGCACCAGGTCGCGCTCCATCCCCGGCGGTTCACTCCGCCCCCCGACATCCTCCTCGACCCCCGCTTCTACAAGAACATCGCCGATTTCGAGCCGCGCTTCGCCCACGGCGCCCCGTCCCTCCTCCAATGCGATTCCCTCCGGATCGACGGCGACATCCATTTCGGCGCGAACGTGCGCATCGAAGGCTCCGTCCATCTGCGCAACCCCACGGACACCCCCGCCCGCATCGCCGACGCCTCCCGCATCCATACGCCCGTCGGGATCTGAACGCCGACCTCCGCCGACCCGCCTTTCCCATGAGCGACCCCGCCGAACCGTTCGATCTGTATGCCGCCGATGAGTTCCGCGTCCTCGGCCGCGCCACGCGCGGCGAGTGCCACGGCAATCCGGCGCTCATCCATGCCGTCGCCCGCGTCTTGGTCTGGGACCGGCGCGGCCGCCTCCTGCTCCAGCTCCGCTCCGCCTCCAAAGACATCCAGCCGAACAAATGGGACACGTCCGTCGGCGGACATCTCCTGCCCGGCGAGGACGCCGAAACCGCCGCCCGCCGCGAAATGAAGGAAGAACTCGGCGTCGCGCCGGACACGCTCGCGTTCCTCCACCGCTTCTTGATGCGCACGCCCGTCGAATCCGAATGGGTCACCACCTATGCCACCGTCCACGACGGCCCCTTCGCCCCCGATCCCGCCGAAATCGCCGAGCTCCGCTTCTGGACCCGCGCGGACATCGCCGCCGCCCTCGGCACCGGCCAGCTCACCCCGGCCTTCGAAGACGAATTCGCCCACCTTCCCTTTCCATAACCCCTTTCGGCTTTTCAATCCGCCGTCCGAAGGGTAGAACCCTTTCCCAGCCAAAGGAGTTCCCCGTGGATCCGAAACAACACATCGAAACGCGTTGCGTGCAAGCCGGCTGGCAGCCCAAGAACGGCGACCCGCGCGTGCTGCCCATCTTCCAGAGCACCACCTACAAGTACGACTCCGCCGACTACCTCGGCAAGCTCTTCGACCTGGAAGTCCCCGGCCACTTCTACACCCGCCTGAGCAACCCCACCCTCGAATGCGTCGAGAACAAGATCGCCGCGCTCGAAGGCGGCGTCGGCGCGCTGGTCACCTCCTCGGGCCAGGCGGCCTCGCTCTTCGCCATCCTCAACCTCTGCCAGGCGGGCGACCATGTCGTCAGCACCGCGGCCATCTATGGCGGCACCTTCAATCTCTTCGCCATCACCATGAAGAAGATGGGCATCGCGTTCACCTTCGTCGACCAGAACGCCGATGCAGCCCAGCTCGCCGCCGCCTTCCGACCGAACACCAAGGCGCTCTTCGCCGAAACCGTCACGAATCCTTCTCTCGCGGTGGCCGACCTCGAGAAGCTGGCGCGCATCGCCCACGGCCAGGGCGTGCCGTTCATCGTGGACAACACCTTCCCCACGCCGATCCTGTGCCGGCCCATCGAATGGGGCGCCGACATCGTGACCCACTCCACCACCAAATACATGGACGGCCACGCCCAGACCACCGGCGGCGCCATCGTGGACAGCGGCAACTTCGACTGGACCCACGGCAAGTTCCCCGAGTTCTGCACGCCCGACCCGTCCTACCACGGCGTGGTCTACACGGAGCGCTTCGGCCGCGCGGCCTACATCGTGAAGGCCCGCGTCCAGCTCATGCGCGACATCGGCGCCCAGCAGAATCCCTTCGCCGCCTACATCCTCAACCTCGGCCTCGAAACCCTGCACCTGCGCATGCCGCGCCATTGCAGCAACGCCCTCGCCGTCGCCACGCACCTGGAGCAGCACCCGCGCGTCGCCTGGATCAACTATCCCGGCCTCCCCGGAAATCCCGCCCACGCCCTCGCGCAAAAGTATCTGCCCGACGGCACCTGCGGCGTCGTCTCCTTCGGCATCCAGGGCGGCCGCGCCGCCGCCACCCGTTTCATGGATGGCCTGAAGCTCACGGCCATCGTCACGCACGTCGCCGACGCGCGCACCTGCGTCCTGCATCCCGCCAGCACCACCCACCGCCAGCTCACCGATGAACAGCTCCAGGCCGCCGGCATCTCCTCCGACCTCGTCCGCCTCTCCGTCGGCATCGAGCACGTCGCCGACATTATCGCCGACCTCGACCAGTCGCTGGCCGCGCTCTAGCCTTCCGGCGCGGCCAGACCTGTGATAGGTTTTCCACGCTATGGAAAACTATTTTCCACCGTGTGGAAAACTTGTGCGGCGCGCCGACCTGCTCCCGCTCCTCCGCGCCACCGGCGCGGAGCTGCGCGCGCTCTATGCCCGCGCCGACGCCGTCCGCCGCGCGCATTGCGGCGACGCCGTCCCCATCCGCGCGATCATCGAGTTCTCCAACGTCTGCGCCAACGACTGCCTGTATTGCGGCATCCGCGCCTCCAATCCCGCGCCGAAACGCTACCGGATGACGCCCGACGAGATCGTCGCCTCCGCCCGCCAGGTCGCCGCCACCGGCGCCGCCGGCACCCTCGTCCTGCAGGGCGGCGAAACGCCGGGGCCCGGCGACGACGAACTCGAAGGCGTCCTGCGCCGCATCAAGGCCGCAGTCCCCGGCCTCGCCCTCACCCTCTCCGTCGGCAACCGCCCGCGCGCAACCTATGCCCGCTGGCAGGCCGCCGGCATGGACCGCTATCTCCTCCGTTTCGAGACGTCCGACCCGGACCTCTTCGCGCGCCTGCACCCCGACTGCACGCTGGCCGAACGCCTCGGCTGCCTGCGCGACCTCCAAGCCCTCGGCGTCCAGGCCGGCGGCGGCTTCATGATCGGCCTGCCCGGCGAAACCATGGAAATCCTCGCCGACAACATCCTCCTCTGCCGCGAATTCGATTTCGACATGATCGGCATCGGCCCCTACATCCCCAACCCCGAGACGCCGCTGGGCGACCAGCCCAACGTCTACGCCGGCGACCCCGACATGGTCTTCCGCGCCATCGCCGTCCTGCGCCTCGCCAATCCCGACGCGCACATCCCCGCCACCACCGCCTTCGACGCCCTCTTTCCCGACGGCCGCAACCTCGCCCTGCAGCGCGGCGCCAACGTCTTCATGCCCAACGCCACCCCCGGGCCCCTCCGCAAGGACTACCAGCTCTATCCCGGCAAGCCCTGCATCGACGAAGACGCCGCCGACTGCGCCCGCTGCGTCCAGGCCCGCCTCCGCGCCCTCGGCCGCCCCGTGGCCCCCGGCCCCGGCCATTCGCTCAAGCACAAGCCCCCCGCCCCATGAGCATCCTCGCCGGCAAACAATCCGTGGTCATGGGCCTGCTCGGCATGGCGTTTGGCTGCTTCTTCTTCTGGATCTCCTGCGGCGCAAACGCCTGGAACTGGTTCCGCGCCCGCGATTGGCAACCGGCCCCGGCCACCGTGATGCGCAGCTACACGCGGGACGCCAACGAGGCCCCCGGCCGGTTCATCGGCATCGCCTTTGCGTATGAGATCGCCGGCCGGACCTACGAAGGCACCACGTATGAGTTCAGCAATTTCGCGATGGAAGACGGCCGCGCCTTCCAGTTGATCGAAGGCCCGCTGGCCCCCGGACGCCCGATCCAAATCTTCTACAATCCCCGGCGGCCGGAGGAATCCGTCGTGGACCGGTCGTTCGACCGCCGGTGGCTCATGGGCCTCATAGGCCTGCTCTGGGCGGCCATCGGGGGGGCTTTTCTGCTCCAGCATCGCCGGGACAAGCGCGAGTTGGGCCGCGCCTGACCCGCCACTGCCGCGCGGCGAGCGAGGCCGGAACCCGGAACCGCTCAACGCCTGCGGCCCGACCGATGCGCTCGGCAGCCGCGCCCGTTGGCGCCCGTTGGCGGCCAGTTCTGGTTGACAAGGTTTCCAGCAAGGGCCTAGGATGCCGACAGCATTTCCGGACAGAGGAGCCGATATGAACAGGTCGCCACGGTTACGCGTGATATCCTTCGGGCTTCTTTTCCTCCTGGTCCGGTCGGCTTGGGCCGCCCCCCCCAACGATTCCTTTTCCAACCCGACCATCGTGTCGGGGTTTCCCGCCACGGCGACCGGCAGCAACGTGGACGCCTCCCTGCAAGTCAACGAGTCGTTGCCCGACGCATGGGATGGAGATGGCGAAGCGTCGGTGTGGTTTGGCTGGACCGCGCCCGCATCGGGTTCTGTGCGGATCGACACGTTTGGCAGCGATTTCGACACCATGCTCGCCGTGTGGACGGGCACCGCCGTCGACGCCCTGATCCTGCTGGCGGAAAACGACCAATACGATGGGGACCAGAGCGCCGTGTTCGTTTCGGTGACGGCCGGAACCACCTATCGCATCGGCGTCTATGGCTGGCTCAATGCCCAGGGCGTCATTGCGTTGCATATCACCAACGACATCCTGTCCAAGATATCGGGCACCGTCACGGGACCCACCGGCACACCCCCCTTGGAAGGCATCTCGGTGGAGGCCCGCCAATGGAATGGTTCGAGATGGAGATTGATTTCGCATGCCAACACGGGCGCCAGCGGCAACTACGCGATCGGCGGACTGACGGCCGGAACCTATCGCGTCGAGTTCCAGGACTATTCCGGCAACTATTTGCCAGAGGTCTACAGCAATGCCCCTACGCTGGATGCCGGCATGGACATCGTCGTGGCCGCCGGGACGACCGTCTCCAACGTCAACGCCGCGCTGGCAACCGCATCGAAAATCGCCGGCACCGTC
>SABN01000108.1 GCA_009928955.1 Opitutia bacterium | reverse complement strand
GCTGGCCTATTCGGATTTCGCGGCGTCGCCCGCCGCCGGCCGGCATCGGGTCAACGACCTGGATCTGACGGTGCGGACGCCGTCGGGGAACATCCTGTTCGCCAACGGCCGGGCCGGGCCGGACGATTTGAACAACGTGGAGCGGATCGAATTTGAAGCGGACGAAGCGGGCCCGCATCTCGCGCGGGTGGAAGCCCGCGCGGTGCCGATGGGCGGAAAGCAGCCCTATGCGCTGATCATCCGCGGGCCCCGGACGGAAGCCGCCGCGGCGGCAGCATTGGAGACCCCATGAATTGGCGCAAAACGGCATTCGGAATCGCGGCGGGCGCAATGGCTTGCCTGTCGGCCTCGACGGTTCGCGGCGGTCTGGAAACATTCGCCAATTTCACGCCGAGCGGTTCTTCCTATGTGGCCGGAACCTTTACGGGTCAAGACGGGTCGACCTGGTCCTATGGAAAGGCCCGGGGAGATGTTCTGATCAACGCCCAAACCCCGACCATTCGCAACGAGGCCGGGGCGTATATCCGTTCCGGCACGATCGCGGGAGGCGTGGGCAGCCTGACGTTCAAGTATCGCAAGCCCTTCAGCGAAACCTATATGAGCAACGCGGTCTATGTGATCGGGACGGGCGGCGCCTACACGGGCATGGTGACGGTGGTTCCCTCGACCACCACGGAGGTCCTGATGTTCACCGCCGCCGCCGTGAACATAGCGGGGGATTTCACGTTGTTGATCACCAACAAGGTCGGCACGGCGCGCATCGCCATCGACGACATCGAATGGACGGAATATTCGGCGGGGGGCGGGACGGCGCCCGAGTTCGGCGCCAATCCGGGCCCGCTCGGAGCGACGTCCGAGGTGGCGATGGCGTTCACGGTGGCCGCGACGGGCAGTCCGGCGCCGACGCTCGCGTTGCAGTCGCAGACCGCCTCGGCGGGCTACAGCTTCGCGCCGGGGACGGGGCAATTGAGCTACACGCCTCCGCCCGATGACGTGGGCGCGCAGACGTTCACCTTCACGGCCAGCAACAGCGCGGGCGCGGCGACGCAAACCGTCAGCGTGATCGTGACCAACGCGCCGGCGGTCGAGCCGACGTTCGGGGCCAATCCCGGGCCGGTGAGCGCGACGGCGACCGTGGCGACCGTCTTCACGGTGACGGCCAGCGGCGTGCCGACGCCGACGCTGGCGCTGCAGTCGCAGACCGCCTCGGCGGGCTACAGCTTCGCGCCGGGGACGGGGCAATTGAGCTACGCGCCGCCCACCAACGACGTGGGCGAGCAGACCTTCATCTTCACCGCCAGCAACGGCGCGGGCGTGGCGACGCAGACGGTGAGCGTGGCCGTGGCCGCCGCGCCAGTCCTCATCCCGACCGTGAGCGTGGCGGACATCGGGACCGATTCCTTCACGGTCCACTGGACGGCCTGCGACGGAGCCGCGACCTACCAGGTGCAGGTGGCGACGGACACCCATTTCACCGGCGGAGGGGGGGGGGCGACGGACCTGTTCATTTCGGAGTACATCGAAGGATCGAGCAACAACAAATACATTGAGATCTTCAACGGGACGGGCAACCCGGTGGATTTGTCGAGCTACGCGCTGCGGCAATACAACAACGGATCCGCTTCGGCGTCCTATGCGCTGGCGTTGAGCGGGACGCTGGCAGATGGCGACGTCTATGTCGTCGAGCACGGTTCGGAGGCGCTGGGCGTGGCGGCCGATCTGGCCAACAGCACGGTGATGGGCTTCAACGGCAACGACGCGGTGGCGCTGGCCAAGAACGCGAGCAACATCGACGTGGTGGGGGAGATCGGCGTCAACGTGACGAACTGGGCCAATGTGACCAAGGTCCGCAAGAGCGCGGTATTGGCGGGGACGGCGACCTATGTCGCCGCCGAATGGGATGACTATGGGATCGACACCACCCATTACCTGGGCAGCCATGCGTTCGATGGGATCGGCGGCGGGTCGATCGTCGCGGACGCGACGGTGTCGGCGCTGACGTACGCGGCGACGGGGCTGGACCTGGAAACGACCTATTCCGTCCGCGCGCGCCAGACGAACGGCGAGTGGTCGGACGTGGTCCAGGCGACCACGGTCGCGGCCGAGCCGGCGCCCCCGGCGTTCACCAGCGGCACATCCTATGGGGCGACGACGCTCGTGGCGATGGCCTTCACGGTGGCGGCGACGGGCAATCCGGCGCCGGAGCTGGCGCTGCAGGGGACGACGGCTTCGGGCGGCTACAACTTCACGGCCGGGCAGTTGAGCTACACGCCGCCCGCGAACGACGTGGGCGCGCAGACCTTCACCTTCACGGCCAGCAACAGCTTGGGCGTGGCCACGCAGGCCGTCAGCGTTTCGGTGAGCGCCGCCCCTGAGGTCGCCCCGACCTTTGCCGCCAATCCCGGCCCCCTCGGCGCGACCACGGGCGTGGCGGTGGCGTTCACGGTGGGCGCGTCGGGGAATCCGGCGCCGGCGCTGGCCTTGGACAGCGCGACCGCCTCGTCGGGATACGGCTTCGCGCCGGAGACCGGGGAGTTGACCTACACGCCGCCCGAGGCGGACCTCGGCGCGCAGGATTTCATTTTCACCGCCAGCAACAGCGCGGGCGCGGCGATGCAGACCGTCCGCGTGTCCGTGGCCGCCGCGCCGACTCCCATTCCGACCGTGAGCGTGACGAACCTCGGCACCAATTCCTTCACGGTCAATTGGACGGAGGTCACCGACGCGATGGACTACCAGATCCAGGTGGCGACGGACACCAACTTCATCACCAGCGTCAGCGGCGAGCAAGCGACGATGGCCACCACCGCGAACAGCGGTCTGTCCGCCGGTTGGGCATATGTGAACGGGGCGAGCAACGCCGGGACCTATCACCGGCTGGTGGCCACCACCGCTCCGGGGGTGGTGAGCGAGGCGTTCTCGACGACGGGTTATGCCGAGGTCGTGGTCGGGTATGCGGTGGCGACCTACGGCGGCGCGGGCGCGAACGTGCTGCGGATTTCGTATTCGCTGGATGGCGGGACGAATTGGATCCCCTTCGCCACCAATGCGAACGCCACCAGTTCGACCTATGTGACGGGACAGCAAAACGCGCTGCCTCCGGCCGCGTTGGGGCAGGCCGGCGTGCGGATCAAATGGCATTGCGACGTGGCCACGGCGGCCTTGGGCTTGCGCCTGCAGGAACTGGTCGTCGCGGGGACGCAAACAGGCGTGCAGGGGACGGTCCTCGTAGACCAGGTGGTGGCGGCGCTGACCTACGGCGTCACCGGGCTGGACATGCAGACGGTCTACCACGTTCGCGTGCGCGGAGTGGACGGAGAGTGGTCGGAGGTCGTTTCAGCGGAGACGGCGGGCCTCGATCCGGTGCCGCCGTGGTTCACCGCCGGCGCGGGCCCCTACAGCACGACGGCGGGCGTGGCGGTGGCCTTCACGGTCGCGGCGCTGGGCACGCCGACGCCGGTTCTGGCGCTTCAGTCCGGCGTCGCATCGGCGGGGACCTACAGCTTCGTCACGAACTCGGGCTATTTCCTCTATCTGCCGCCCACGAATGACGTGGGCGAGCGGTCCTTCACGTTCACCGCCAGCAACAGCCTGGGCGTGGCGACGCAGATCGTCAGCGTGGCGGTGGCCCAGCCGACGGCGCCCTCCTTCGTTGCGTTGGGGACGCAATATGCGACGACCGGCGTGGCGATGGCCTTTGCCGTGGTGGCGAACGGTTCGCCGGAACCCGTGCTGGAACTGCGGAGCACGACCGCGGCATCTGGCTACACCCTCCTGCCGGATGGCTGGCTGACCTATACGCCGCCCCAGGCCGATTCCGGCAAGACGAACACCTTCACGTTCACGGCCAGCAACCTCGTGGGCGTGGCGACGCAGACGGTGTCCGTGGTGGTGCGCCGCGCCCCGCCGACGATCGACCCGATTCCGGTCCAGTACATGCTGGTTGACGACACGCTGGACTACGCGATCACGGCGACGGACCCGGACAGCTCGACCATGACGTTCTTCTGCGCCAGCGCGGTGGCTCCGGAGACCTGGTCCTTCAACACGTTCAGCGGGGCATTCTCGTTCGATCCGACCACGAACCAGGCCGGCACGAACGTCTTTGTCTTCACCGCGACGGACGACACCTATCTCGAAAGCGCCCCGTCCAACATGGTGGTGGTCGTGAACTCGACGACCGCTCAAGTGGCGGTCGCCTTCGGCCAGACCCGGTTCGTGGGAGAGGAGGGCGGCGCCGACATCGTGATTCCGATCAACCTGGCCTACTCGGCCAGCGCCATGGTGCAGATCCGGTTCGTTGGGCCGACGAACGGCACGGCGCGGCTGGGCGCCGACTTCACCTGCTCGAGCACGAACCTGTTCATTTCAGGCACCTCGAGCAATCTGGTCATCCACGTGGTGGACGACAACGTGGCGGAGGGACCCGAGTCGATCCAGGTGCAGCTGGTGCCGATCTTCCCTGCGACCGCGGGTTCGGTCACGCAAGCGGTTCTGCACATCCGGGACAACGACGCGTTTTCCGTGGTGGCGGCGAACATCACCAGCGGCAGTTACCAACGATACGAGGATCCCGGGCAGCGCATTCTGCAGGCCCTGTGTCCGGACGTGGTGCTGCTCCAGGAGTTCAATGTCACCAATGCCACCTACCGGTCCTGGGTGGACCAGCATTTCGGGACCAACTTCGATTACTACGTGGAGAGCGGCGCGCAGATTCCCAACGGCATCGTGAGCCGTTTCCCGATCATTGCATCGGGCGAGTGGGACGACCCGAAGGTCAGCAACCGCGATTTCGCATGGGCAACGATCGATCTGCCGGGAACCAAGGACCTGCATGTCGTGAGCGTGCATTTGCTGACCACTTCCTCGTCCATCCGGGCGGAGGAAGCCGCGGAGCTGCGGGATCGGATCGTGGCGGCGGGATGGCTGCCGGACGGGTATGTGGTGGTCGGCGGCGACTTCAACATTTCGAGCCGGGGCGAGGCCGCGATTTCGACCTTGTCCTCGGTGGTGACGGATGCCAAGCAGCCGGCGGACCAAGACAACGAGAGCAACAGCAAGAACACCAATTCCGGTCGTACCAGTCCCTACGATCTGGTGCTGCCCAGCACGAACCTGAATGCGCGTCACCGCACTTTCGCGTTCTGGGGCTACACCTTCACGAACGGCATGGTGTTCGACACGCGCTCGTCGTACGTCACGTGGGCCGGCGGCCTGCCGCCGCCCGCGCTGGCTACGGATTCCTCCGCCTCCCAGATGCAGCACATGGCGGTGGTGAAGGTCTTCGAGATCGAAAAGGACTCGACGATGCTGGAACCTCCGGAGGCGTTCGCGGCGAGCGCCGTGAGCCAGTCGCAGATCGATCTGGCCTTCACGACCAATGCGGCCGGAAACGATGTGCTCGTGGTGTGGAACACCGACGGGGAGTTCGCGGCGCCGTCCGGCGCGGTTCCGGGCGTGGGCCTGGAATTCGCGGGCGGCACGGTGCTCTACCAAGGCGTCGTTTCGCCCCGGAGCCACACGGGGTTGACGAGCTGCGCGACCTATTTTTACCGGAGCTGGTCGGTTTCCGGCACCAACTATTCCGCCTCGGCGCTGTCGGACGTCGCGGCGACGATGGGGCCGGACACGCCGATCGCGGTCTGGGCCAGCGCGACGAACGACGGGGCGTTCACCGCGGCGTGGGACGCCGTGGCTGGCGCGTCGGCCTACCGGTTGGATGTGAGCACGGGGCCGAGCTTCTCGGGCGCGGGCGGCGCTTGGTCGACGCTCTTCCGGGAAACCATGGGGACGGCGGCCGGCACGACCGCGATCGCCACGCACGAGGCGGCGGATGGGTTCGACAACGACCTCTTCACGATGACGGATGGCGGCGCGGAGGATCCGGCGGAAATCCGGACGACGTCTCCGTCCGCGGGCTATGTCGATCCCGCGGGCCATGCGGCCTCCGGCAATGCGAACGTCTATTTCACCACGACGGGCGCCACCAATCTGGGGTTCGCCATCGAGGGAATCGACGTGCGGGGCTATGACGACCTGCGGCTGAGCTTCGGCTATCGCAAGGAGGCGGCGGGTTCGAACATGGCCTTCACCGTGCAATGGTCCACCAACGGCGGAGCCGGGTGGAACCCGATCGCGGTTTCCAACCTGCCGCCCACCAATGCCGCCATTGGATGGCAGATGGTGTCCAACTTGTCCCTCTCCGCCGGCGCGGTCGGTTCGGACAACCTGAGCCTGCGCTGGGAGAAGACGGGCGGCGCGGCCGGGCGCGTGGACGACATCCTGCTGCAGGGATATTCGGGCGGGGCCGCCGCATTCGTGCCTGGATTCTCGAACCGGACGGTGGCGGGGACCAGCCAGGACGTGACGGGTCTGACGGCGGCGGCCACCTACTATTTCCGCGTGGCGGCGATTTCCTCCTGCACCGGGGCGTTTTCCTCGGTGGCGAATGTGACGACGCTGGAAACCCTCGAGGCGCCGGCGTTTGGCGCCAATCCGGGGCCGTTCAGCGCGACGGTGGGCGTGGCCGTGGCCTTTGCGGTGACGACCACGGGCGGCAACCCGGTCCCCGCGCTGGCGCTGGCGGACACGACCGCCACGAGCGGCTACACCTTCATTCCCGGAACCGGGCAGTTGACGTATGTGCCGACCACGAGCGACCTCGGGGAGCAGACTTTCACCTTCACGGCCAGCAACGGCACGGGCGTGGCGACGCAGATCGTCAGCGTCTCCGTGAACGACCTCCCCGCGGAAGCGCCGGTGTTCACCAGCGGCGCGGCGCACGGCGCGACGACGAGCGTGGCGATGGCGTTCACGGTCGCGGCCACCGGATATCCGGTTCCGGCGTTGGCGCTGGCGGGCACGACGGCTTCGGGCGGCCATGGATTCACGCCGGGGACGGGCGCACTGGCCTATGTGCCGCCGGAAGCGGATCTCGGCGCGCAAACCTTCACGTTCACGGCCAGCAATGGCACGGGCGTGGCGACGCAGATCGTGACCGTTTCCGTGGCGGCGGGCATTCCTTCGGCGCCGGCGGCGATCTGGGCCAGCGCGACGAACATCGTCAGCTTCACGGCGGCGTGGGCGGCGGCGCCGCTGGCGACGGAGTATCGGCTCGACGTGAGCACCTCCGCGACCTTCCAGATCAGCAGCGGCGGGAGCCTCCAGTCGGTGCTCGCCAGCAATGCCGCGACCTCCGCCGCTCTGATCACGAACGAGTGGTCCGGGTCGAATTTGGGGGGTGCGACCTATGTCATCCTGACCCAGGCCACCTCGGTGGTGGCGTCTCCGGCGTTCTCCACGGTGGGCTTCACCAACCTGACGGTCGACTTCCAGGCCCGGACCTACAACGGCGGGGCGTTTTCGAACATCACGGTTTCGATCTCCACCAACAACGGCGCGGATTGGGTGGCGCTGGGCGTGGTGGCGCCCACCGATGGCACGCTGCGGGCGATGGCCACCCTGACGAACACCGCCGATCTCGGCCACGGCCAGACGCGGATCCGCTGGCAATCGCTGGATGCCAACGGCACCATCGGCGTGGGCGTCCGCTCTCTGGGGGTGAGCGGTTGGGCGCCGGACGCGTTGCCTTCCCAGGTGGCGGGCTATTCGAACCGGACGGTGGCGGGGACCAGCCAGGGCGTGACCGGCCTGACGGCGGCCGCGACCTATTACTTCCGCGTGCGGTCGGTGAACGCCAACGGCAGCGGGGCGAATTCGGGGGTGGCGAACGTGACCACGGGGTCGAAGGGCAGCCAGACGATCGACTTCCCGGCGATCGGCGACCAGCTCGCGACGAACGAGGTGGTCTTGTCGGCGACGGCGTCGAGCGGGCTGCCGGTCGAATTCTCCGTGCTCAGCGGGCCGGCGACGGTGGCGGGCGGCGCGGCCACGTTCGCCAACGCGGGCACGGTCCGCATCGTGGCGACGCAGCCCGGAAACGGGGAGTGGAATCCGGCTCCGGGCGTGACCAACGCCTTCGCGGTCGACAAGGCGGTGGCGCAAGTGTTCTTGGGCAATCTGTCGCAAACCTATGATGGCTCCACGGAGAGCGTGACGGCGACGACGGATCCGGCGGGCTTGACCGTGGAATTCACCTACAACGGCTACCCGTGGGTTCCGACGAATGCCGGCGCCTTCGTCGTGACCGGCCTCGTGAACGACGCCCGGTACCAGGGCTCGGCCGTGGATGTGCTGACGGTGGCGAAGGCGTCGGCGACGGTGACGCTGGGCGATCTGGCTCAGACGTACGACGGGACGGCGCGGATCGCGTCCGCCACGACCTTTCCCGTTGGCTTGTTCGTGGCGCTGACCTACGACGGCAACCCGTGGCCGCCCACGAACGCGGGGAGCTATGCGGTGACCGGGACCGTCAGCGCGGCCAACTATGCCGGGTCGGCCCAGGGGACGTTGATGGTGTCGAAAGCGGACCAGGCGATCGACTTCCCGGCGATCGGCGATCAGCTCGCGACGAACGCCGTGAGCCTGTCCGCCAGCGCGGGGTCGGGGTTGGCCGTGGCGTTCGCGGTGGCGAGCGGCCCGGCCGAGATCGCCGGAGCCACCTTGACCTTCACCGGCGCGGGCCCGGTCAGCATCGTGGCCAGCCAGGCGGGCGACGGCAATTGGAATCCGGCGCCGGGCGCGACCAACGCCTTCACGGTTTCCAAGGCGACGGCGGGGGTGACGCTGAACGGACTGTCGCAGCTCTACGACGGGACGGCGCGAACGGTGACGGCGACGACGGTTCCGCCGGGGCTGGCCGTGGACATCACCTACGATGGATCGGGAACGGCGCCAACGGCGGCCGGAAGCTATGCGGTGACGGGGACGGTCAGCGACGCCCTCTATCAGGGGGCGGCCAGCGGCGTGTTGACGGTGACCGAGACGACCGAAACCGTCGCGGTCGGCAGCAACGACGTGCAGATGACCTTCGGCCCGCTGGCGGTCGGCGAGCCGTACGAGCTGCTGCGCCGGGCCAGCCTGACGAGCGGCGGCTGGGAAGTCGTCGATTCGCTGACGGGCGCCGGGGAGGCGAACGCGACGCTGACGCACGAGGATGGCGTGACGAACCGGATGGGCTACTACCGCATCGAGGGGGCCGCGGGCCCCGTCGGCCAGATCTGGGGATATGTGAAGATGGACAAGCCGGGGAATTCGCGGCTGAACGTCGTGGGCATCCCCTTCCAGACGGAGGCGCAGACGCTCGGGAGCTTGATGAGTCCGCTGGAGTTCTCGGGGCACCACAACAACGCGGGGCTGGCGGACCAGGTGATGATCTGGGACGCCGGGGCGCAGTCGTACGTGAACCTGGCGCTGTACGACCTGCGGGCGTTC
>SABN01000107.1 GCA_009928955.1 Opitutia bacterium | reverse complement strand
CCCTCGTACAACACCGCCTCGCCCTGCGCGGACGAAAGCGCCCCCCCCAGCGCCAAGACCAGGCCGGCGAGCCCCCCCCAACCGTTCGCGCGCAGGGTCACGGCCACCGGCTTCAATTGGAGTTCTCCCGCCCCTCCGGACGGATGCGCTTCTTGCCGGGAGCCCGGTTGCCGAAACCTTGGATCGATTTCAACTGGTCCCGCAGAAAGGCCGCCTTCTCGTAGTTCTCCAGTTCGACGGCCCGCGCCAACTGCTCTTTCAGCGTCTCCGCCGCGCTCCTCGGCCGGCGGCGGTCGATCTGCGCCAACAGCTCGCGCATCGATTCCAGCTCCGGCGGCGGCGGCACCGGCGTGCCATCCTCGTTCGCCGGCTCGTAGTTCTCCGCGAAGAAACTTTCCAGGTCCGCGATCGCCTCCCGGACGGTCGCCTCCGCCTCGGGATATTTCCCCTGCTGCAGGTTCAGCTCGGTCTGCGCGCGGACGTTCATCATGCGCATATAGGGATACAACTGCATGAACTGCCACGCCATCTCGTCGTCCAGCGCGTATTCCGACACGATGTCGATCAAATCCAGGTTGTGGTCGCTGTCGCGGATCACGCCCTTGTAATCGCCCAGCGCATGGAAGGCCATGATGCGATAGTAGTATTGCATGACCTCCTGCTGGAGATCCGAACAGGCCTCGGAATCCAGCTGATAGGGCAAGGTCTTCCCGGGAGCCCGGATCTCCTCTTCGACGTAATGATCCAGCAAGGAAAGGAACCCGCGCGGCCGCGTGCCGTCCGGCCGCCCCTCGACTTCCATCTGGAACACGCCCAGATCCAGGCGCAACTGCACCTTCCGGGTGCCGTCGTCGGCCTGGATCCAGCGCGCGCTCACTTCGTCGGGGTCATACGGCCAATCCGACACGACGCTCGAAATGTCCTTGCTCATCCGGAACATCCTTCCTGCCTAAAAACGCCCCGGCCGGAAAGCCCGGCCGGGGGATCGGTCCACCGGGGGACGCGGAGGGCCTTATTCCGCGGCGGGCGCGGCTTCCACGGCGGCTTCCACCGCCTTCTCCGCCTTCTTGTCCGCTTTCTTGGCCTTCTTCGCCTCGCCCTTGGCCTTCTTGTCGGCCGGCTTTATTTCGCAATCGGCCTTCGTCTCGGCCGGCTTGGACTTCTTCTCGACCTTCTTCTCGGCCTTGTCCGCCTTCGCGGCGGTGCACTTCTTGACGCAGGCCGCATCGCACTTCGCGGTCTTTTCGCACGGCGCGGCCTTCTCGACGGCCGCCGCCTCGGCCTTCGCCGGCTCTTCCACCGCCGCCTTCTTGCCGAAGATCCACCATGCCGAAGCGCTCGAGGCCGACACGAACAGGGCCGCCAGAACCATCATTGCCAATTTCTTCACTTTTTCGTCTCCTGTGTTGGGGTTAACAAGTCCTCACACTATACACCATCCCGCCCCGCTGGCAAGCGGCCTAGCCCCCGTAGAATTCGGCGATCGAACCCACGACCCACGCGGCCATCTCGTCCGTCAGGTCCGGATAGATCGGCAGGGCCAGCGTTTCCTTCGCCGCCCGTTCGCTTTCGGGGAAATCCCCCGCCCGGTGCCCCAGCGGCCGGAAACACTCCTGCAGGTGCAGCGGAACCGGATAATAGATCTCCGTGCCGATGTCGCGGCCGCGCAGATGCGCCAGCAGCCCGTCGCGCCGCTCCGCGCGAACCACGAATTGGTTGTAGATGTGCCGGTTCGTCTTCACCGCCGGCAGCGTCACCTGCCCCGATTTCACCGCCGCCGTCTGCGCGAACAGCTTCTCGTAGCGCGCCGCGTTCGCCTGCCGCGCCGCCGTCCACCCGTCCAGATGCTTCAGCTTGATCGTCACCACCGCCGCCTGCAGCGCATCCAGCCGGAAATTGCCGCCGATCTCGCGGTGGTGGTACTTCGGATCCATCCCGTGGTTGCGCAGGATCGCCACCTTCCGCGCCTTCGCCGCGTCTCGCATCGTCACCAGCCCGCCGTCGCCGAAGCACCCCAGGTTCTTCGATGGAAAGAACGAGAAGCACCCATAGTCGCCGAGGCTCCCCGCCCGCTGCCCCTTCCACTCCGCGCCGATCGCCTGGCATGCGTCCTCGATGACGATCAACCCGTGCTTCTGCGCCACCGCCATCACCGCGTCCATGTCCGCCATCTGCCCGTACAGGTGCACGGGAATGATCGCCTTCGTCCGCGGCGTCACCGCCGCCTCCAGCTTCGCCCCGTCGAGGTTGAACGTCGCCGGATCGATGTCCACGAACACCGTCTTCGCCCCCACCCGCGCGATCGCCCCCACCGTCGCGAAAAACGTGTATGGCGCCGTGATCACCTCGTCGCCCGCCCCGATCCCCTCGGCCATCAGCGCCACGATCAGCGCATCCGACCCCGACGACATCCCCACCCCGTGCGCCGCCCCGCAATAAGCCGCCACCGCCGCCTCGCACTCCTGCACCTTCGGCCCCAAGATGAACGTCTGCGATTTGCAGATCTCCAGCAGCATCGGCTCGACTTCGGCCCGGATCTGCTCATATTGCGGCTTCAAATCCAACAAAGGTACTTTCATCGCATCTCCTTGCCCTTTAATACGGTTGCGCGGAACATCGCATATCCACCCCCGAAAATCACGAAAAAAACGCCCCCCGCCTCGTCGCGCCGCTCCCGCCCCAAAATCGTGAATTATGCCGGAAAGTCGCTTGTTTCTGATTTTTGGATGAAAACCTAGAATCCAATGCCCCCCCCCGGCGAAGGCGCATGATTTTCCCCGTTCGATGGATCGAATCGTTCGGCGTTCCGCTGCCGCTTTCAAAGCCCGCCCCCCTTTCGCCAGGCTTTCGCCCTGTGGGCGTCCGGACGCATTCCCTTTTCTGAAGCACGCCGCCCTCGACGCCGACACCCGTCGCCTCATCGGCCTCGCATCGGCCTCGACAACGGCAACTGCCGCCAGACCCTCCACGTCATCCCCCCCGAATACCGCGCCGCCATGGAGCAGATGAACGATTTCTTCGAGGAACTCGACCGGCCGCTCTCCCGCATCCAAGGCAAGTGGACCTATGTCTTCTACCTCGCCGTCGCCCCGGCCTATTGGCGCGCGGGCATCTCCCGATCCATGCTCGGCCGCATGGAAGCCCTCCTGCGCGAAAAACGCTGCGAATATCGCGCCTCGGATGCCCCCAACTTGAAATCCGAAGGCGCCTTCCGCAAGCAGGGCTACGTCGAACTCAACCGCCGCCCCTACGCCACCCCGGGCAAGAGAGGCTCCGCCCCCCTCGCCGAAATCCCCGGCGCCTGCACCCTCTTCGCCAAGAAACTCGCCTGACGGCGCGCCCCCCCCCCTCCCGTGGCCCGGCGCCGGACCGGAATTCTCTGATTGTCGCCTTTCCGGCTTCTGCGTATAGTTTCCGCACGACCATGCAAGCCCCCCGCGACAATTTCGATGCCTTCTGCAGCATCCTGGCCGGCTGCGCCGACGCCTTCGCCGCGTTTCTCGGCGTGATGCTGGCCGTCTGGCTCCGCTTCGACTCGGCCCTGATCCCCCTGAAGCACAACGAAATCTTCCCGCCGCGCTTCATGTACGTCGCCGCGGCCGCCGCGCTGGCGCCCTTGCTCGTGATCATCTTCCGCCAGATCGGCCTCTACATCCGCCCGCAGCTCGGTCCTTTCGGCGACAAGCTGCCGCGCATCGTCCGCGGCGTCTCCATCACCTTGGCCACCGCCTTGGCGCTGTCGTTCATCGTCCGCCGCCCCGATTGGCCGCCCTATTCGCGCACCGTCGCGCTCATCGCCTTCTTCACCGTGCTGCTGATCGTGCTCGTCGAGCGGTTCATCCTGTTCCGCATCGAACTGCACTGGGCCCGCCGCACCGCCCCCATCCGCCGCATCCTCATCATCGGCGTCGACGACCTCGCCGCCCGCATCCGCCGCGCCCTCGAACGCGAACCGCGCCTGCGCTCCCGCCTCGCCGGCTACCTCCTCCCCGTCGATCCCGGCGGCCGCGAAGTCCCCCTCTCCGCCGCCATCACCCCCAAGCTCGTCAAGGGCCACATCGGCGAACTCGAAAAAGTCGTGGCCGAAGAGCACATCGACGAGGTCATCCTCGCCGACACCACCATCTCCCACGCGCGCCTCACCCAGATCTTGTTCCACTGCGAGCGCAATCTCATCCCCTTCCGCATGGTGCCCGACCTCTACGGCGTCCTGACCTCGCGCGTCCGCGTCAACCACATCTCCGACATCCCCCTCATCGGCATGGCCGCCTGGCCCCTCGACGCCTTCTGGAACCGCGCCCTCAAGCGCCTCGAGGACATCGCCGGCGCCCTCATCGGCCTCTGCCTCTCCGCCCCCGTCCTCCTCGTCGCCGCCCCCCTCGTCAAGCGCAGCTCCCCCGGACCCGTCTTCTACCGCCAAACCCGCTGCGGCATCGCCGGCCAACCCTTCACCATCTTCAAGCTCCGCACCATGTCCGTCGACGCCGAATCCGAATCCGGCCCCGTCTGGGCCGTCCCCGACGACCCCCGCCGCACCCGCTGCGGCGAATTCCTCCGCAAGTGGAACCTCGACGAGCTGCCCCAGTTCTGGAACGTCCTCAAGGGCGACATGTCCCTCGTCGGCCCCCGCCCCGAACGGCCCCATTTCGTCGACCAGTTCAAGAACGGCGTCGGCCACTACATGACCCGCCACATCTCGCGCCCCGGCATGACCGGCTGGGCCCAGGTCAACGGCCTGCGCGGCGACACCTCCATCCAAGACCGCGTCCAGCACGACCTCTACTACCTCGAGAACTGGTCCCTCTCCTTCGACCTCAAGATCCTCATCCAGACCTTCTTCAACCGCCAGAACGCCTACTAAAGCGACCCCGCCCCCCCCATGAGCAAGGCCCCGCTGAAAACCTGCATCCTCATTCCGGCCTTCAAGGAGGAAAAACACATCGCCGCCGTCGTCCGCGAAGTCCGGGACTATTGCCCCGCCGTGATCGTCATCGACGACGGCTCCCCCGACGATACCGCCCGGATCGCCGCCGAAGCCGGCGCCACCGTCCTCGAGCACGTGCGCAACCACGGCAAGGGCGCCGCCCTCCAGACCGGCTTCGACCACGCCCGCGCGCACGGCTACGACCTCGCCATCACCCTCGACGCCGATGGCCAGCACGCCCCCTCCGACATCCCCGCCTTTTTGCAGGCCTACGAGCGCACCCACAGCCCCGTCCTCGTCGGCAACCGCATGGGCAATGTCGCCGACATGCCCCGCCTCCGCCGCTTCGTCAACCGCACCATGTCCGCCCTCCTCTCCCGCGTCATGGGCCAGCACGTCCCCGACTCCCAGTGCGGCTTCCGCCTCTACCACCGTTCCGCCTTCCCCCAAGGCGCCTGCGACGCCCATTCCCGCCGTTACGCCGCCGAATCCGAAATCCTTCTCCACCTCTCCCTCCAAGGCTGCAAGATCGGCGCCGTCACCATCCAGACCATCTACGGCGAGGAGAAATCCAAGGTCAACCCCCTCACCGACACCTTCCGCTTCTTCCGCATGCTCCGCCGCTTCAAGAAAATCAAAAGGAAATTCCTCGCCCAATGAAATCCCTCTTCGCTGCCCTGCTGCTCTCCTTCGCCCTCCCCGCCGCCGCGCAGGAGGTCCTCCATGCGGAAGCCGGCACAATGCACTCCTACTCCCGAACGGCCATCTTCCTGCCCACCGACACCCCGGACCCTGACCCCTCCGTCCTCGAGCGCGCCAGCGCAGCCACCGCCGTCGAAGTCCATCACCGCAGCACCGGCCAGAAGGTCGCCGAATTCCTCCGCGAAAAGGGCCTCTCCAAGGATGCCGTCATCGTCGCCATCTCCACCCTCCCCATCGTCGAGCTCCGCGGCGCCATCCCCGTCGGACACCTCCTCCTCCCCGACACCGACAAATCCACCCGCCTCGGCAAGGACGACCTCCGCCGCTCCGCCCGCATCTTCGCCTATGCCGTCCTCGGCAACATGCTCCCCGTGCCCTTCATCCTCCTGCTCCTCGGCCCCGTCTCCCGCCTCTGCATGAAAATCCCCGTCGGCAAGAAGTTCTTCGACTGGCTCTTCGCCCGCACCCGCCGCAAAACCGCCGACATCGAGAAATACGAAACCCTCGGCCTCGCCGTCTTCGTCGCCATCCCCCTGCCCGCCACCGGCGCCTGGACCGGCGCCATGGCCGGCTGGCTCCTCGGCCTGAGCTTCGCCCACTCCCTGCTCTCCATCTTCCTCGGCGTGCTCATCGCCGGCGTCATCATGACCGCCCTCGCCCTCCTCGGCTGGATCGGCGCCGCCCTCGCCGGCGCCGTCCTCGCCCTCTTCTTCGGCGGCATCGCCCTCCAAGCCTTCAAGAAGTAAACGCGCCGCCCCAGCTCCGGCCCGCCTGCGGATTCTTCCGCCTTGCCCCGCCTTCGGGGGCCCGTTTGGCGCAGGTTTTCGCCCGGAAACGAAGTTTGTCCTAAGAAATCCCGTTCCCGCCCGTTGACAGGATGGGCACGAGCAGTGCCAGAGACGGGTTCAGGCCCCCCCCAACCGAAAAGAAAAATGAAGCGCGACAACAACCCATGGATCCAGGAAGTGGTGGCCCGCTACGAACGGCCCCTCTGCCAATATGCCTGCCGCATGACCGGTAACTTTGAAACCGCCCGCGACGCCGTCCAGGACACCTTCCTGAAATTGTGCCGCGAAGACGCCCTGGAAGAGGATCGGATCGCCCCTTGGCTCTTCCGCGTCTGCCGCAACCGCTGCATCGACATCCTCCGAAAGGACAAACCCATGCAACCGCTCACCGATGCCCAGGCCGAGGTCCTCCCCGCCCCCGGCCGCTCCCCCGCCGAGGAAACCGGCCTGCGCGAAAGCGTCTCCATCCTCCTCCGGATACTCGCCCAGCTCCCCGCCAACCAGGCCGAAGTCATCCGCCTCAAGTTCCAACAACAAATGAGCTACCGCGAAATCGCCGCCGTCACCGCCCTCAGCGAATCCAACGTGGGCTACCTCATCCATGTCGGCATCCAAACTCTCCGTCAACAATCTGCCCAATTCTAAGGAGACCGCCCATGAAGCCTATCGATGAAGTCCAACTGACCGCCTACGCCCTCGGCGAAGGTTCCGCGGCGGTACGCCAGCAGATCGAAGAACAGCTCCAGGCCAATCCCGCTGCGCAGGCCGCCGTCGCCGAAATCCAGGCGCTGGCCGCCCAGCTCGAAGCGGACCTCGCAAACGAACCGGCCTTCTCCCTCACCGATGCCCAGCGCCAAGCCATCTTCCGCGCCCCGGCCCAACCCGCCGGCCGCCTCGTGCGCTTCCCCTGGCGCAAGGTGACCGGCTTCGCCGCCGTCGCCGCCCTCGTGATGCTCGTCTTCGGCGGCGCCTTCTGGGGCGCCTCCCGCGCGCTCCATCGAAACCTCCTGCTGAGCCTCAATGATCAAGGCGAAATGGCCGTGGATCCCGAAGGGGAAGTCCAGATGGTCGACGAATTCAAACCGGCCGATGAACTCCCGGACATCGTTGAATTGAATGCGCCCACGGAAGAAGCCCCCCCGCCCGAAATCATGGACTTCTGCGCCGCGCCCGCCATGAACGGCGTCGCGGAGCTCGCCAGCGCCTCCGACCGCATTTCCCCCATCGTCATGAGAAACTTGGCGCCCGGCGCGATGGCGTCGCGGTCCGGCGCGGGCAGGGCGGCCCGCATTTCCTCATCCGGAGGGGGCTGGGCGCCCTATCCGGCGGAAACCGCCCCGTGGCCCGGAAATACCGAGTCCTACGCCCCCATCCAAGGCAACGCCTTCAAGCGCATCGCCGACGAACCGCTGTCCACCTTCTCCATCGACGTGGATACCGCCTCCTATGCCAACGTCCGCCGCTTCCTCCAGCACGGCCAGCTGCCGCCCCCCGACGCCGTGCGCATCGAGGAGATGATCAACTATTTCCCCTATGGCTACGCGCCCCCGAAAGAGGACGCGCCCTTCGCCGTCCACGTCGAATCCGCCGCCTGCCCTTGGAACAAGGCCCATCACCTGGTGAAGATCGGCCTCAAGGGCCGCGAGCTCGACGCCGAGTCGCGCCCGCCCTGCAACCTCGTCTTCCTGATCGACGTCTCCGGATCCATGAACCAGCCCAACAAGCTGCCGCTGGTGAAGAAGTCGCTCCAGCTCCTGGCCCGCCAGCTCACCGAAAACGACCGCGTCTCCATCGTCGTCTACGCCAGCGCCACCGGCCTTGTCCTGCCCCCCACTCCCGCCAACGACCTCTCCGCCATCGATTCCGCCCTCGGACGTCTCGAGGCCGGCGGCAGCACCGCCGGCGGCGAAGGCATCCGCCTCGCCTACGACGAAGCGCTCAAGAACTTCCGGCCCGAGGGCAACAACCGCGTCATCCTCTGCACCGACGGCGACTTCAATGTCGGCATCACCGATTCCGAGGAGCTCGCCGCCTTCATCGCGGAACGCGCCAAGAAGGGACTCTTCCTCACCGTCCTCGGCTTCGGCATGGGCAACTACAAGGACGACCGCCTCGAAACCCTCGCCGACAAGGGCAACGGCAACTACGCCTACATCGACAGCTTCTCCGAAGCCCGCAAGATCCTCGTCGAACAGGCCGCCGGCACCCTCTTCGCCATCGCCAAGGACGTGAAGCTCCAGATCGAATTCAACCCCGCCCATTTCGATTCCTACCGCCTCGTCGGCTACGAGAACCGCCTCCTCGCCAAGGAGGATTTCAACGACGACCGGAAGGACGCCGGCGAACTCGGCGCCGGACATGTCGTCACCGCTTTCTACGAACTCGTGCCCACGGGCGTTGAATCCACCCCCGGCGTCGATCCCCTCAAATACGGGTCGCAGGCCGAAAAACCCTCCGTCAAGAAAGAGATGCCCGCCAACGCCAGCCCCGAATGGCTCACCGTCAAACTCCGCTACAAGCTCCCGAAGGAAGACCAGAGCACGAAGATCGAAATCCCCTTCACCGGCGCCTGCGCCGCCTTCGAGAACGCCTCCGACGACTTCCGTTTCGCCGCCGGCGTCGCCGCCGCGGGCTTCCTCCTGCGCCTGGATCCGGCTGCGGGCCCCCTGACCTACGACGAGGTCATCGCGTGGACCTCCGCCGCCGTCGGCGCGGATCCCAACGGCTATCGCCGCGAATTCATCCAGCTCCTTCAGAACGCCGCCACCCTCGCGCCGTAGACTCCTCTCCCCGCAACCTCGGCCGGCGTCCGCTTCCGGACGCCGGCCCCCGGCCCAGAGGCCCCCCGCCCCGGCCCGACCCATTTCCACACTTTATAAAGTGTGGAAATGAAGGCGGAGCCCTCTCGGAACCGCGCCTGGGCGAGGACTCTTTGATTATCCAGCTGCCCCCCCCCCCCCCC
>SABN01000238.1 GCA_009928955.1 Opitutia bacterium | reverse complement strand
GCCCCGTGCCCCGCAGCGAGGCGTCTATGCCCAAGACTTTCATGCGCCCGAATCGTACCCCGGTTCCCGCCGACGAAAAAGCTCCGAATTCCTTGCGAAGTCCGGAGCTCTCTCCTGACGGGTGTTCCGCCGGCTAGCCTTCGATGGCCTCGTCGGCGATGTCGCCGTTCATGTAGACGTTCTGGACGTCCTCGAGTTCCTCGATGGCTTCGACGAGCTTCATCAGGCCGGAGGCCTGAGACTTGTCGGTGACCGGCGCCCAGACCGTCGGGACGAAATTGACGCCGGAATCCTCGGAGACCTTGTAGCCGGCCTTCGTGAGCTTTTCCGACACCTCGTTGTAGACCTTCGGATCCGTGAGGACTTCGAACTGGGAGCCTTCGTTGGTGACGTCGTCGGCGCCGGCCTCGAGGGCCAATTCGATCAGCTGGTCCTCGACGACGCCCTCGGCGTCCACGAGGATCTGGCCGCGGCGGGCGAAGTTCCGCATGACCTGGTTGGTGCCGGCGAGCGTCGCGTTGTGGCGCTGCAGCAGGTGGCGCACTTCGGCCACGGAGCGGTTGCGGTTGTCGGAGAGGCACTGGATGATCATCCCCACGCCGCCGGGGGCGTAGCTTTCAAACAGGATTTCCTCGATGGCGGCGCTCTGCAGCGCGCCGGTGCCCTTCTTGATCGCCCGGTCGATGTTGTCGGCGGGCATGTTCACGGCCTTGCACTTCGAAAGAATCGTGCGCAGGGTGATGTTCGACCCCGGATCGCCGCCGTTGGCCTTCGCCGAAATCGTCAATTCCTTGGCCAGCTTGCTGAAGATCTTGCCGCGCTTGGCGTCGGCGGCGCCCTTCTTGTGCTTGATGGTCGACCACTTGCTATGTCCGCTCATGCCTCGTTCCTTCCCGCCGGCCGCGCCGGCGCGCCGCGGTCTTCCCGCGGCCTGCAAATCCGTTCAATCGGATGGGGTTATTCTTCTTCCTCGGCCTGCTTGTTCTTGGCGGCTTCGGCGACGACCTTCTGGGCCACGTTCGCCGGAACGACGTCGTAGCGGTTGAAGCTCATCTCAAAAGATCCGCGGCCGCCGGTCATCGAGCGCAGTTCGGAGGAATACTTGAACACTTCGGCCTGCGGCACTTCGGCCACGATGACCTGCATTCCGTCTTCCGACTCCATGCCCATGATGCGCCCGCGGCGGTGGTTCAGGTCGCCCGTGCAATCGCCCATGAACTCGCCCGGGATCGTCACGCGGATGTTCATGATGGGCTCGAGCAGGACGGGCTTGGCCTTGCTCATGCCGTCCTTGAAGGCGGTGCGCGAGGCGATCTTGAACGCGATTTCGGAGCTGTCCACGTCGTGGGAGCTGCCGTCGTAGACCGTCACCATCGTGTTGACCACGGGATAACCGGCCACGGCGCCGCGCGTCATGCCTTCCACCAGGCCCTTTTCGATGGCCGGCAGGAAGTTGCGGGGGATGCTCGTGCCGACGATGCCGTCCACGAACCAATGCTCCACGCCCGGTTTCATCGGTTCGATGCGCAAATAGACTTCGCCGTACTGGCCGCGACCGCCGGACTGCTTCTTATGCTTGTAGTGGCCTTCGCCCTTGGCCGTTACGGTTTCCTTGTAGGCCACCTTCGGCGTGCTGAGGGTCACTTCCACCTTGCTGCGGGCCTTCATGCGGTCCATCGCGGCGTCGATCTGCACGTCGCCGATGCCGGTGATGATCAGCTCGTGGGTCGCGTCGTTGCGCTGCACGTGGAGCGTCGGATCGTCTTCCGCCACGCGGTGCAGACCCTGGCCC
>SABN01000106.1 GCA_009928955.1 Opitutia bacterium | reverse complement strand
GCACACTCCTGACCCGGCCACCCCCATCTCCGAGACCCTGGCCACCCTCACCGACCTCGTCGCGGAGGGAAAGGTGCGGCACATCGGCAACTCCAACTTCTCCGCCGGCGCGCTCCACGAGGCGGATCGGGTGGCCCGCGAGCGCGGCCTCGTCCCGTTCGTCTCCGCCCAGAACGAGTACTCCCTGCTGGCGCGCGCGGTCGAGGACGAGGTGCTTCCCGCGGTCCGCGAGCTGGGCCTCGGATTCATCCCCTATCCACCAAGTCCTCGACGAAGCCGATTTCGCCCCCGCCAACACCAACACGTTCGTCGCCGACCTCCCCCCGCGCTCCGTCGCCGACCCCCGCATCGAGGATGCCCAGCGGCTCCTCTCCGAAGCCGTTTCCGCCGCCCAGTTCGCCGACTACGCCAAAGCCTTCCGACTCTTGAACCAGATCCACCAGAGCGCCCCCGGCTTCCTCCCCGCCCATGCCGAGCACGCCCGCCTCCTCGAAGCCCGCGGCGACCTCGACGCCGCCCAGCAGCGCTGGACCCAGCTCCTCGGCCTCGCCCCCGAAGGCTCCGCCTTCCGCGCCCAGGCCGTCGCGCAACGCCAACGCCTCGCCCAGCTCCAATCCCTCCAAACCCAGATCCTCCGCTCCGCCGAAGCCCCCGATCTGTCCATCCTGCCCCGCCATGTCCGCATCCTCGCCCCCGCGGTCCAAAAAATGCCGGCCGACGCCGACATCGCCGAGATGCGCGTCTTGAACGCCACCCTCGAAACCGCCCCCGGCGCCCCGCTTTTCAAGGAGGCCACCATCCAGGTCTTCATCACCTTCTACGACATCGATCCGGCTGGTCAGATCCGCCCCACCCGCGCCATCACGACCCCCTCGCCCGTCGTCCTCGGCAAGGCCTTCGCCGACCGCAAAGGAATCGCCCTCGAAGCCACCTATGTCGTCCCCCGCGGCCTCCGCGCCCAGGACACCCCCGGCCCCGGCCCGCAAACCGCCTACTACGGCTACACCCTCCACGCCTTCGCCGGCCAGATCCTCCAAGACGCCGCCGCCAAGCCCAAGAAGCTCCTCGACCTGCCCATCTACTTCCCCGCCCCGACGCCCTGAACCCGCCCTCGCCGGCGGGATTCCGCCCGTTTCCGCCCCCCCGGCCCGCTACGGCTCGGAGACCTCTTCGAATGGCGTTATATCCGTCAGCAAGTTCCGCTGCGGATCGAACTCCATGTTCCGGTCGTTCGGCGTCGGATTCAAATAGGGGTCAAAATAGGGGTCAGTCCTTGCATTGTAGCATTTTTACCTTTAGGTGCTCGTTGTTGCGGCCCGGCGATTCAAGAGCCCGGACGGCCCGGCTGATGTTGCTGCGATGGCCCAGCCCCAACTGCTCGCAGATCCACTCGCAGGAAACCTGCGTGGAAGAGCGGATCAACCAAGTCAACGCCTGCTTCCGCTCATCCGTGGTTTTCATGCCCTGAATCTCCCCTTGGCCGACCTTCAGCGCCTGAAGCCCCTTCCGAAGCAGTGCCTCCGCCCGTTTCCGGTCATGCCCCTTCACCTCTTCGCCCGAATACGATTCACGCTTCCGCGATTCCATGCGCTCCCCGATGCGCTCCAGCATCTTTTCGCGGAAGGCCTCCCCACCCAACACCCATCCGCGCCGAATGGATTTCCACTCTCCCGCCAAGGCCTCGCTTCCGCCGAGAACCTCCTGCACCCGCCTTTGCATATATTGGCGATATCCCGGCCGAGTCATCCCGCAACTTTCCAAGACCCGTCCGGTCTCTAGCCAAACCGGACGCTTAACGTCCCCAATAAACGCCGGATAGCTGCTCCACGGAAAGTCCTCCAGCCGCACCGGAGATTTCCTCAAGAGCCGCGCGCGGACCGGATTCAAATGGATATAGTCGCTGAGGGTCCGGAAATAGCCCGGCTCGTCCGCATCCATCATGATCGCCTTGTAGCGCCCCTGGAACAGATGTCCGCACAGGCGATGCCGCGCATTGAACCGGGCCGTGTAGGTCGTCTGGAACCAGCGCATCCCATCCACGAGCCCTCCGCTTGGCGTTTCCAGCAGCACGTGATAATGATTGGGCATCAGGACATACCCGTGGATCCGCCAGCCCGTCCTTTCGCAGACCTGCCCCAGCGTTTCCAAAAACAAAAGCCGATCTTCGTCCCCCTTGAAGATGACCTCCCGATGATCTCCGCGACACATCACATGATACACCGCGCCCGCATATTCGATTCGTGGATTTCTTGGCATGGACACCACTTTCGCACCGCCAACCCCGCCCCGTCAATCAGAATGCTACAATGCAAGGACTGACCCCTTTACCTTTACAGAAATAACTACTGCCGGAGTGTCCACTAATCTGGGGCTAGATCAGGGCGACCCCTTCACAATACGAAGAGTTGCTCCCCCATCAAGCGGCGATTGCCCGCATTTCTTCCCGATTCTCGGGTTCTTTCGAGAAGTTCCCGTCTGGAACCGCAACTGAACGCGAATCCACGCAACTGAGAATCGGCGGTAGGCCGGGGCGGCGACCCGGCTGAATCGGACATCCGAGCCGAAGAATTCCTCTCGCAAAGAGCGCAAAGGGCGCCAAGCGGTTGGAGAGATGTTGGAAGCTTCTTGGCGATCTTCGCGTCCTTGGCGAGAAAACGGATCGGGATCGGAATGGAGCCGGCATAGCCTGTCACCCCTTGCCGTCTTCCAAATGGAAACATACGGCTGGTTTTCCTCTTTGGACGAGCGGGGTTGTTGGACCGGAACTTTCCGGATGATCCGATGTTCGTCCATTCGCACAGGTTGATCCCGATGATGCATCTTGGGAACCCAAGAACAGAAACTCGGCTTGCTCCCTCGCGCGGGCGCAAAAAAAGAGCGGCCTTTCGGCCGCCCTTTCGGTTCCTTCGGGGGGAAGGATTACTTGCGGATCTTGCGGCGCAGCACCATCGCCAAGGCGCCCAGGCCCAGCAGGCTCATCGTCGCCGGCTCCGGAATCGGAGCGGTCACGTCCATATTGTTGAAATACAGGTCGTTTCCGTCGCCGCCCGAACCAACCGAGTTGAAGAAGCGGACCGTGTCCAGCGTGCCCGCGACCGACCCGGAGGCGTTCAGCGTGCCGACCTGGCTGACGAATTCATATTCCACATTGGCGCCGTTCTGCGTCAGCGTGATGTCGATCACGTCGCCGAATTCCCGCAGCCCGACCCACGAGGTCGTCGCTTCGGTTCCGCCCGAGTGGGCGAACTGGGTGGCGTTGATGGTGAAATACCCCAGTTCGGTCATGCCCTGGGCAAAGGTGAAGCCTTTGGCGCCGCCGTCAAACTGATAGGCCATCTGAACGGTGAACGTGTAGTTGTTGCCCCACTCCGTGATGCTGCGATACGCTTCCGTCGAGGCGGCTCCCCCGTTCCAGAGGCCGAACGAGGTGTCGTTCGCGGAATTGATCATCTCGGAATTCGCACCTTGAGCGTTGGCGTTTCCAAGGAAATGCCCGCCGTCGCCATCGACGATCGTCCAATTGCCGAAGGTGGAGTTCGCGCCTTCTCCGGTGTTCCACGCCGTGTAATCACTGGCCTGGTCCAATTCAGCGACGGCGCTGACAACGCCCATCATCGCGGCAACCGCGAATACCATCAATTTCTTCATCATCATTCTCCTTTGCATTTTTCTTCTTCTTTTAAATCGAACGTCGACACGCCTCGGTGACGCTGTGCAAAATAAAAGAAAAGCCTCGATTCGGTCAAGCGCTTTTCCGGTCTTTTTTTGTTAATTTTCCGTTACCCCGCCGCCGGGGTCCGGGCGCGAAAACGGGCGGCCATTCGGCCGCCCGCGCAATGCGCTTTCGCGCAAGCAGTTCCGGGGCGCGTCAGCGGATTTTTCCGGCCGCCCGGCGGGTCTTGATGATCTGCTCGGTCAGGAAGAACGGCACGGCTTCGTAATGCTCGAACTGCATCGTGAACCCCGCGCGCCCTTGGCTCATGCTGCGCAGCGCCGTCGCATAGCCGAACATCTCGCCGAGGGGCACCATGCCGCGGATGAGCTTCTGCGTGCCCTTCTCCTCCATCGTCTCGATGCGCCCGCGCCGCTGGCACACGCTGCCCGTCGCCCCGCCCATGAATTCCTCCGGCGTCGACACCTCGACGGACATCACCGGCTCGAGGATCAACGGACTCGCCTTCAGGAACAGATCCTTGAAGCAGGCGCGGCCGGCCTCCTGGAACGCGAAGTCCGAGGAATCCACCTCGTGGTACGACCCGTCGGTGAGCGTCACGCGCATATCCACCACCGGATAGCCCGCGCAAGGCCCGTGCAGCATCGCCTTCACCACGCCTTTCTGCACCGACGGAATGAAGTTGGACGGGATCCGCCCGCCGACCACGTCGTTGACGAACTCGAAGCCCTCGCCGGCCTTCAACGGCTCGAGGCGCATGCATACGTGCGCGTACTGGCCGTGGCCGCCGGTCTGCTTGATGTGCTTGTACTGCCCCTCGATCCGCTGCGTCGCCGTCTCGCGGTACGCCACCTCCGGACGCCCCACCTTCGCCGCCACGTTGAACTCCCGCTTCAGGCGGTCCACGATGATCTCCAGGTGCAGTTCGCCCATCCCCGCGATGATCGTCTCGCTCGTCTCCGGATCGAACGACACCGTGAAGGTCGGATCCTCCTCCGCCAGCTTGTAGAGCGCGGCCGACAGCTTCTCGTTGTCCACCGTCGACTCCGGCGCGACCGAGATCGACACCACCGGCGCCGGGAACTCGATCGACATCAGCTGGATCGGATGGTCTTCGTCGCAGATCGTGTCGCCCGTGCGCGTGTGGCCCAGGCCCACCACCGCCACGATGTCGCCCGTCTGCGCCGTGTCCAGGTTCACGGAGTGGTTCGCGTGCATCCGCAGGATGCGGCCGATGCGCTGGCCCTTGTCCAGCGTGCTGTTCAGCACGTTCTGGCCCGCCTTCAGCGTGCCCGAGTAGATCCGGATGTACGTCAGCTTGCCGGCGTGCTTGTCGGCCACGATCTTGAACGCCAGCGCGCTGAACGGCGCGTCGTCCGTCGGTTCGCGCTTCGTGGGATCTTCGCCTTCCTCGACCACCGCCGAGATGATCGGCGGAATCTCGTTGGGCGCCGGCAGCAGGTTCACCACCCCGTCCAGCAGGTGCTGCACGCCCTTGTTCTTGAACGCCGCCCCGCAGTACACCGGCACGATCTTCCGCGAGATCGTCGCCTTCCGCAGGATGCTCCAGATCTCCTCCTCCGACAGGTCGCCCTCCGCGAAGAACTTCTCCAGCAGCGCGTCGTCCTGCTCGGCGCACTTCTCCACCAGGTTCGCCCGCCACTTCTTCGCCTTCTCCAGCTTCTCCGCCGGAATCTCCGCCACGCGGAAGTCCGCGCTCTCCGGATCGTCGAAATAGACCGCCTTCATCGTCACCAGATCGATGATCCCCTGGAACGTCTCGGCCTTGCCGATCGGCACCACCACCGGCACCGCGTTGCAGCCCAGCTCCTCCTGGATCTCCTCCAGCACCCCGAAGAAGTCCGCGCCCGTCCGGTCCATCTTGTTCACGAACGCCAGCTTGGGCACTTCGTACTTCTCCGACTGCAGCCACACCTTCTCGGACTGCGGCTGCACCCCGCCCACCGCGCAGAACAGCGCCACCGCGCCGTCCAGCACCCGCAGCGACCGCTCCACCTCCACCGTGAAGTCCACGTGCCCGGGCGTGTCGATCAGCGTCACCAGATGCCCCTTCCAGCTCAGCGTCGTCGCCGCGCTCTGGATCGTGATCCCGCGCTCCCGCTCCTGCACCATGAAGTCCATCGTCGCCGCCCCGTCGTGCACCTCGCCGATCTTGTGCGTCTTGCCCGCATAGTACAGGATGCGCTCCGACACCGTCGTCTTGCCGGCGTCGATGTGCGCCATGATGCCGATGTTCCGGATGTTTGAAATGGATGTCTCTCTGGCCATGATGTCTGCTTCTCCTGTAAACCAACACCCCCGGATGCCCTCAAAATCGGCGCCGGGGGTGCTCGATCAAAACGGGGGCGGATGATGGGCCATGCGCCCGAATTGTGCAATGAAAAAAACGGGGGACGGAAACCGGCGGCCCGGACGCCCCCCCCCGGCCTCCCGCAGCCGGATTCCGGTCCCGGCCCGCGTTCCGGCGGGTCAGGGCACCAGCGGCTTGCCGTCCTGCACCAGCCGGTAGTAGCGCGGTTTCGCGGGTTCCACGCGGTCCTTCACCACGATCGGCTCGCCCGAAACCAGGCCGCGCACGTTGACGGCGCCCGGCAGGAAATTCCACCGGGCCTTCGCGCCGCGCGCGTCCGCGTACATCACGCTGTAGTACATCCCCCGCATCCCGATCCACGACAGCGTCACCTCGCCGCCCGAGCGCGCCACGGTCAACGTGGTCTCGCGGATGGGCTGCAGCTCCTCGCGGATGGTCTTGCACCCGGACAGGCCGGACAGCGCCGCGCCCCCCAGCGCCAGCGCCAGCACCCCGATCCGCCACCGATGGACGCCACCGCCCATGTCCGCGCGCCTCTCGCCCCGCCTTACGGAGCCGGCGTTTCGACCACGTCGCCTTCGAACACTTCCACCGGCTCCAGCGGAGCCGAAGCCGCCGTCTCGCTGGCGCGCCGCGACCGCGTGAAATACTTGAAGAAGCCCGGGGCCGGATCCTTCACCGGAGCCTGCCCGTCGTACCAGGTCTCGCGCTTGGCCGCTTCCGCCTCTTCCGCCTTCAGGTTCGTCAGCGTCAGGTTGTAGCGCCCCGCGAACCAGCGCCAATCCGCCGGCGTGAACGGCAGATACCGGCCGATCCCGTTGACCAGCTCATGGGTGCCCAGATCCGGAATCTGCGTGGACTTGTCGCACCACGCGCTGATCGAACGCAGGCCCGCCGGCAGCAGCGCGTCGTCGCCCAAAAAGACCGCGCGGGCCGGATACGATTGCAGAAACGCGCCGCTCTGGTAGTCCGCCAGCGACAGCGGCATCCACTCGTAGCCATTCCACACGTGCAGCACCGGCTCCTTGCCCGACCCTTGGTAGCTCACCAGCACCGTCGGATAGCGGCGCGCCACGTCGAACGCCACCTGCATCACCTCGAAGCGCGAAGGCGCCACGAGCAGCACCGCGTCTTCCTGGGCCGCCGCCGGCGTCGCCGCCGCGCCGCCCACCACCACCGCCGCCACCGCCAACATCCAAATCGCTTTCTTCATCTCGCGTTCTCCTGCAGAAATTCCGGGAACGGGCGCATTCAACCATGCCGGCCCCTCGTTTTGCAAGCTTCTCCGGAACATGCGCTCCACTTTACCGCGGCCGGCGCGCCGCCGCCACCGCCAACTGGCCGAAGGCGATGCCGGCGTCGTTCGGCGGCACGTCCCGGTGCCGCCAAACCCGGAACCCCGCCGCCGCCAGCCGGCGGGCGGCGCCGGCCAGCAGCCGCCGGTTCTGGAAGCACCCGCCCGACAGGCACACGTCCCGCACCCCCTCCCGCTCCGCCACCGTCACCATCATCTCCACCAGCGTCGCATGGAACCGCGCCGAAGCCACCTCTGCCGGCTCGCGACCGTCGAGCATCGCCGCGATCATCGGCGCCCAGTCCAGCGCATCCCCCTTCCATCCGAACGGATACGCCTGGGCCTCCCCCTCTCCCGCCAGCGCCTCCAGCCGCATCGCCGCCTGCCCCTCGTGGCTCATCGTCTGGCAGATGCCCAGCAGCGACGCCACCGCATCGAACAACCGCCCCGCGCTGCTCGTCCGCGCCACGTTGAGCCCCTCGCGCAGCATCGCATCCAGCACCGCCAGCTCCGCCGGCTCGAACTCCGGCGGCGGATGCGCCGATCCCAGCTCCCGCAGCACCCCCAGCGCCACCCGCCGCGGCTCCCGCGCCGCCGCATCCCCGCCCGCCAGCGGGAACGTCCGCAACCACGCCGCGCGCCGGAACTCCGCGCGCGTGCACACCAGGAATTCCCCCCCCCAGATCGTGCCATCCAAGCCGTAGCCCGTGCCATCCCACGCGATGCCCAGCACCGGCCCTTCCAACCCGTTCTCCGCCATGCATGCCGCGATGTGCGCATGGTGGTGCTGCACCGCCTCCACCGGCACGCCCAGCCCCGCCGCGCCCAGCGTGGACGCATATCCCGGATGCCGGTCCGCCGCCGCCGCGACCGGCTTCAGTCCGTGCAAACCCGTCAGGTCGTTCACCGCCCGGTCCCACAGCCGCGCCGCGCCCTCGTGGTCCAGGTCGCCGATGTGCGGACTCATCACCGCGTTGCCGCCGGCCGTCACCGCCACCGCGCTCTTCATCTGCGCCCCCGCCGCCACCCATCCGTCCGACGCGCCGGGGAACGGCAGCGAATACGGCGCCAGCCCCCGCCCGCGCCGCATCATCACCGGCTCGCCGCCGCACACCGCCAGCACCGAGTCGTCCATCGGCCGCGCGATCGGCCGGTCGTGCATCAGGTAGGAATCCGCGATGCCCCCCATCCGCGCCAGCGCCTCGGCGTTGTCCACGCAGATTGGCTCGTCGGTCAGATTGCCGCTCGTCGCCACCACCGGGAATCCCAGCTCGCGCATCAGCAGATGGTGCAGCGGCGTGTACGGCAGCATCGCCCCGATCCACGGCAGCCCCGGCGCGACTTCGTCCGCCAGCTCCCGCGCGCCGTCCCGCTTCTTCAGCAGCACGATCGGCGCCGCCTGCGATTCCAGCCACTTCTGCTCCGCCGCCGACGCCTCGCAGATCGCCGCCATCGTCTCCCATGAAGGAAACAACAGCGCGAACGGCTTTTCGTCGCGCTTCTTCCGCTCGCGCAGCCGCCGCACGGCCTTCCCGTCCCGCGCATCCACCAGCAGATGGAATCCGCCGATCCCCTTCACCGCCACGATCCGCCCCCCGCGCAACGCTTCCGCCGCGGCCATCAAGGCTTCGTCGCGCACGGCCAGCACGCGGCCGTTCGCGGACGTCCACGACAGCGAGGGCCCGCAAACCGGACACGCGTTGGGCTGCGCATGGAAACGACGGTTTCCCGGATCGCGATACTCCGCCTCGCACGCCGGACACATCGCGAATCCCCGCATCGTCGTGTTCGCCCGGTCGTACGGCAAGGCTTCGATGATGCTGAACCGCGGCCCGCAGTGCGTGCAGTTCGCGAAGGGATACCGGTAGCGCCGGTCGTTCGGATTGAAAATCTCCCGCAAGCAGTCGGGACACGTCGCCAAGTCCGGCAAGATCCCCGCCACGCGCGCGCCGCCGGCATCCGCGCTCAGGCGGATTTCAAACCCCGCCGGAAGTTCGCTTGGCGCGGCACCTTCCTCCACGCCCTGGATGTCCGCCGCCGCCGGCAGCCGCCCCGGCAGTTCCGCGCGGAATGTCGCGAGGGCTTCCTCGCTCCCCGCCAACGCCACCTCCGCCCCCGCCGCGTCGTTGCGCACCCAGCCCCGCAGCCCCAGCTCGTGCGCCAA
>SABN01000105.1 GCA_009928955.1 Opitutia bacterium | reverse complement strand
GCAGGCCGGTCCTGCGCAGCCGCCCGCATCGCCTGCTCCCTCCTCTTCGTCCGCCCCGCCCTCGCCGCCGACCTCTGAGCCGTGCCGCTCGCCCCGTCTGCGGCCCTTGCCCCCGCCTCCACCCCCGTGATATTCTCCCCCTTATGAATGTACGGGATTGCGACTTTCTGGTCATCGGCGCGGGCCTCGCCGGACTCTCCGCCGCGATGGAGCTGGCGCCCCATGGCCGCGTGATCCTCTGCGCCAAGCGAACGCTGGATGAAAGCAATTCCGCCTACGCGCAAGGCGGCATCGCCGTCCCCATCGCCGAAGACGACACGATCGAGTCGCACCTGAAGGACACCCTCGTCGCCGGCGCCGGCCTCACCAATGCCGCCGTCGCCCTCGACATCATCGCCGGCGGCGCCGCGCGCATCGGCGCCCTCGAAGGCTGGGGCGTGCGGTTCGAACGCAAACCCCACCACCCGCGCGAAGCCGACGCCGAATACGATCTCGGGCGCGAAGGCGGCCACACCGTCCGCCGCGTCCTCCACAGCGGCGACTTCACCGGGGCCGAAGTGATCCGCGTCATGGCCGAACGGGTTCGCCAGCAATCTTCCGTGCAGGTGCTCGAAAACCACATGGCCATCGACCTGATCACCACGGGCTGGCTCAAGGTGCCCGGCGACGACGCCTGCATCGGCGCCTATTTCCTCGACCGGAAAAGCGGCGAGATCTTCGCCGTGCGCGCCCCCCGCACCGTGCTCGCCACCGGCGGCGCCGGCAAGGTCTACCTCTACACCAGCAACCCCGACATCGCCACCGGCGACGGCATCGCCATGGCTTGGCGCGCCGGCCTCGAAATCCGCAACATGGAGTTCGTGCAGTTCCACCCCACCTGCCTCTACCATCCCGAGGCCAAGTCTTTCCTCATCAGCGAGGCCGTCCGCGGCGAGGGCGCGCGCCTGCTCAACGGCGCCGGCAAGCCCTTCATGAAGCGCTACGACCCGCGCGCCGAGCTCGCCCCCCGCGACATCGTCGCCCGCGCCATCGACCACGAAATGAAGATCCGCGGCGATGCCTGCGTCCATCTGGACATCACCCACAAGAGCGAGGCCTTCTTGCGGCGCCGCTTCCCCAACATCTTCGCCGCCTGCAAAAAATTCGGCTTCAACATGGCGAAGCAACCCCTGCCCGTCGTCCCCGCCGCCCACTACTTCTGCGGCGGCGTCGCCACCGACACCCGCGGCCGCACCCAGATGACCGGACTCCACGCCGCCGGCGAGGTCGCCTGCACCGGGCTGCACGGCGCCAACCGCCTCGCCAGCAATTCCCTCCTCGAGGCTCTCGTCTGCGGCCACGCCGCCGCGCGCGACATCTTGGACCATCCCCTCAAAAAAAACCGGAAGGTCCCGATCCCCGCCTGGAAGATCGGCGATGCCGTCCCTTCCGACGAGGCCGTCGTGGTCGCCCACAACTGGAACGAAGTCCGCACCGTCATGTGGGACTATGTCGGCATCGTGCGCACCAACCGCCGCCTCGCCCGCGCCCTGCGGCGCATCGCGAACCTGCGCCGCGAAATCCGCGCCTACCACCGCGACTATCTCGTCACGTCCGACCTCCTCGAGCTGCGCAACATCGCCGCCGTCGCCGAGCTGGTCATCCGCTGCGCGATGCTGCGCCGCGAAAGCCGCGGCCTCCACTACACCCTCGACTACCCCTACGCCGCGGACAGCATGTGCCGGGACACGATCATCCACGACCTCCCCGGCGGCGGCGCCGTCTGACCCGCGCGACCGTGCCGCTGCTCCTCCAGCTCTTCCGCGGCTTCCTCGTCGGCCTCGCCGGACTCCTGCCCGGTCTCTGCGGCAGCACCCTGCTGGTCCTGTTCCACCTCTACCGCCCCCTCACCGCCGCCCTCGCCCACCCCTTCGACCATTTCCGCCGCAACCTCGCCGACTTCGGCCCCTTCTTCCTCGCCGCGGGCGCCGGCCTGCTCGCCGGAAGCTGGATCCTCGCCACCGTCTTCGTCCGCCATGAAACCGCCACGATCTACCTCTTCATGGGCTTCATGGCCGGCGCCCTCCCCGATCTCTTCCGCCACGCCCGCCGCGCCAAAGGCCGCCCCGCCGGCTGGATCGCCTTCGCGGTTTTGCTCCTCCTCTGCCTCTCGCTGACCTTGGTGCAAAACCACCTCGCCCCGCGCGGCGCGGCGCTTGAAGAAAATTGGGGCCTCTGGCTGATCGCCGGCGCCGGCATCGGCCTCGGCAGCATCGTCCCGGGCGCCAGCGTCGCCTTCCTCCTCATCTACTTCGGCCTCTACCCCTCCTTGCTCGCCGGCGTCGCCCGCTTCGACCCCCGCATCCTGCTCCCCGTCGCCCTCGGCGCCGGAGCGGCCATCCTGCTCTTCGCCCGCGCCGCCGACTGGCTCTTCCGGAAAGCCGAAGGCCCCGCCACCCGCGGCGTCCTCGGGCTCGTCGCCGGCTCGATCCTGCTCGTCTATCCCGGCTGGCCCGGCGGCGCACACGGATGGCGCTGCCTCCTCCTTTTTGCGATCGGAGCCACCCTCTCCGCTTTCCTGAACAAACTGGCCCCCCCGCCCCCTTGAAGGGGAGCCCCACCCCGCGCCAGTTCCGCCCGCGCCTTCCGGCGCCCCGTCAGGGATTCTTCGTCTGCTGGACCACCTGCTGCTCGCTGGCGACCAGGATCCGATGCCACTCGCTCGGGTCTTGCGTCTCGCGCAGCTCCAGCAGGAGGCTCGTGCGGTGGCACATCATGCACAACCGCGCCAGCACATGCAGGTGGATCCGGTCGTCTTGGCAGCAAATCAGGAAGAACACGTCCGTCGTCGACCGGTCGGGCGAGCCGAACGGCACTTGCGCGAGAGTCCGGCCGATCACCACGAACGAATCCTCGAACATGTAGGGCTCGTGGTTGCGCGGATGCAGCAGCGCCAATCCTCCGGACAACGCCGTGGTGCACAGCTTTTCGCGCTCGATCAGGCTTTCGAGCAGCTCGTCGCGATAGCAGAGCAACCCCGTGCGGTCGGCCAGCTCCACCATCTGGCGGATCACCGACGGTTTGCTGCGGCAGGTCATCGCCGGTTCGATCCATTCCGGCTTCAGCAGGGCCGGCACGATGGCCGCTTCGCTTGACAAGTCGTGGTATTTCGCCGTGCTGCGCCGATGGAAGTCCGACAGCTTTTCGTCGCTGAACCCCAGCACGCGGCGCGACGCCCACTCGTCGATCGCGTTGTGACGGAAGACCAGGCGCCCGCCTTGCCGTTCGCAGGGAATCTCGCCCCGGCGGGCAAGCTCCTCGATGGCCTCTTCCGCCAGTTGCAGATATTCCGCCGCCTCCGCCAAGTTGAACACTCTGAATGGCATTGCGGACCTCGCCCCGACCGCCCTAGATCTTCAACAGGCCCGCGGCGAACGCCAACAGCATCGCCACCGTCAGGACCAGCAGGCCCGCCGTGGCCTTCGGAAAGGGACTCCCGTCGGCTTGGCGCCGAAGCCACTTGGAATAGAAGGCGGCGGCTCCCGTCGCCATCGTCAACAGCAACATCAGCAGGAAAAACATCACGTTCTTCGAAACGGTGTCCGCCGGACCCGCGCCCGGCGACCCCGAACCGCCCATCGCCGCCTTGCCCACCAGCGGCAGGATCATGCACTGGAAGAGAAACAGCAAGCCAAACAGGACGGACAGCACCTGCCCCGTCATGGGAGCCGCCAGCGGTTCCCGGAACGATGCGGCTTCCCGCTCCGCAGCGGCGGACTTATGCTTCATTCCCTTGTTCATCGGTTCGGCATTCTCCACATTCCAGGGCCCATTTCAAGCAAAACGCATCGCCCCCCCCCATTCTTTCCTCTTTTTCCGCGGACCGCGCCGGGGTAGGATGCCGGACAAAAGGAATTCCGCCCATGCGCAAGAAACCCCTCCACATCCTCATCCTGCTCGGCAGCGCCCGCGAAGACGGCAATTCCACCCGTCTGGCCTTCGCTTTCGCCGATGCCGCCAGCCTCCAAGGCCACGCGGTCCAATCCATCCGCGTCCCCGCGCTGGCCATCGCCCCCTGCGATGGCTGCAACCGGTGCTGGAAACCAGCCTCCGTCCCGTGCGCCCTCCGCGACGACATGGAGGCCGTCTATCCGCTCCTCCGCGCCGCCGATGTGCTCGTGTTCGCAACCCCGCTGCATTTCTACAGCTGGTCCGCCCCGCTCAAGTCGCTCGTCGACCGCTTCTATTGTCTGGCTCCGTCCCGCAAGCGGACCCTCAAGGGCAAGCAAACCCTCCTGCTCGCCACCGCCGCCGACGACCGCCCGGCCGCCTTCGCCGGCCTCCAGGCCACCTACCGCCTCATCGCCGGTTTCATGGGCTGGAAGCCGCTCGGCGAGGTGCTCGTTCCCGGCGTGGAGAAGGAGGGCGACATCGCCCGTTCCCCGCGCTTCCTCGCCCGGGCCGCCGCGCTCGGCGCCCGCCTGCGCTGACGTCGCCCCGCCGTGTCGCCGTTGCCATCTCCGGCCTTCCGTGGTATGTTCCCCCCTTCATCCACCATCCCATCCGGATCAACGCCACCATGAGCACATCCCAACCCGTCATCCGCAAAGCCTGCTTCTGCGATGGACCCGCCATCTTCCGGCGGATCAAATCCCACCCCAACGAACTGGTGCCGCGCCCCATCAGCGACATCATGCTCAACATCGACCGGTTCCTGGTGGCCGAACTCGACGGCGAAATCGTCGGCACCGCCTCCTGGTCTGTCCTGCCCGAACTCGACACCTCCAAGAACCCGTCCATCGAAATCCAGTCGGTCTCCGTTCGCGAGGATCTGCAAAAACACAACCTCGGCCGCCGCCTCGTCGAGGCCGCCATCGCCCGCGTCGCCGAGCTCCAGCCCTGCCAGATCATCGTCCTGACCTTCACGCCGCCGTTCTTCGCCCGGCTGGGCTTCGTCCCCGTCTCCAAGGAAACGCTCATGTACAAGCTCTACAAGGGCTGCATGAACTGCTCCAAATACGACTCGCCCTTCACCTGCCCCGAGGTCGCCATGGCCTACAACCCCGCCCCCCCGAAGGGAAACCCGCCATCGTGACCCCCCCCCGCTCCGTCCTCCCGCTCCGCCTCGCCGCCCTCTTGCTTGTCGGCCTGCCCTCCGCCGCCCTCGCCTGGGCCGGCGCCCAGCACATCCAGATCAACCGCGCCGCCGGCCGCAACGCGCCCGACGACATGGCCGCCTTCCGCGCCTTCTCCCGCCCCATGGTCCTCCCGGGCATCTATCCCGACCTCTGGAAGGCCGCCGATCTCGACGAAGGCGCCCGCCACTATTTCGAGCCGGATCGCCTCGCGCCGGACGCGGACATCTTCGCGCTCCCCCGCGACCAGGCGCAAGCCCTCGCCGCCATGGGCTTCCGCGCCGAGATCACCGGCGTCGCCCCCTGGACCATCACCGACCTCCTCGCGAAAATGACCGACGCCATGCGCACCAACGACTGGCTCTGGGCCGCCCGCTGCGGCGCCGCCATGAGCCACTACGTGGCCGACCTGCACATGCCGCTGCACTGCACCCGGAACTTCAACGGCCAGGAAACCTGGCAGCATGGCATCCATACGCGCCTGGAATCCGACATGACCAAGGCTTTCTTCCAACCCGACATGATCACCCCCGCCCCCGCCGTCTACGTCGAAGACCCCTTCCGCGCCGTCATGGAGTGGACCGCCCATTCCGCCTCGCTCGTCCCCGACATCCTCAAGGCCGACGTCATCGCCAAGCGCTCCGCCGGCGGACGGGTCGACACCGAAAGCTACTACCGCAAGCTCTGGGAACTCACCGAAGACGCCGTCGTCTCCCAGATCCAGGCCGCCGTCACGCATCTTTCCTCGCTCTGGTACACGGCCTGGGTCGATGCCGGCAAGCCCCCCATCCCCGAGCCGTTTGAAGAATTGCCCACGGCCTCCGTCCACTCCGGCGTCGGCATCGACCCCTTGGCCGAGGGCGGCCCCCTCGGCACCCTCCCCCGGCAGAAGAAAGCCTACGATGCCATCATCTGGTCGGTCATGGGCGTCGTCGCGCTGATCGTCATCCTCTCCTCCCTCCATCGCGGCCGTCAATCCCGCCGGGCCTCGGGAAAGTGAAACGCCGGCGGCTGGATTTGCTGCTGGTGGAGCGCGGCCTCGCCGAAAGCCGCGAAAAAGCCCAGCGCCTCGTCCTCGCCGGCGAAGTCCTCGTGGATGACGCCCCCGCCACCAAGCCCGGCCACGAATTCCCGCCCGACTGCCTCCTGCGCGTCCGCCAGCCCGAACGCTTCGTCGGCCGCGGCGGCCTCAAGCTCGAAGAGGCCTTCCTCCGCTTCCCCCTCCTCGCCGCCGAGGGCAGCATTTGCGTCGACATCGGCGCCTCCACCGGCGGCTTCACCGATTGCCTCCTCCAGCACGGCGCCGCCAAGGTCTACGCCGTCGATGTCGGCAAATCCCAGCTCCATTCCCGCCTCGCCGCCGATCCCCGCGTCGTCGTCCTCGACGGCTGCAACGCCCGCCACCTGCAGGCCGACGACCTGCCCGAAGCGCCCGATCTCGCCGTCACCGACGTCTCCTTCATCTCCCTGCGCCTCATCCTGCCGGCCATCGACCGCCTCCTGCGCCCCGGCGGCGAAACCGTCGCCCTCATCAAACCCCAGTTCGAGGCCGGCCGCGCCGAGGTCGGCAAGGGCGGCGTCGTGCGCGACCCCGCCCTTCGTCAACAGATCGTCGAGCGCATCCGCGATTTCGGCGTCCAGACCCTCGGCTGGAAGTGGATCGATTATTGCCAGTCGCCAATCCAAGGCCCGGCTGGTAATGTGGAGTTCCTGAGTTATTGGAGGAAAAATCCATGAACATCGGAATCTTCGCCAACCTCGCCAAGCCGGCCGCCGAAGCGACCCTCGCCGATCTCGCCGCCGCCGCGCGCGACCTGCCCGTCTCGCTCGTCGTCTGCGACCGGGAAACCGCCCGCCTCGTGCCCGGCGCCAAGCTCGTCGCGCCGACCCGCTTCGGCAAGGCCGTCGATCTCCTGCTCTCCCTCGGCGGCGATGGCACCGTGCTGCGGTCCGTCCGCGCCCTCAACGGCGCCGAGGCGCCCATCCTCGGCATCAACCTCGGCAACCTCGGCTTCCTCACCAGCGTCCCCGACACCCACGCCGTCGCCGCCCTCCGCGCCCTCGCCTCCGGCGCCTATCGCATCGCGGACTATCCGCTGCTCGAAGCCCGCCTCCTTCGCGGCGCCCGCCGCCGCCAGATCGTCCGCGCCCGCGCCCTCAACGACATCGTCATGGGCTGGGGCACCTCTCCGCGCGCCACCATGATCGAGGTCGAAGTCGACCGCCAGCCCGTCGCTTCTTTCGTCTGCGACGGTCTCATCATCGCCACCCCCGTCGGCAGCACCGGACATGCCCTCTCCGCCGGCGGCCCCATCCTGCACCGGGAAACCCCCGCCCTCGTGCTCGAGCCCATCTGCCCCCACACCCTCAGCCATCGCCCCGTGGTCCTGCCGAACAACCTCCTCGTCTCCCTGCGCGTCGTCGACAAGCGCAAGAAACTCCTCCTCTCCGTCGATGGCCAACCCCACGGCTGGCTCGAGGACGGCGACCGCCTCGACATCCGCAAGGCCCGGGAAGTGGCGCGCTTCGTCCAGCTGCCCGGTTCTTCCTGGTTCAAGCTCCTCTCCCAGAAGCTGCATTGGCGCGGCTCCAGCGCCGATCCCAAATAACCGCCCGAACCGGCCCTCGACATTTTTGTCGCATTTCCCGTTGACCGCTTTACCGGCGCGCGGTACATTGAAAACAAGTGAAAGGTCCAATGGCGGGCCTTTGGCCAGTTGCTCCGAGGAACGGCGGAATTTGGCAACGAATAATAAAACGGAGCCGCAAGGAGGCCGTTGAATGAATAGAGCCCTGCCCCGGCATGTCGTCTGGATATGCTCGTTCCTCGTGATGTTTTCGGCCGTCGCCGCGGATTCCACCCCCGTGGTTCCCCCGGCGTTCCGCATGCCCACCGCCAGCACCCAGATGAAGAACATCACGTTCGTCATCTTCGACACCGAAACCACCGGCTTCAGCCCCGCCAAGGACCGCATTCTCGAAATCGGCGCCGTCAAGGTCCGCAACGGCAAGAAACTCGGCGAAAAAACCTGGCTCATCAATCCCCAGCGCTACATCCCCTGGTATGTCCAGCAGGTGCACCACATCACCCTCGAGATGCTCAAGGACTGCCCCACCTTCGACCAGGTCTATCCGGAATTCCTCGAGTTCATCGACGGCTCCGTCCTCATCGCCCACAACGCCCCCTTCGACATCCGCTTCATGTCCGCCGAAGCCGCGCGCGCCAACATGCCCGCCCCCAAGAACGCCGTCCTCGACAGCCTCGCCCTCTTCCGCAACTGGTATCCCGACCTCAAGAACCACCGCGTGTCCGACCTCATCGATCTATACGAACTCTCCACCGAGGGCATGCAGGCCCACCGCGCCACCGACGATTCCCTCTTCGTCTACTTCGCCATTCAGAAGGAAATGGAACGCCGCAGCGAAGAGCCCCGGTTCTCCGAACTCCTGAAAAGCGCCGGCTCCACCCTGCGGTTCACCGACAAATAGCCCCGGCTTCCGCTCCCCCATGAGAATGCATCCCGGGACGCTCATCGTGTTGGGGATGCTCGCACTCGCCGCTCTCTGGCTCGCCGCTGACGCGCTCTATGCCCACCGCATCCGCATCCGCGCCAATGCCCCCGACGCCCGCCGCGCCTCCACCGCCCCCTTCGCGCTGAATCCGGAGGGCGCACCCGCCCTCCTGCTCGTCCACGGCTTCGCCGACGGCCCCTCCGTCTTCGCCCGCATCGCCCCGCCGCTTGCCGAAGCCGGCTTCGCCGTCCGCGCCTTGCACCTCTCCGGATCAGGCCTTCCTCCCGCCGAGATGGCCGGCACCACCCTCGCCACCTGGCGCGCCGACATCGACCGCGAAATCGCCGCCCTGCGCGCGGAGAACCCCGCCCGCCCCCTCTGGCTCGTCGGCCACTCCCTCGGCGGCGCCCTCGCCTTCGACGCCGCCCTCCGCCCCGAAAACCCCATCGCCGGCCTCGTCCTCCTCGCCCCGCTCGTCGATGTCTCCCGCGCCCGCTCCCCCCTCCTCGCCCCCCGCGAGTGGTTCCGCCTGCTCGACCGCCTCCTGCTCTTCACCGACACCGTCGAATCGCGCCTCCCCGCCGACCTCCGCGACCCCGACGCCCGCGCCGCCTACCGCACCGACAAATTCATCCACCGCGACATCTACCGCGCCCTCTTCGACGCCATCGACGCCATCCGCCCCCGCGCCGCCGACTGGCGCGGGCCCCTCCTCATGGTCGTCTCCCCCTCCGACCAGATCGTCGATTCCGCCACCGCCAAGTTCTTCTTCGCCGCCACCAACGCCGTCCCCGCCAAGCTGCAGGAGCAATACTCCGCCGGCCATGTCCTCCCCCTC
>SABN01000237.1 GCA_009928955.1 Opitutia bacterium | reverse complement strand
GTTGCCAACTGCGGGCCGTGCCCGGATCCTTCGGTACAAACGTCTTCGTCATGGTTAACCTGTCTCTTCCTTCTTCGCGAAAAATGGTTTTTAAGATTAACCGATCGCATGCGGACTGTCAACGGGCAAGTTTTCTGTTTTTTCGGTTTTTCGGTTAGACGCACCGCTGTGCCCGGATTTCCTATGCGGGCAGGGGAGCGAACACATGGAGACGGACTCCCGGAATGTTCCTGAAATGCTTGGCGTTGCCCGTGCAGAGCGTCAGCCCGCACTCGGCGGCCGTAGCCGCCACCAACGCGTCGCCCGCCCGCAACCCGTGCGACAGCGCATACGTCTCGATATACACGGCCGCCCGGTGCCCGATGTTCTCTGTGATCGGCAAGGTGCGGAACCCGAAATCCTTCAGGAAGGATCTCGTGATCTCCTGCTGCCTGCGGTTCTCCGCGCCTTGCAGCAACTCCAGATACGTTTGCAGCGACAACACGCGCTCCGTTTCTTCTTCAACAAGGCGCGCGGCTTTCCGGTTGCCGCGCTGGATCCAGATAAAAACATCGGTGTCAAAGATCACGGCAACGCCCCCCGCGCAAGGCCGTCATCTGCTCCTCCACGCCGGGGCCGGCTTCACGGACACCGAAAAAAGGGTGCTCGGCCACCTTGCCGGCCGACGCCTCCACGGCCGGATAAAGGATACCCTTCACCTTGCCGCGGTACAGAACGTTGACGCTTTCCTTCCGGTCGAGCGCCTTAAGCACATCGTTCATGCGGTACCGCAAATCCACCACCGTCGCGTTCATCTCAAGCCTCTTTCATTTATGTATAATTGAACTATACACAATTCCGCCGCCGCCGTCAACCGCGCGTTGGTAATCGGCTGGGGGGCGGGGGTCGGCAGACGAACGCGAGAAATGGCGGAAACGGGGCGGCACAGGCTGGTGTACCGACTTCAGTCGGCCTCGCCCGCACCCGCCGGCTAAAGCCGGTACACCAACAGGGTCCATGATCCCGCGCCTTCCGGCTCTCCTCGCCCGCACCCGCCGGCTAAAGCCGGTACACCAACAGGGTCCATGATCCCGCGCCTTCCGGCTCTCCTCGCCCGCACCCGCCGGCTAAAGCCGGCACACCAACAGGGTCCATGATCCCGCGCCTTCCGGCTCTCCTCGCCCGTGCCCGCCGGCTAAAGCCGGCACACCAACAGGGTCCATGATCCCGCGCCTTCCGGCTCTCCTCGCACACACCTGCCACACCCCCTGCCACCAACCGATTACCGCGCGTTGGGAATCGGTGGGGCAGCCCGGGCGGTTCCGGACACTTCTGGGTGGCTCTGGGTTTTTCTGGGCAGGGCTGGGTGTCATGGGTGTCTCTGGGTTTATCCGACCATCAATACCCAGCATCAACCGGCACCCCCTTGCCGCCTCCGGGCCGCCAGCCGCGCGTTCGTCAGGCGTTCCCTGAGTCCGCCACCCTCCCGGAACGCCTCTTCCCGCTGTTTCAGAAACCGTTCCAGCAGATATCGGCACTGGTGGATCAGGCAGACCGCGATGTTGGCCACCACGTCGTCCGGGCGGGTCTCCACAAACTCCCTGAAGGCCTCGTAACCCGCCCCCGGCTCGCGGCTCTTCGCTCGGACAAAAACCGCCTTCTCGCAATCCTTCTCCCAGACCGCCAAGCCCCGCGTGGCCAAGTAGTCGAGGATCTCCGGGGCTCTTCAGCAACCGCTCGCTCATCCCGCGACTCCTGCCTTGCTTGGGGGGATTCTGGGTGTTTCTGGGTAGGGCTGGGTGTCATGGGTGTCTCTGGGTTT
>SABN01000104.1 GCA_009928955.1 Opitutia bacterium | reverse complement strand
CGACGATCCCGTGCTCCTCCGCCAGGTGTTCGCTCGCCAGCAGCGGCCCGAAGTCCACGTAGCGCTTGGCGCATAGCGCCAGCGCCCGCCGCCGCTCGGGCTCAAGCCACGCCCGGTTCGATCCCCGCCCGCGCCCGCGGTGCACAAGCCCCGCATCGCCTTCCTGCCGGTAGCGCCGCCAGATCCGCTTCGCCTGCCGGTACGACACCCGCATCATCTCGGCCGCCATGCGCAGCTTCAGCAGCCCTTCCGCCACCCGCGTCATCAACGCCATGCGCCTTCTCTCCCTGGTGCTCATCTCGATCCTCTCCATCGGGCCTCCTTGCTTGGTTGCAGGAGTCCCGTGATGGGGACATTTCTATTGAGTTACAAGGGGACATTTTCAAAGAGTCTTGACATTGGGGGATGCGTAGCGGGGGCGGGGCCGCGGGGCGGCTTGGCGGCAAAGGGATGGCAACTACTGGCAACGGCACAATCGCGGGAAATATTTCACCACAAAGATCACAAAGGACGCAAAAAAGGCCATTTTGATGGGTGGAAAGTCGAAAGCGCGAGCCGCGAGACTCCACGCCATGGCGTGGCAAGCCGCATGGGGGCGCCCTGAGGGCGCAATTTGGAATGAAGAATGAAAACTATGAATTGGCTGTGAGCGGTGGGCGGGAGGCGGAGATCTCAATATCCAATAACCAATGTTCAATATCCAATCATCAAGTGAAGGCGGGATCAGTTGGGCGCGGGGAAGGCGGGGGGAGTCTTGGAGAAGATCGGGAGGCGGTAGCGGCCTATGGAGACGGGAGCGGCGCGGCGGGGTGTTTTCACTTGTTGAAAAATGGTGGCGGCATATGATGCGGGGGAACAGGAGGATTGGGCATGAGGCGGGCATGGCAAGGATGGGCGCTGGCGCTGGCGTTGGCCGGCGCCGGCGTCGGGCGGGCCGATTTCGTGCCGGGGACGACCAATACGGTGTATGCCGACGGGACATCAGGCGCGAGCTACATCCTTTATCTGCCGACGGGCTACGACACGAACCATCCGCCGCCGTTGATGCTGTATTTCGATCCGGGGGCGGATAGCGGCTACGGCATGGGCAAGTTGCAACCGAGCTGCGAGGCGGCGGGCTGGGTGCTGGCGTGCGCCAACGAACTGCGCAATGGCACGATCCCGAACCAAGACATCAAGATCCGCGAAATCATGGACGACGTGCGGCGGCGGATCGCGTACGACCGGGAACGGTTCTATCTGGCGGGGCTGTCGGGTGGCTCGTGGCGCGTCCAAACCATTTCCCGCGAGTATTGGGACGAGGCGACCGGCGTGCTGCTGATGGGGTGCTGGATCGGCGACTACGACGACTACACGGTGTTTCCCGATCGGCTGGCCATCGCGCGGGTCAACGGCTCGACCGACTTGCCGCCGTCCAAGGATATGAACTATTATGCCCGGTCCGCGGCGCGCGTACACGACGTTGTGTTCGAAGGCGGCCACGAGATCGGGCCGACCCAATCCATCAGCGCGGCGCTGGCGTGGTTGGAGGAGGATTTCGCGAACGTCGGCCAAACCTACGTTCCCGCGGATTTCGAAGCGGCGGCGTCCGGCTTGGTGGCCGCCGCGCAAGCGGCGTGGGACGCGGAGGATTGGGGGCTCGTGGCCAGCAACGCGGCGGCGACGATGCTGCACTATCCCATGTCCAGTTCCGTGCGCGCCGCCGAGCAGTGGTTGTTCCGGGTGTACACGAACGCCGGATTGCGCGCCCAGGCGGAGTTGCGGCCGGAATCGAACGAGGTTTGGGCGACGTCGTGGATGCTGATGCAGCGGGGCTTGGGAACCGACGCCTATTTTCCGCGGTATTACGCCCGGGCCTATTTCGAAGCCGCGAGCGCGGCGGGTCCCACCAACGCGCGGGCGCTGGCGGAGTGCGCCCACCAGATCCTGAACGATCCGGCCTGCGCGCGATCGGAATGGCCGCGGGCGGCGGAGCTGGCCGAGGCGGCGTTCCTGCTGAAGACGAACCACTGGCGCGCGCCGTACGTGCTCCATGAACTGGCGGCGCAGATGGGGGACCTGCGCGGCGCCTGGACGCGGCTGCAAGCCGCGATGGACCGGATGCCGGGCGATCTGGGCAGCGACGCGCTGTCCAATACGTACGACGATTGCGAAGAGGAAGAAGCCTGGCGCGAACGGACCGTCGCGCAAATCCCGGCCCTGCCCATCGTGGCCGATTTCGAGCGGCTGCCGATGAATCGGAGCGTAGACGGCCGGCAGGGGTGGGCGGTGCCGTGGGGCGGGGCGCTCAACCAGACGCAAACGGTTCACAACGGCTTGTGCGCCGTGGCCGTCACAGGGCGCGAAAGCCTCGTCTTTTTCAACTGCGCCGAACGCACCAACGAGGCCGTCTGGATCGATTTCTACGTCCAGCCCGCGCGGTCCGAACGGGATTTCACGAATGCCCTGCCCCCGCTGGCCACGGCGGCGTTCCACGTGCAAAGCAACGGCCTGCTGCGCGTGTACGACGGAACGGCCAGCAACTGGACCCCGCTGGCGCACGCGCCTCTGCCGACGGACGAATGGTCGCGCATTTCCGTTTGCGCCGAGGGAGCGAGCCGGCAATGGTCGCTGCGTCTGAACGATGCGGAGATCGGCGCCGGCCTGGGGTTCGCCAATCCCGCGTCCGTCTTTTCGGGCGTTTGTTTCCTGCACGACGGGGCGGCGCCGACGATCTTGGACGATTTGAGCGTTTCCACGAACGAGCCGGCGGCCGACGCCGACCGGGATGGCCTGCCGGATGCCTGGGAACAGGACTATGGCCTGAATCCCGCCGATCCATCCGATGCCGGGCTCGATCCGGACGGCGATCTATACGCCAACTTCGAGGAATGGCGCGCAGGCACGTCGCCGAACGAATGGAATGCGGCGACGTCGGCGACGATCTATGCGGAGGCGGTCGTGGGGGCCGCGGGGGTTTCCCTCGGCGGGCTGGTGCGGACCAACGCGCGGCATCGCCACGACCGGTGGGCGGGCGACGTGTTGCTGATCGCGACGAATCGGGCCCCGCTGTATTTCATGACCTGGACGAGCAACGCCTATGCCTTCTGGGGTTCGTTCGCCGCCGAACCGCTCGTGCCGGACGGCACCGGCGTCGTGGAAAATCTGGGGACATCGTTGGGTTCAGACGAACAAGCTTTGCTCCAGGGGCCGTTCAATGCGCGCTATCTCGTCGCGCTGGACGCCAGCACGGGCGAGTACACCGTGGAATGGGCCGGGTTCCACGACGCGGACGGCGACACGATGATGGACGAATGGGAACAGATGCACGCGGGCGATCCCACCGCCCTGACTCCGTATGGCAATCCGGACGGGGATGCCTATCCGAACCTGGCGGAATATTTCAGCGGCACCGATCCGCTGGCCCGCGACCCCTATTCCGGGTATGCCTCCGTTTCCATGGCGGGCAGCTTCAACAGTTGGTCCACCACGCAGAGCCCCATGACCTTGGTGGGCGACCACGTCTGGCAATATACCCTGTGGCGGAGCGCACGGACGACGACCTTCAAGTTCGCGGCGAACGGCGCCTGGGACGTGAACTGGGGCGACAACCAGCAGACGACCAACGTCGTTTCCTTCCGGGACGTGGCTGACGTCGATGGAGCCAACGTCGAGATGGTCACGACCAATTCCGGTTACGTCACCATCACCTTCAACGACTGGACCCGGAAATACGCCATCGTGGCCCACGCGATCGATGCGGATGGAGACGGCATTCCGGACGATTGGGAAACGGCGCGCTGCACGAACAGCTCGTCCTACGGCGCCGCGGACGATCCGGACGACGATGGCCGGGTGAATGCGGCGGAATATCTGGAAGACAGCGATCCTTTCGCGGCGGACGCCGGCATCGCGACCAACGCACGGATCAGCGTGGTCGGGAATTTTTCGGACTGGAACACGGCGCGGCATCCCATGGCGCCGGCGGGCAATCACCTGTGGCGGCTGGATTTGGCCTTCACCAACTTGGCCGAAGCCGAGTTCAAGTTCGTGGCCAACGGCGATTGGTCCACGGCTTGGGGGGCTTCGAATTCCAGTCCGTTTGCGCTGCCGCTTCAGGCCATCGGGAATATTCAGGGCGGTTCGCAAAACTTCAGGCCGGCGGCGGCCTTGGACGGCACCTATCGCTTTACCTTCAACGAAGCCTGCGGACTGTGCACGCTCGACTATGCGCCGCAGTATCTTCTGCATCAGGCGCCCGAATGGGTGGAGGTTTCGACCAATCGTTCGCTGGTGCTGAAATGGCTGAGTTCTTCCGACCGCGCGTATTCGATTTTTGGCTACACCAATCTGCTCACGGCCCCGGAACTGTTGCGAGTCCATGTCCAGGCGACGCCACCGCTCAATGTGGTGACGCAGGCGGTGGATCCGGCCTTGCGCCTAGGCGTTTTCCAAATCCGCCTGGAGGAATAGCGCCGGGTTAAGGCGGCTGTTTGGAGAAGATCTGGAGGCTGTAGCGGCCCAGGGGGACGGGAGCGGCGGGGGGGGTGCCGATGGCTTCGACCTGCGCGGGGCCGATGTCGCCGAAATCGTCGCCGTAGAATTTCGAATCGCCGTTGAAGTGGCTGTACCACGTGCCGGCGGAGGGGAAGGGAACGACGTAGTCGCTGTTGTAGAATTCGGTGTCCGAGAAGTTGGCGACGACCACGACGTCGTCGGCGGGGCCGCCTTGGTCCCGGCGGGTGAAGGCGACGACCTTGTTGGTGTTGTCGGCGAGCAGGATGGAAACGCCGGTGCCCTTGAGGCCTTGGGTGGTGCCGCGCAGGTTGCGGCGGAGATGGATCAGGTCGGCATAGGCGCGGACGATGCCGGCGTGGGTGTTGGTGCGTTCCCAGCGCAGGGGGATGTCGTCGTGGAAGGCCTGGATCTCGTTCATTTCCTGGCCCTGGAAGATCTGGGGGATGCCCGGGGTGGTGAGGATCATGGCGGCCCCGAGCAGGGCGAGTTTGCGGGCGAAAAGGCTGTCGGGATCGGAGGGGTTGATCATCGAGGGCAGGCGGCTGCGGTCGTGGCTTCGCGCGATGTAGTCGTGGGCTTCGGTGAAGAGAATCCGGTTCAGCCCCGGCCCTCCGGAAACGGTGTCCGCCACTTCGGCCATGTTCCGCTCGCCGTCGTCGGCCGCGACGAGCTGCCGGAACAGCGCCCAGCGATGGCTCACGTCCCACAGATTGTCGAAATGCATGTCGTGGTCGAAGGCGTGGTCTTCGGCGGTGCGGACGACGTGGGGGTGGGTATCCGCGAGTTCCTGGTTGATGTCGGCCAGCATCCGGACGCCCTCGGGGTTGGCGCCTTGCTCGCAGATGATGATGTTGAACACGGAATCCCAGCGGAAGCCGCCGATGCGGTATTCGTCGGCGTACATGTGGATCTGGTCGCGGATGAAGGCGCGGACTTCGGGGCGGCCGTAGTCGGGGCGGGTGGCGCCCCAGGGGGTGCGGGCGCGGACGTCGTTGTAGAAATAGATCCCGCCGCCAGCGTTGGTCGACCAGCCGTCGAACCGCCACGTGGGGAGTTCTTCCTGGCCCGGGGCGGGCTCGACCTGTCCGTAGTGGTTGTGGATCACGTCCATGAAGACGGCGAGGCCGCGCTCATGCGCGGCGCGCACGAAGCGCTTGAGGGCGTCGGGGCCGCCGTAGTCGGCTTCGATGGCGAACAGGTCGGAGGGATTGTAGCCCCAGCTCAGTTTGCCGGGGAATTCGTTGACGGGCATCAGGGTGACGGCGTTGACGCCCAGGTCGCGCACGTGGTCCAGATGCGCGATGGCGTCATCGAGCGTGGCGGGCGGGTTTTTGCCCGCGAAGGTGCCGATGTGGATTTGATAGAGCACCAGATCGTTGCGCGCCGGCTTGGGAACGGGCGCGGCGCTCCAGTCGAAGGCGTTTGGATCGTAGATGATTCCGTCGCGGCCGGCGACCTGCCGCGCGCGCGGATCGCGCTTCCAGGTTTCGCCGTTGATCAGATACTTGTAGTGCTGGCCCGCGCGGGCTTCGGGCACGTCGAGCGACCAAGTTCCGGCGGGATCTTCGCGGACCAGCGGCGCGGCGCGCCAGTCGTTGAATTCGCCGGCGACGGCCATGGCGGTTGCATGGGGCGCCCAGACGCGGAAGGTGGTGCCGCTTTCATGTGGAATGGCGCCCAGGCCCGGGCGGGCGGATTGGGCGGAAGCGGTGGAGGCGAGAAGGAATCCGGAGAGAAGAACAACGGCGCGGCGTGCTTTCATAGCCAAAGCATACGCGCCACCGCGCGGCGAGACAAGATGGCAGATTCAATCGCCAAAAATGAGTGAAGGCCGCGGGGCTGTGTTTTGGAGCATGGATGGGCTTGTTGTAGCTGCGCCCGCTGGGCGCGGCGACTGTCCGGCTTTCTGATCTGCTCCCGGAAAATTGAAATCCACAAACCCCTGCCAAGGCCATGCCTCCCACGACGAGGCCAAGCCCGCCCGGACGGGGTTTTCCCGCACATAGGACCATTTCTCGCCGTAGGATTCGTCTGACCGCATCAGGTGGTCGACGAATCCCCGCTGCCACACCGGTGCGGAGATGGTCGCTGGCGTGATCAATCCTTTTGCGGTCCATTCTTTCCATTTGTTCATGAATTGCGACAGCGTTCGCTTTTCGCCCTTCGCTTGTTCGGCGCAGAAAAAATGGACATGGTCGGGCATGACGACATAGCGGCCGACAAGCCATCCATGACGGTCTTTCGCCGCCTGCCACTCACGGAGAAGAATGCCGGCCGCAATGGGGGAGGCCAGGACCGGTTTGCGCCCGTGCGTGCAGACGGTAATGAAATAGACCGCGCTGGGTATCCAGATCCGGCCCAACCGGCGCAGATGTTTTTGTTCCGCCATGAAGATAGAGAATAGAGGGGGGCGGTGGAGTGGAACAAATCAAATCTGGATGAAAAGGGAGAAGAGCCGCGCCCGGCGGGCGCAGCTACAACGGGGCGGAAAGCCGAACAGCCCCGCGCCCGGCGGGCGCAGCTACAACCGGAACGAGGGAACCGAATGGAAATCCAGCGTCGCGGAGATGTCGGCGAGGGTTTCGGCGCGGCGGATCCGGATCAGGAAGTCGTCGGGGTGGCGGGGAAGTTCCGCGGGGGGCTTGCCGGGGGCTGGAATACTTCTTCCACGGGCACGCCAAACGCCTGCGCGATGTTAAATGCCAACTCAAGCGAGGGGCCGTATTTATGGGCCTCCAGCGCAATGATCGTTTGGCGCGTGACGCCCACGACTTTCGCCAGTTGCTCTTGCGTCATTTCTCCGCGTTCGAAGCGCAGCCGGCGGATGCGGTTGGCAATCTGGCTATTCGGCATGGCGAAGGTCCATCCGGGACAGGATCAACGTCGCCACAAATTTGACGATTCCCACGAGCATGAAAGCCGAAAGAACCAGCCATGGCAGGATGTCGGCCGAAATCGCGATCTGGCCACCGCGGTGAAGGTTCCACAGGCACATCAGGACAACCACGTAGACCAGCCAGAAGGCACCATGTCCGATTCTCCATGAGCGGCGCAAGATGGAGAGCTCTCTTTCATCCAGCGCGGGAGATTCCTTGCTCCGGCGATAGAACAGGGGTTCCATGCCCCAAAGTCCGATCAGTCCAAAAGCGCCCATCGCCCGCAGGCTGCCGAGATGGGGACGAAGCATCGCGAAAAGCAAACAGGCGATTCCAAACACAGCGAGGTTGACATAGGCTGATTTTTCCAGACGCGACATATTATCTCCTTTTGTTATCTTTCGAATACAAAATGTATTACATCGCATACAAAATGTCTACTATAAGTTACATATTTTTCGATGGGTCTGTCATTGACGGTTGGGATATGAGGTTGCGATTGGCGCAACCATATGGAAAACAATGGGATGGGCTCGGCGAGAGACCTCCCTGATATGGGGGATTGTTGCGGCGCTTGTGACTCTTGCGAGAAAGAATCGGAACTTATTCGAATGCGGGGAGGGCGCCGAGATCGAGGGTGGCGAAGAGGTCGTTGAGGGTTTCGGCGCGGCGGATCTGGACGACGGAGCCGTCGGGGCGGAGGAGGAGTTCGGCGGAGCGGGTCTTGCCGTTGTAGTTGTAGCCCATGGCGTGGCCGTGGGCGCCGGTGTCGTGGATGACGAGGAGGTCGCCCATGGCGATTTCGGGCAGCTCGCGGTGGATCGCGAACTTGTCGGAGTTTTCGCAGAGGGATCCGACGACGTCGACGGTGTGGGTGGCGGGGGCGTTTTCTTTTCCCAATACGGTGATGTGGTGGTAGGCGCCGTACATGCCGGGGCGCATGAGGTTGGCCATGGAGGCATCGACGCCGATGTAGGAGCGGAAGGTGTTTTTGAAGCGGAGGGCGCGGGTGACGAGCCAGCCGTAGGGGCCGGTGATGGCGCGTCCGCATTCCATGTTGTAGGCGAGCGGGTCGAGGCCGGCGGGGACGATGATCTGGTCGTAGAGTTGGCGGGCGCCGCGGGCGATGAGGGTGTAATCCACCGCCTTTTGTTCAGGGCGGTAGGGGATGCCGATGCCGCCGCCGGTGTTGATGAAGGAGATGCGGATGCCGAGGCGCTGGTGGATTTCGATCACCAGCTCGAAGAGCATGCGGGAGGTTTCGATGTGGTATTGCTCGTCGAGTTCGTTGGAGACGACCATGGTGTGGAGGCCGAAGGTCTTCGCGCCGAGATCGCGGGCCTTGGCGTAGGCGTCGAAAAGTTGGTCGCGGGTGAGGCCGTATTTGGCTTCTTCGGGGTGGCCGATGATGGTGTTGCCGGCCTTGGCGGCGCCGGGGTTGTAGCGGAAGCAGATCGTCTCGGGCAGGGAGCCGGTGGCGGCGACGAGCGCGTCGATGTGCGTGACGTCGTCGAGGTTGATGATGGCGCCGAGGCGGCGGGCTTCGCGGAATTCGCTGTCGGGGGTTTCGTTGGAGGTGAACATGATGCGGTCGCCGGTGAGGCCCACGGCCTCGCAGAGGCGGAGTTCGGCGAGGGAGGAGCAGTCGGCGCCGAAGCCTTCGGCGGCGAGGATCTTGAGGAGGAAGGGATTGGGCGCGGCCTTGACCGCGAAGTACTCGCGGAAGCCGGGGAAGACGGCGAATGCGGCGTTGAGGGCGCGGGCGTTCTGCCGGATGGCCGCCTCGTCGTAGAGGTGGAAGGGGGTGGGGAAGCGCTGGGCAAGGGCTTCGGTCTGGGCGAGGCTGAGGGGGAAGGTTTTCATCATGAATTAAGAATGGTGAATTAAGAATTAAGAATTGAGGTCGTCAGTTTTCCACGGTGTGGAAAACTTTTTTCCACAGTGTGGAAAAGTTGGGCTGTTTTTTCCATGGCGTGGAAAAAGATACGCGATTTTTTCCACGGTGTGGAAACTTTTTTTCCACGGTGTGGAAAACGGGGGTGGGGGGGGCGGCTGGAAGCCGCCCGTCCCGTTGGTTCGGGGGATCGGAACGGGAGCGGCGGCATCCTGCCGCTGGGATGGGAAAGGGCGGCTGGAAGCCGCCCG
>SABN01000018.1 GCA_009928955.1 Opitutia bacterium | reverse complement strand
AACGAACCCGGACGACGCGGAGGTCGTCCCTCCATTGCCAAGAACACGCGGTTGCGCTTGTTTTCTGGAGGGTCGGGCTCCGTCCCGACCGTTTGGGCCGGAGTTCTGCAAGAGGCTCCGTGGAAAACATTTTTCCACGGCGTGGAAAAACCGGATTCCGGTCAGTAGGCGGTGGTGCGGAAGACCGGCTGGAAGAGGCGGGTTTCCCGGGCGCAGAACGGGGCGACGGGGCAGGCGGCGCAGTCCGGTTCGGTCGTTTCGGGGCAGCGGGTGCGGTTCTGGAAGAAGAACCAGTCCACGGCGGCGGCGGAGAGCCCGGAGCGGGCGATGAGGGTTGCGATGGCCGCGTAGGTGGCGGCGCGGACGCGGGATTCCTCCGGGGCGGAGAGGAGTACGCGGGCTTCGAGCTTGGCGCGCAGGGCGGGATCGTCGACGCGGACGAGGCCGGTGCGGAGGGCGCTGCGCTGGAGATGGTAGTCGATGATGGGGACGGCGGATCCGGGGTCGGCGACGTGCAGGAAATGCTCGGGGCGGTTTTCGAGGGCGATGGCCAGCAGCATGGCTTTCTTCTGGAGGGGATCTTCGGCATAGCCGGGGATTTCGGCGAGGAGGGCGAGGAGGGCGAACAGGGGCTTGGGGGCGGCGTGGATCCGCCGAACGACCTCGGCGGGGGTGGTGGCGCGGTCGGCGAACCACCGGGCATAGCCGCGGAGGAGGGCGAGATGCTCCGGCCACAAGGGCAGGGGGTTGGCGCCGGAATCGTCGCGGAAGAGTTCGGAGAGCGAGTGATTGCTTCGCGCGGCCAGCGAAGCGGGATCGAAAATGAGCGGGTCTTTTTGCGCGGCGCGGGTGCAGGCGCGCCAGAGGAAGTCGGAGCCTTTGAGGGCGCGTCCATCGAGGCGGGCGACCATGGGGGCGGCCCAGCGGTTGCCCGCGAGCGTCCAGAATCCGAACTGGTGGGCGCAGGCGAAGAAAAAATAATCCAACGCGCCGGGCTGGTTGCGTCCGGGATAAATGAATCCTTCGCCGAGGGAGCAGAAGTCGAACGGCTGGACGCGGCCGGACTTCTCCAGATGGGCCGCGAAGGCCTCGACTTGGCGGGGATCGACCGAAAGGGCGTTCATCGCGTCCAAGCTACGCCATCGGGGGGGGGCGGACAATGCGAAAACGGGGGAACGAACGGGCGGAGGTGCGCTTTACAAAAGGCGGCCAAAGGGATAGTGTATCGGTCTACGAATGAAAGCAGTCGCACCAGGCAAGTTGATTCTGAGCGGCGAGCATGCCGTCGTGTACGGGCGGCCGGCGCTCGCGATGGCGGTCAACCGCAACGCCCAAGCCTTCATCACGATGGAGGGGGCGGACGAAACGGTGTCGTTCGACCTGCCCAATCTGCAGGCGGGCAAGGAATCGTTCACGCTGCGGGCGCTGCGGGAGTTCCATGGGCGCGTGCTGCGCAACTACGAGGAATTCCAGGCGGGGCGCCTGTCCATCCGCGAGGTGGTGCGCAAGCCGGCGGATCTGTTCCAGTTCGCGTTCGTCACGATCATGGACGGCTTGCATCTGAAGATGGGCGGGGGCGTCAACGTGCGGTTGAATTCGAACATTCCGATCGGGTGCGGGATGGGGTCTTCGGCGGCGACGATTTTGAGCGTGCTGCGGGGACTGGGGCATTATTACCGCGTGGATTTCCGGCCGGAGTGGTATTCCCGCTACAGCCTCGAAGTGGAGAACATGCAGCACGGCCAGGCCAGCGGGCTGGACACGTACGTGTCCATGCACGGCGGCTGCGTGCGGTTCCAGAACGGCGAGGCGCAGGAGCTGCCGCTGCCGCGGGTGCCGTTGTACATCGTGAACACGGGGACGCCGGCGAGCACGACGGGCGAGGCGGTTGCCGCCGTGGCGCGCCGGTTCACCGCGGCCAGCCCGATCTGGGAGGGCTTCGAAGGCGTGGTGGGCCAGATGCAGAAGGCGCTGCAGCACGACGACCTGAAGGCGTTCCAGAAGGCGCTGCGCGAGAACCACCGGTTGCTGAACGAGATCGGCGTGGTGCCGGGGCGCGTGGGCGATTTCGTCGCCGAGGTGGAGCAGGCCGGCGCGGCGGCGAAGATTTGCGGGGCGGGGGCCGTGGCGGGCGACAACGGCGGCATGGTGCTGGTGGCGTCGCGCGAAACGCCGACGGAGCTGTGCGCCAAGTACGGCTATGAACTGATGACCGTGCGCCCCGATCCGCTGGGCGTGCGGGTGGTGTGATTCCGTCCCCATGACGTTGCGCGCCGTACAAGCTTCCGCGCCCGGCAGCCTCATGTTGATGGGCGAGCATGCCGTGCTGCGCGGGCATCCCGCGATCGTGTGCGCGATCAACAAGCGCATGAAGGTGGAGCTGACGCCCCGCGAGGACAAGACCCTGCTGCTGCATTCCGCCTTGGGCGAGCATGAGACCACGCTGGACGAGCTGGCCCCCCACGAGAGCTTCCGGTTCGTGCTGGGCGCCATCCGCGCATGCAAGGAAGGCCTGACGCGCGGCTTCGAGCTGGACATCCGGTCGGAGATGTCGCACCAGATGGGGCTGGGATCCAGCGCGGCGGTGACGGTGGCGACCCTCGCCGCGCTGGCCGGGGCGCAGGGGACGACGCCGGCGCCCGGGTGCTTGCTGGACTGCGGCACGAAGATCATCCGCAAGGTGCAGGGGGGCGTGGGCTCGGGCGCCGACGTCGCGGCGAGCGCCTACGGAGGCTGCCTGCGGTACTTCGCCGAAGCGCAAGATGTCGTGAGGCTGCCGGTGTCGCCGCAGCTGACCGTGCTCTATTCGGGCAGCAAGACGCCCACGCCGGAGGTCATCGCCCGCGTCGAGGAAAACCGCCAGAAACAACCCGAGGTGCATGGGGAGCTGGATGCGCTGATCGGCGACACGGTGCGGCGGGCGTTCGAGGCGGCTGCGCGGGGCGACTGGGAGACGATGGGCGGGCTGATGAACATCAACCAGGGCCTGATGGATTCGCTGGGGGTGAACAACGCGAAGCTGGCGGAGCTGGTCTATGCGCTGCGCGAAGATCCCAACATCCAAGGCAGCAAGATTTCGGGTTCGGGGCTGGGCGATTGCGTGGTGGGGCTGGGCAAGGCCATGCGGCGCGACTGGGGGGTGCCGTCGCTGGCGGTGAAGGTGGATCCCGCGGGAGCCATGGTGGAGGCGGTTCCGTGACTTCCGCGCGGCACGTCGTCCGGACGGTCTTGGCGGGCCGCGAGGCGCATCCCCAGAAGACGGTTTCGGCCTATGCGCCGGCGAACATCGCGCTGGTGAAGTACTGGGGCAAGCGCGACGAGGCGCTGAATCTGCCGGTGACGGGGAGCCTGTCGATTTCGCTCGGCCCGCTGGGCTCGCAGGTGGAGCTGGCGCGGGCGAAGGGCGCGGCGGATGGCGTCTGGCTGAACGGGAAGCCGTTGCCGGCGGCGAGTCCGTTTGCGAAGCGCGCGAGCGCCTATCTGGATTTGTTGCGACCGGCGGAGGATTTCTTCTTCGACCTGAAGGCGCGGAACACGGTGCCCACGGCGGCGGGGTTCGCGTCGTCGGCTTCGGGCTTCGCGGCGCTGGCGAAGGCGGTGGATGGGTTGTTCGGCTGGGGGCTTTCCACGCGCGAGCTGTCGATCCTGGCGCGGCTGGGCAGCGGGAGCGCGGCGCGCAGCCTGGAGGATGGGTTTGTCGAATGGCATGCGGGAACGGCGGCGGACGGCATGGATTCGTTCGCGGAACGGTTCGGCGCGGAGTGGCCGGAGCTGCGGGTGGGCGCGGTGGTGCTGTGCGCGGCCGAGAAGCCCATCGGATCGCGCGAAGGGATGCGCCGCAGCGTGGAGACGTGCGAATTCTACCGCGAGTGGCCCGGCCGGGTCGCGAAGGACTTGGCGGCGCTGAAGGCGGCGATCGCGCGACAGGATTTCGCGGCGCTGGGGGCGGTGGCGGAAGCCAATGCGCTGGCGATGCATGCGCTGATGGCGGCGACGCGGCCGCCGATCGTGTACGCGCTGCCGGAGACGGTGGGGGCGATGCGGAAAATCTGGGCGGCGCGGGAGGCGGGGCTGTCCCTGTGGTTCACGATGGATGCGGGGCCCAACGTGAAGCTGCTCTTCGAGGCCAAGGACGAGTCAAACGTCTGCGCGTTGTTTCCGGGGGTGGAGGTCGTCGCGCCGTTCGGGTGAGGCGCCCGGGGGGGCTATTGGCTGGCCGGTCGCCGGGCTTCCCAGCCGTAGGGGTGGTATTCCCACTCCACGCGGTCCGGATGCAGAAGGAGAACGCCGAAGCCTTCCGGGGTTTCGTGCCAAGGGCCGCGCCACCATTTGCCGCAGACGGCGCCGCCGGTGATGAAGGTGGTGTTCTTCCAGCGCAACAACTCGTTGACATGCAGATGCCCCTGGAGCACGGCCAGCAGGCGGTGGTTTTCGAAGGCGGCCAGCACTTCGCGGTTGTTGACCACGCCGCGATTGGCGGGAACTGGTTCCCCGATGCCGCCGGTCATTTGGTAGAACCCGGTGAGCAGCGGGATGTGGGTGACCACCACGATCGGAGTGTCCGCCGCCACCCGGGCGAGGTCCGCCCGCAACCAATCCATCTGTTCCGGTCCGATGAAGCCGCGGTATTTGAGTTCGTCCGGCGTGAGCTCGATGCTGTCCAGGAGGATGAAATGGAAACCGCCTTGGTCGAAGGAGCGGTAGGTCTGCGGCATGTTCATCCAGGCGCGCACTTCGGCCCGCGGATCGGCGGCGGGGGACGAGCCATCGGCGGGTTCGACGCCGACCAGGTCGTGGTTGCCGACGACGGAAACCGGTTCGGGATGGATGGCCGCGTGCAGGGCGCGATAGGCCTCCCAGCGCGGGGCCGCCATGGCCGGACTGGCATCGTAGCCGTCGGTGATCATGTCGCCGCCGCAGAGCACCACATCGGCCTGCTGCGCGTTGATGGCGGCGGCCGCCTGCGCCAAGGCTTCGGGCGTGTCCCATTCGGTCCGGGCGTGGATGTCGGTGAAGAACGCGACTTTCAGCGGACGGGCCGCGGCGGCCGGAGATTCTGGCCACCGCCCCGCCAGCAGCGCCAGCGTCGCCGCGCCCAGGCCGAGGAGCACGCGCCGATTCCGGATGAGGCTCATGGATGGTTTCTCCGCGCGGCCCCGCGTTCACCGAGACCGACCAGTAGCATCAGCAACAACAGGAGGCCCGATGCTTGCGCCGGGGAGAACCGCGTGATCAATTGGCTGCTCACCGGGCTTTGATAGGGGCGCTCGCCCTGGCTCAATTCCGCGATGCGTTGCTCCCGTTCCTCCGGCCATCGGAAGAGCGAGCGGGAAAGGGTGTTGGGAAAGTAGGCCTTCAGGAGCTGGTTTTCGCGGTGGGCGATGTGGGCCGACGCGCGGGTTTGTTCCGGATTTTCCCGGGCCAAGGCCTTCAGCGCGTGGTAATCGCGGCGGAACAGGTGGATGCGGGCCTCGACGGCCAACGGGTTGCGATGGGCGGGGGTTTCCTGCAGGAAGCGGATGTATTGCGGATCGGTCCGCACCCGGTTGATGGTTTCCGCCGCCGCCGCGCCGAATTCGCGGTCGTGGCGGAGAAGCTCGGCGGCCGGCAGGCGGGAGAAGAAGACGCCGAGCGCGGGATCCTCGATCCGGAAGCCATACTCGGCGGTCACCGGGTCGAGCGAAGCGGCTCCCGGCAGAAAACGGGCATAGGCCTCCCGCAAGTCCGGGGTGTTGGACAGGCAAAACAGCAGGAGCGCCAGATTCACGAGGGCGACGCGGAACCCGAGTTGGATCCCGGCCCAGGACGGGCGGCCGCGCACGCGCCCCGGACGGATGCCCGCCGCCAGGGCTACTTGCACCAGGCCGACCGCGAACGCATTGATCCCGATGTCCCGGTAATCGAAATAGCGCTGGGGGACGACCCACTGGATCAATTCGTCGAAGATGCCGAAGGCGGCGCCGATCAACGTGGCGACCGCATAGATGGAGGGATCCGGGAGGCGATGGCTGAGGGCGCGGAACAGCAACAGGCTCAACCCGCCGTATTGGACGAAATGAAACGCCTCCTCGGGGTTGTCCCGCAGCGCCCAAGTCAGCCAAGAGAAGAGTCCGCCGATCGCGGCCAGAACGAGGATCTGGGCCGGGCGGCCGGTCCATTGCTTGCGCAGCATGGCCCGGACAATCCAGCCGGCGGCTGCGGCGAAGCAGAGGAAAGTCAGCCACAGGAAGGCGGCCTTGCCGCCCCGGTCGCGGACGGCCTCCTGGACGGAACGGGCGAGGGGAATGGACAGGTAGATGAATGCGACCCATGCGGCCACGCCCAACCAAGAGCGAAATTCTGTAGCGCGCGGTTGTTCGCCGAAGACCATGGGAAGGACTGTACCGCCGGAGGCGGCGCGCGTCCATCCCGAGAATGGGCAATGAACGCCCGGGCGTCTGCTACAGCGCGCGGTCGAGGAGGGCGAGGGCCTGGTCGACCTGGGCGGGGGAGACGACGAGCGGGGGGACGAAGCGCAGGACGCGGTCGCCGGTGGCGATGCACAGCAGTCCATTCTCGCGCAACTTGGCTTCGACCGGCTTGGCGGGGATGGTCAGCACGACGCCGATCATCAGGCCGACGCCGCGCACGGCCTGGATGCAGGCGTGTTGTTGCGCCAGCTTCTTCGCGCCCTCCATGAACCGGGCGCCCATGGCCACCGCGTTTTCGAGGAGGCGCTCGTTCTCGATGGTTTCGAGGACGGCGAGGGCGGCGGCGCAGGCCAGCGGGGTGCCGCCGAAGGTGCTGGCGTGGTTGCCGGGCTGGAAGACGTTGGACAGCTCGGGCGTGACCGCGGCGGCGCCGATGGGGAAGCCGCCGCCGAGCGCCTTGGCCATGGAGAAGCCGTCGGGCCGGATGCCGTAGTTCTGGAACCCGAACCATTTTCCGGTGCGGCCGATGCCCGCTTGCACTTCGTCGAAGAAGAGGAGGATTTTCTTTTCGTCGCAGAGCGCGCGCAGGCCCGTCATGAATTCGGGCGTGGCGGGCACGACGCCGCCTTCGCCCTGCACGGACTCGCACAGGACGGCGGCGGTGGCGGGGGTGATCGCGGCGCGGACGGAACCGAGGTCGTTGAATTCGGCGTAGGCGAAGCCGGGCATGAGGGGTTCGAAGCCTTTTTGGTACTTGGTCTGGCCCGTGGCGGTCATGGTGGCGAGGGTCCGGCCATGGAAGGAGTTCTTCAGGGTGATGATCTCGAACCGGCCGTCGAGGGAGCCCCACTTGCGGGCGAGCTTGAAGAGGCATTCGTTGGCTTCCGCGCCGGAGTTGCAGAAGAAGACCTTGCCGCCGAGGGCGAGGTCGGAAAGTTTTTGCGCGAGCCGGGGCTGGAGCTCGTTGTGGAAGAGGTTGGAGCAGTGCATCAGGACGCCGGCCTGCTTCTGGATGGCGGCGACGACGGCGGGATGGCAGTGGCCGACGTTGTTGACGGCGATGCCGGCCATGAAGTCGAGATACTCCTTGCCGGCGTCGTCCCAGACGGCGACGCCCGCGCCGCGCACGAGGGTGAGCCCGGGCGCGTAGGTGGGCATGACGAATTGGCCGTGGAGTTCCTTGGAGCTAGGGTGCGTCATTGATGATCTCCGTTCCGACGCCTTGGTCGGTGAACAGTTCGAGGAGCAGGGAATGCGGCAGGGCCGCATCGATGATGTGGGTCTTGCGGACGCCGGCCTTGAGCGCCTTGAGGGCGCCGCTGATCTTGGGCAGCATGCCGCCGCCGATGATGCCGCGCTCGATGAGGCTCTCGACCTCGGAGAGATGCAGGGTGCTCATGATGGAGGTGCGGTCCTTGGGGTCGGAGAGCAGGCCGGGCACGTCGGACAGGAAGACGAGTTTCCGCGCTTTGAGCTTTTCGGCGAGGCCGGCGGCGGCGGAATCGGCGTTGATGTTGTGGATCTGCCGCGATTCGTCGGCGCCCAGCGGCGTGATGACGGGGGTGATGTCGGCTTCGAGATAGGCCCGGACCGGCTCGACGTCCACGCCCGTGATTTCGCCGACGAGGCCCCAGTCGAGGACTTCGCCGGTATCGGGGTCGGCCTCGGTGTGCTTGCGGACGGCGATGATGTCTTCGCCGTGGATGCCGCGCGCCTTGCAGCCGAAACCGTTGAGGAGGGCGACCAGCTCGGGATTGACCTCGCGGTTGAGGACCTGCTCGACGATTTCCATGGTGGCGGGATCGGTGACGCGCAGGCCCTTGATGAAGGTGGCCGGGAGGCCCTTCTTCTTCATGCTGGCGTTGATGGCCTTGCCGCCGCCGTGGACGATGACGGGGCGCATGCCGACGCAGCTCATGAACGCGACGTCTTCGAGGATGTCGCGGACGACGTCGGGGTTGTCCATGGAGGAGCCACCGAACTTGACGATGATGGTTTCGCCCCGGAAGCGCTGGATGTGCGGGAGGGCTTCGATGAGGACGCTGGCTTTCTGGATGGCTTGTTTCATGGTCAGTTGCGCATTATCCGCCCCCGGCGCGGCGGGGGGAAGAAAAATAAGAAAAGCTCAATATCCAATGTTCAAGAGAGGGCTACTTGTTAATCCGGACATATTCCTCGGTGCAATCGCAGGAATAGACCGTGGCCGCGTGGCGGCCGAGATGGAGGTCGATGGTGATCGCGAATTCCTTCTTGGCGGCGATCCGGGTCAGCTGCTCGATGGACGCGCCGGCCTTGAGGCCGTTCTTCACGGCCAGCAGCTTGCCATAATGGATTTCGACCTTGTTCTCGTCGATCTGGGCGGGGGAATAGCCGAGGGCGTCCATGAGGCGGCCCCAGTTGGGATAGGAGCCGACCCAGGAGGTCTTGACGAGGAAGGAATTGGCGACGGAGCGGGCGGCCGCTTCGGCGTCGGCGGCGGTGCGCGCGCCTTGGACGCGCACGGCGACGAGTTTCTGCGCGCCTTCGCCGTCGCGGACCATGGCCATGGCGAGCCGGAAGGTGACGCCTTCGAGCGCGGCGACGAAAGAGGGCCAGTCGGGATGTCCGGGCTTCAAGGCGCGGTTGTCGGCGCGGCCGTTGGCGAGCAGCAGAACCGTGTCGTTGGTGCTTTGGTCGGCATCGACGGAGATGCGGTTGAAGGATTGGTCCACGGCGGCCTTGAGGGCCTTTTGCAGGGCGCGGCGGTCGACCTGCGCATCGGTGAGGAGGAAGGCGAGCATGGTGGCCATGCAGGGCTGGATCATGCCGGAGCCCTTGGCGATGCCGGTCAGGCGGCAGGATTTCCCGTTGGCGGTGAAGGGGACGGTGAAGCGCTTGGGCACGAGATCGGTGGTCATGATGCCGCGGGCGGCGGATTCGCCGCCGGAGGGGACGATGGCCCGGGCGAGTTTTTCGATGCCGGGGAGGATGATGTCCATCCGCAGGGGCACGCCGATGCGGCCCGTGGAGCAGACGAGGAACAGCTCGGGGGCGACGCCGAACTGGGCGGCCGCGTGGGCGGCCATGGTCCGGGCGTCGCGCAGGCCGTTCTTGCCGGTGCAGGCATTGGCTTGGCCGCTGTTGACGACGATGCCGTGGGCGGCGCCGGCGGTGGCGACGCGTTCGGCATCGAGCCGGACGGTGGCGGCCTTCACTTGGTTGGTGGTGAAGGTTCCCGCGAGCGCGGCGGGCGAATCGGAAAAGAACAGAGCCATGTCCGGCTTGCCGGAGGCCTTGAGGCCGGCGACGATGCCGGCCGCGCGGAAGCCGGCGGGGAGGGTGGCGGCGGCGGAGAATTTCAGTTTGGATTTTTTCATGAGGAGCCTTTCACGGGGGCGCAGTATAGGAGTTTCGGAGTCGTGGAGTATAGAAGAAACAGCCAGCGAAAAGGGGGAACAAAAAACCCCGGAACGCCGAGGCGTCCGGGGCCGTGCAAAGCCGGTACGACTTAGCGTTTCGAGAACTGGAAGCGACGGCGGGCGCCGGGTTGGCCGGGCTTCTTGCGTTCCTTCATGCGGGGGTCGCGGGTGAGGAAGCCGGCCTTCTTGAGGAGGGCGCGGTAGTTTTCGTCGACCTGGAGGAGGGCGCGGGAGATGCCGTGGCGCAGGGCGCCGGCCTGGCCGGCGGGGCCGCCGCCTTCGCAGAGGGCGATCACGTTGAACTTGCCGGCGGCTTCAAGGGCTTTGAAGGGCTCTTCGACGACCAGGCGCAGGTCGGTGGTGGGGAAATAGTCTTCGAACTTGCGGCCGTTGACCGTGATCTTGCCCTTGCCCAGCAGGAGGCGGACGCGGGCGATGGCGGTCTTGCGGCGGCCCGTGGCGATGTATTCGATTTCAGCTTTCTTGGTGGCCATGGTGTTTCTCCGGGATTAGCCGATGACTTGGGGGTTCTGGGCCGCGTGGGGGTGCTCGGCGCCGGGATAGAGTTTGAGGCGCTTGAGGAGCTGGCGGCTCAGGTGGTTCTTGGGCAACATGCACTTCACGGCGTGCCAGAGGATGAAATTGGGGTTCTTGGCGCGCATCTGGCCGGCGGTCGTCTCGATGTAGCCGCTCTGGAAGCCGGTGTACTTCGCGTAGACCTTCTTCTCTTCCTTGGAGCCGGACAGGCCGACCTTGGCGGAGTTGATCACCACGACGAAATCGCCCATGTCGATGTGGGGGGTGTAGTCGGGTTTGCCGCGGCCCCGGAGGAGGCGGCAGAGTTCGACGGCCAACCGGCCGGCGGGCTTGTCGGTGGCATCGATCAGATGCCACGCGTGCTTGACTTCAGATTCTTTCGGCTGTGTCGTCTTCATAATCCTTCAATTCCCAAACATAAGCGGCGAACAGTAGCGCCTCGGAGGCGCGGCTGTCAACGCGGTTCTTTCCATCTCGGTCGACTGTGAAACAACCCCGTGCCGGAAGGATCGGGAGGATCCGACGACAGAGGACGCTTTGCGCCCGGTTGCGCGAAGGCAGAACCTTCTCGCGGCCTTCCTCCCGGTTACCGCCGGAAAAAACGCCCGAAGCGCGGAAAAATTGGCTCCAGCGACAGGGCTCGAACCTGTAACCTATTGGTTAACAGCCAACCGCTCTACCATTGAGCTACGCTGGAACCGAAAATCAGGGGGTAAAGATAGCGGGAGGCCTTGGAAAGTCAAGACCGCAGACGAAAAAACCGGAAACGCGACCCGGCCCCCATGCGGGCCGGCGCGGCCCGGGATTTTTCCACGGGGTGGAAACTATATTTCCAGAGCGTGGAAAAACGGCGAAATCTTTTTCCGCTGCCTGGAAACCGGGGGCTCAGAGCCGGGTGGCGACTTCGCGGAAGGCGCGGCGGATTTCGTCTTCGCCGGGGATCTTCCGGTGGCGCATGAGGATTTGGCCGGCGCAGAGGGTGGTGTCGACGCACTCGGGGGTGGCGGCGTAGACGAGGTCGGAGATCAGGTCGTGGCCGGGGACGAGGCCGGAGTGGTCCAAATCCACCAAGATGCAATCGGCGGCCTTGCCGACGGCGATTTCGCCGGCGTCGAGGCGGAACAGCTTGAAGCCGTCGAGGGTGGCGGTGCGATGGATTTCGGCGGCGGAACAGGCGACGGGGTCGAGGGTGCTGGCCTTGGCGAGGAGAGCGGCGGTGCGCATCTCGGCGAACATGTCGTAGCGGTTGTTGGAGGAGGCGCCGTCGGTGCCGAGGCCGAAGCGCACGCCGGCGCGGCGGGCGGCGCCTTCGTCGAAGGTGCCGGAGGCGAGCTTCATGTTGGAGGAGGGGCAGTGGGCGATGGCGGCGCCGCGCGTCGCGAGCAGCTGGCGGTCGGAATCGGTCAGCCAGACGCCGTGGGCGCCGATGAAGCGGTCGTTCAGGAGGCCTTCGGAGTCGAAGACCTCGACGGGCGTCTTGCCGGTGGATTGGAGGCACTCGTCGGTTTCGCGCTTGGTTTCGGCGACGTGCGCCTGGACGATGAGGTCGTGGGCGTCGGCGAACTCGCGGCAGGTGGCGCGCATTTCGGGGGAGGTGGTATAGAGGGCGTGGATGCCGACGGACAGCTCGATGCGGGCGGGATAGGACTTGGCCAGCGCGAGGTGTTCCTCGAGGTCGCGGCGGAGGCCGTCGAGGGCGGGTTGGCCGGGGGGAATGATGTTGGGATGGCTGAAATTGGCGCGGAGGCCGCTTTCGTAGAAGGCGCGGAGGCATTGGGGGGTCTGCCAGTACATGTCGAAGACGGCGGTGATGCCGGAGCGGATCATTTCGAGGCAGCCGAAGAGGGTGCCCCAGTAGATGTGGTCGGCGGTGAGGCGGCGTTCCATCGGCCAGATGATGTCGTTGAGCCAGGCGTGGAGGGGGAGGCCGTCGCCGAGGCCGCGCATGAGAACCATGGCGGCATGGCAATGGACGTTGGCGAAGGACGGCAGGATGGCCTGGCCGGTGCCATCCAGCGTCTGGGGCGCCTTGGAAAGGCCGGCCGGGTCGATTTGAGGTTCAATTCGGGCAAAACGGCCGTTTTGGATGAGGATATCCCGGATTTCCGAGCCCAGACGAACGTTGTTGATGAGCAAATCCATGAAAAAGGCCTCCAACCCACCCGATCTTCAAGTGGCGACGCTGATTTGATCAAAAAAATGGGAAAAAACCAGAAAAATCAACGGGGGATTCGCGCGACCCTTCGGGAAAGCCACATCGGGGTGTGCCGGCGCGAAAAATCCATCCAAAAAGATATGCATAAAACCTAAAATATCAGCGCGGGCCGTTCGGAGGCGCCGAAGGGACGCGGGGAGGGGGGCCGGATCGGGGAGGATCCGCGCCCTTCTTGCCGGTAGGATCTACTCAAACAATAATGTGTTTTGGCCTTGCAAGCGACTGGGGGGCGGCGTAGTTTGTCCATGACGGTTGGATCAGTTGTTTTTCCGGATGCGTGTGGCGGTCGCATCCATCCGTCTATTGTTTGCGTTTTATAGGCGGCAAGATCGACGTTTGAATCGAAGGAAATGAAAAAATGAACCCACGCAAAAAAGGGGAATCTCCGAAGAGCGGGCGGATGCCGGTTCTGTGCGGAGCCGTTTTGTTGTGGCTCTTGGCGGTTCCCGCCCAGGCGCTGGTGGTGACGGTGGACTTGGGATGGGGCTACAATTACGGCGGGGCGGGGACCAGCGTGGATCTGAACACCTACAACCTGCAGGAAGGCTCCATCGTGCAGATCATCATGTACGACAGCGCGGCCGCATATCCTGCGAACCAGCCGCCGGGGACTTCGGCGAGCGCCAATTTCGACGTCTACGGGAATTACACGGGCGATCCCATTTCGGCGGAGCCCTATCCCGTCGGCGCAGCCTATCCCGGGGAACAGAACATCTACATGCCGGATACGACGCCGGAGGGGCACGTCATCGCCTACACGGCCACGATCCAGGAGGCCGCCGTGGCCGACGGACAAGGCGACACGTGGTACCAGATCTATGCGCAGTTCGAGATCTTGGGGACCTATGACCGCCTGTACATCCGCGTGTTTGGCGCCACGGAGTTCCCCTTGGGTGAACTGGTCTCCAGCTATTGGGGGATCAGCGCACCGCAGATCGGGACGAACATCATCGACACGTGGTACGTGGGGCCGCTGGACGAGGTGAACGCCACCAACAAGAACTACTTCGAAGTGATTCCGGAGCCGGGCTCCATGGCGTTGTTCGCGCTGGGCGGGGCGGGGCTGCTGGCGGGCCGCCGCCGCCGCGGCAAGCGCAGCGTCAAGGAAATGTAGGAACTTCCGCTGTTTTTTCGATGCGTTCTTTGGAGAAAAACGGTAAAGCGCTGTATTGTCTTCTCGGGTGAAAAGCGATGAAAAACAAGCTCTATTCAAATATTTTCCGTGTCGCCGCCGCCGGTTTCTGGCTGGCGGCGGGCGTTGCGCGCGGGCAGCTGGGCGTGACGGTCGCCGTCAACAATCCGACGCCGGTGACCAATGCGCTGGGCCGCAACCTGCCGGGCAACAACGGGAATCCTTCGGGCGCCGCCCGGGTTGAAATCCGCCAATGGGGCGGGGGCATCGTGAAACCCGATCCGGACACCCGCGAGGGGAACGACGCGTTGAATCCGCCGGCCGGGGAGCCCACCTACATGGGCCATGACGTTTTGGGCGACAATCCCGGCCAGTTTTCAAAGCAATTCGACCGGAGCGAGCTGGAGGCCGGGCCCTACTTCGCGCGGGTGTACGACGCCGATGCGCCGCGGGACGCGATCTACTACGCGGATTCCGCGGCGTTCTCGCTTCCGGCGGACCCCAACGAAACCACGATCAACGTGGCTTTCGGTCCATTGCGCTGGGTTTTCACCGGCGAAGTGGACGGGGACGACGACGGGGACGGGATTCCGAACGCGATGGAGAACGAGGTGACGTATACCAACCCCGACAGCTGGGACACCGACGGGGACGGTTGGGATGATCGGTTTGAAGTGTTGAATGACCAGCTGGATCCGCAGGAGTCCACCCCGATCCTCGTGGAGCTCCATGCGCCGCAACCCGAGAGCCTCCCGCCGCTGGGGCATTCCGTGAGCTGGTGGACGATTCCGGGCGTGGCCTACCGCTTGGAATTCCATCCCACCCAGGTCGATGCCGCCGGCGGGGACTATGTCGACGTCTGGGCCGATCCGGCTCCGGGCGCCGAAAAGGTGGAGGACGTGGACTGGGTGATGGACGAGAGCCCGACGGGGTTCTTCCGCGTGAAGGCGTTCCCCTACGGGATTCCGTAGGCGCCCGCGACTCCGACGGGCTTCTGACGTGTCGGGCAATTCAAGCATGAGGATGGACGCGCGATGAGCATGAATGGAACGAAGGCGAACTCCACATTTCGGCAATCGCCGCAGGGCGGGCAGAAGCGAAAAAGCCGGTTGTCCGGATTCTCCCTCCGCGCGCAGGCGCGGCCGGTTCTGGCGGCGGCCATCGGCGGCCTCGTTCTGCTGGGGGCGGCGCGGGCGAACGCGACCTCGAAATTCTGGATCGGAACCGAAGCCCAGCCGTATTGGAACTGGAACTACAATTGGTGGCCCAACGGCGGGGCGGCCGATGGCGACATCCTCAATTTCGGCGACAACGCCCTGTTGATCAACACCAATTCGTCGATCACGTGGCTGCTGGAGATCTGGTTCAAAAAAGGCAACTCCGGCACCACGTCGCCGGCGTTCACGCTCAACGGCAATCCGGTCTCGCTCAACAAAGTGGAAGTGAACGACAACACGTCCGCCCAAACGGTCAACATCGGCATCACCGCGCGCGCCGAGGCGACCTCGCTCGAGTTGAACCCGGTGACGGCCAATCTGACGATGAACGGCAACATCAACAACAACGGCAAGTGGATCGACGTGTATGGCGCGAGCCAGAAGACCTTGACGATCAACGGCGTGCTGTCGGGTACGGGCGGCCTTTCGGTGAAGCAGGACAGCATCGTGGCGCTGACGAACAACAATTCGTTTTCCGGGGCGGTCTGGGTGGAGAAGGGGACGGTGCAGCCGAGCGTCCACTCGAACGCGCTGGGCACGAGCGGCACCGTGAACGTGGGGACGAACGCGACGCTGAACCTGGCCTACGGCTCGATGACCATCCGGCCGGCCACGCTGAACCTGTACGGCACGGGAACCAACTCGACCTGGGGCGCGCTGCGCAAAGCCACGGCGAGCGCGGCCACTTGGCGCGGCATCGTGAACGTGGGGGCGGATTCGCGCATCGTGGCGTCGGCGGGCAACATCCATTTCAGCAGCAACATCGTGATCGGCGCCTACACGTTGTACGTGACCAACGCCAATGCGATGAACATGTCCGGCGGCGAGATGACGGGCGGCAAGACGACGGGCGACGGCGCCTTCTACAAGACCGGCAATGGCGCCTTCCTGCTGCGGCCGGGTTCGGGGCTGACGGGTTCGGTCGCGCTGGCGCAGGGCGACATCCGGCAAGGGGCGGGCAGCGACCTGCCCGCCGGCGGCATGCTGACGATGGCGAACGGAACCCGGTACGCCTCGGACGGCAACTCGGCGCGGACGGTCCAGAAGGCGGTGACGATCAACGGCAGCGTCGAGTTCGGGGCGTCGAGCACGACCACGGGATCGCTCACCATCGCCAGCTCGGTCAACTTGGCCGGCGCGATGCGCCAGGTCACGGTCGCCCTGCCGGCGCCCAAGACGGCGACGTTCAGCGGGGCGATCACGAACGGCGGGCTGACGAAGGCGGGCGCGGGGACGATGATCCTGTCGGGCGCGAACACGTATGCGCTGGGGACGTTGATCAGCGCGGGCACCTTGGAAGGCACGACCACGAGCCTGCAAGGCAACCTCACCAACAATTCGGCCTTGGTGTTCAACCAGGCCGGGGCGGGCACCTACGCCGGCGCGATCAGCGGCACGGGCGCGCTGACGAACAGCGGGACGGGCGCGGTGACGCTGACGGGGGCCAGCAGCATGAGCGGCAACACCGCGCTCGACGCGGGCGTGCTGATCCAGAACGGCACGAACGTCGCCTCGGCGGTGTCCGTCGGGGCCAGCGCCTATCTCTACGGCACGGGCTCGAACGGCGCGGTGACGATCACGGGGCAGGCCAGCGCGGGCAACGGATCGAACACCGTGGGGAACCTGAAGGCCACGGCGCTGACCCTGCCGAACAACGGGCGGATGCAGGTGAACATCTCCGCCATGACCGGCACGGCGGGCACGCACTGGGACGTGATCACGCTGGGCAGCGGCGGGGGCACCTACACGGTGAGCGCGTCGGACGGCACGGACTTCGTGATCGCGCTGAAAGGCAGCCCGGCTCTCGACCCGGCGACGGCCTACGCGCTGAAGATCGTGGACGCGGGGACGGCCACGGGATTCGACGCCGCCAAGTTCACGATCGACACCAACGAGTTCACGTCGCCGCTGGGCGGCGGCGTGTTCAGCGTGGACGCGACGGACGGCGACCTGCGCCTGGTCTTCACGCCGCCGGCGCCCGCCGTCCCGACGGGGCTGACGGCGTCGGACGGGGCGAGCACGTCGCACGTGAGCAACAACTGGAGCGACGTCGCGGGCGAGACGGGCTATGTGATCTGGCGCTACCCGTCGGACGAGCCGGCGAGCGCGACGGCCATTTTCACGAACGCGGCGAACGCGACGAACTACCTCGACACCAGCGCCAGCCCCGGCCAGACGTACTTCTACTGGGTGTCGGCGACCAACTCGTCGGGATCGAGCGCGAAGAGCTCGGCGGACAGCGGCTACCGCAAGCTGGCGACGGTGTCCATCACCGCCGCGACGGACGGGGTCCATCTGGACAAGGTGGCGCTGACGTGGACGGACATCGACGGCGAGACGGGCTACGGCATCTGGCGGGACACCGACGGCGACCCGGCCGGCGGCGGGTGGCTGGGGACGGCGGCGGCGGACGCGACGAGCTACGACGACAGCACGGCGACGCCGGGGCAGCAGTACACCTATTGGGTGCGGGCGACCAACAGCTCGAGCGCGAGCCAGAGCGATTTCCAGGGCAGCGGCGAAGGCGGATACGTCAAGCTGGCGGCGGTGGCGCTGACGGCGGCGTCCGACGACCAGACCACCGGCGTCACCGTGACGTGGGCGGACGTCACGGGCGAGACCGGCTACGGCCTCTGGCGGGCCGCGTCGAGCGACACCGCCACGGCGGTGTGCGTCACCACGGCGGTGGCCAACGCCACGAGCCAGGAAGACACCACGGCGGTGGCGGGCACGACCTACTATTACTGGGTGCGGGCGACGAACAGCACCAGCGCCAGCATGGGCGAGTTCAGCAACTCGGACACGGGCCTGCGGGTTTTGACGGAACCGACCGCGGCCGCGTCCAACCTCGTGTTCAGCGCCATCACGACGGACGCGATGACCGTGGGATGGCAGAGCGGGAACGGCAATTTCGCCCTGGTGGTGGCGAAGCAAGGCAGCGCGCCGGCGGATCCGAGCGACAGCACGGTCTATGGGGCGGACGAGGTGTTCGGCGTGGGCGACCAGACGGCGGCGGGCAGCTACGTGGTGTACAAGGGCACGGACACGACCGTGAGGGTGACGAGTCTTCCGGCGCCGGCCACCGAGTATTATTTCGCCGTCTATGAGTTCAACGGGGCGGACACGCCGAACTACCTCACGAACGACGCGCCGGTGGCGAGTCGGTTCACGGTGATGACGGAGCCGACGCTGCAATCGTCGAACATCTTGGTCAGCACGATCAACATGGCGTCGCTGTATTTCAACTGGACGCCGGGCAACGGCAACGGCCGGCTCGTGGTGATGAAGGCCGGCGGCCCGGTGAGCGTTTTTCCGACGGATGGCGCCACCAACGCGTTCACCGCCACCTTCGGCACGGGATATGCGCATCTCGGGGATGGCAACTATGCGGTCTATGCGGGCGCCGGCACGAACGTGGACGTGACGGGCCTGGCCAACGACACGGTCTACCACATCCGCGTGTTCGAGTACCGGGGCACGAACACCACGATCAACTACTACACCAACGCGGCGGCGCTCAATCCGATCAGCCAGACGACGATGGCCGCCAATCCGGGGTCGAATCCCTCGGACCTGACGATCTCGGCCATCGGCACCCATGCCTTCACCGTCACCTGGACCAAGGGGACGACCGGGACGAACACCTTGATCGTGATTCGCGCGGGCGGCAATCCCGCGGATCCGAGCGATTTGACCAGCTACGCGGCCGACGCAACGTTCGGGTCGGGTTCGGACCTCGGCTCCAGCAGCTACGTGGTCTACAACGGAACCGGAAGCAGCGTGACGGTGACGAACTTGACGCCCGGCGCCTCCTACACCGTGGACGCCTCCTCCTTCAACGGCAGCGGCGGCTCAGAGAACTACCGGGGCACGCCGACCTCGACGAGCGCCTCGACGCAGATGCCGGAGCCTTCGCAGGCGACGGGCCTCGCGTTCGGCACGCTGGCGGATACGAGCTACGCGGTGTCGTACACGGCGGGGGACGGCCTCAGCCGCTTGGTGGTGGCGAGGGTGGGAAGCGCGGTGGACTGGTTCCCGGCCGACGGCACGGCGTACTCCAATGAAAACAACGACATCGGGTCGGCGACGAACCTGGGGGGCACCGGCAATTTCCTGGTGCACAAGGGCGCCAGCCCGTTCACGCTGTCGGGCCTGACGGCGGCCTCGAACTATTACCTCCGCATTTATGAGTATCAAGGCACGAACGCCACGTTGAACTACAACACGAACGCGGCCTCGGGCAATCCGTCCAACCGCTACGCGCTCTCCGCGGAGCCCACGGCCCACGGGACGCTGGCGGCGACGGCGCTGTCGGACACGAACATCGGCCTGAGCTGGGGCGATGCGACGGGCGAGAGCGGATACCTCCTCGTGCGGCAAACCGCGGATTCGGGCTGGACGGCGCCCGCGGACGGCACGGCCTATTCCGTAGGCGCGGGGCTGGGCGGCACGATCGTCTACGTGGGCACGGCGGCGGGCGCGGGCGCCACCACCGACACCTTGCTGTCCGCGAGCACGCCCTATTACTACAAGATCTATCCCTACGCCTACGACGGAACGCCCGCCCATGCGACCTACAACTACTACGTCGGCGGCACGCCGGGCAACGCCAGCGCGACCACGGGGCCGGCGGAGCCCGCGACGAGTTCGACCCTGACCTCGTTCCTGCCGGCGAGCGGCGCCAGCGCCACGATCGTCTGGACCAACACGGGCGCGGCCGACGGGTCGATCATCCTGATGAAGTCCGGCGGCGCGGTCAGCTCGAACCCGGCCGACTGGACGAACTATCTGGCCAGCCTGACCTTCCCCAGCGGCGACCAGATCGGCGCGGGCAACTACGTGGTGGTGACCGGGGCCTTCAAGCACGGCACGGCGACCGTGACGGGGCTCACGGCCGGCACGACCTACCACGTGGCGGTCTATCCGTACAACGGCTCGGGCGCGTTCCTGAACTACCGGACGGCCTCGCCGGCGACGGGCAGCGCGACGATCCTGCCGGATCCGACGGCGGCGGCGGCGACGGCGGACGGCAAGACGATGGTGCGCCTGGCGTGGATGACCAACGCCACCTACAACACGGTGATGATCGTGCACCGGGCGGGCAGCGCCTCGACGGCGCCGACGCAAGGGGCCGAGTACCTCCCGGGCGCCGCGTGCGGCGACGGCACCGTGATCTACAAAGGGTCGGGCACGAACCTCGAGCATGTGGTGGCACCGGGCACGACGCACCATTATGCCTTCTACTCCTATAGCGGAAACTACTATTCCGCCGGCGTGGCGACGAACGCCTCGCCGCCGGCGTTCGCCGCCGGCGAGGTGGTGGAAACCTTCTCCTACACCAACAGCACGGCGCTGACCGGGCTGAACGGCAGCAACGGGTGGGGCGGGGCGTGGTACGGCGACACGGCGCTGTTCACCAATTCCGCGGGCAGCTTCACGACGCAGACAAACTATCCGGCCAATTCCGGCAACAAGCTGTGGGTGTATCCGCCGGACGACACGGGCAAGGCGGTCTTCCGGCCGCTGGGGCAGGAGTACAAGAGCGGCAAGATCTATTTCGGCTACATCCTGAACTACACGTGGGAAGGCGCGAACAAGTACGCCGGCCTGTCGTTGTTCACGACCAACACCACCGAACGGCTGTTCATCGGCGAGATCTACGGCCAGGACAGGCAACTCGGCATCGACAACACCGGTTCCGCCGTCACGCTCACCAACGGAGTCGGCAACGACTACATCATCGTGGGCTACTACGACTGGGGCGCGGGCGAGGCCAAAGCCAAGGCCTACCGGATCGGGAGCGCGGTGCCGACGACGGAGCCGGGCGCGTGGGACGTGACCGTCTCGAAGGCCAGCAACGACGTGGGCACGGTCAACACGATCCGGCTGGCGGCGGGCGCGGGGGCCAGCGACGGCACGCCGGGCAACACGTATTTCGACGAGGTGCGGGTGGCGACGAGTTGGGGCGACCTGATCGGCCAGCTGCCGACGAAGCCGCTGGATCCGACGGGCCAGACGGCCACGGAGGACGGCAGCGAAATGGCGCGGTTGGCGTGGGCGAAGAACGGGGACGGCGATCCGGTCATGATCCTGCACAACACCACCGCGATCGCGACGGATCCGACCGACGGCGTCTCCTACGGCGTCGGCGAAGCGGTCGGCGGCGCGACGGTGGTCTACCAGAGCACGGGCACGGCGGTCGAACACGTGGTGCAGCCCGGAACGACGAACTACTACAAGTTCTATTCCTACAATGGCGCCAACTACTACTCGACGGGCGTGGTGGCGACCGTCACCAACGGCGCATATGCGTCGTACGAGAAGGTGAATCCGTTCAGCTACACGAACGCCACGGTGCTGGGCGCTGCGGCGATGGGCGGGCAAGGCTTCGGGGCGAACTACTGGGCGGCGGACAGCGGCACGTGGACCGTGCAGACGAACTACGCCACGGCCGTAGTGGACAGCGTGCCGAAATTCGTCAACATGAGCAACTACCCGGGCATGGCGGGCAACTTGGTCGTGGCGTCGGATCCGGGCAACGGCGGGAGCGCCCAGGCGCAGCGGTCCCTGGAGAGTTCCATCAGCACCGGCACGTTCTACATCGCGTTCATGATGTCCTACCAGTATCGCGGCGCGGACAAATGGGCGGGCGTGAGCCTCTTCAACGGCGCGACGGAGAAGGCGTTCTTCGGCAAGGGCGCGGGCGCCAACTGGAGCACGCTGGGCGTCGGCGACGGCACGACCACCTTCTGGTCCGCTTTCGACATGGGCGAGTTTGATTCGGACACGGGCAACACGGGCAATGTCTATCTGGTGGCGGGCAAGTACGACTTCTCCAGCAAGCAGCTGGGGGCCAAGGCCTATCGGATCCTGGACGGCGCCGCGTTCCCCGCGTCGGAACCCGCCTGGGACGTGACCACGACGCTGGGAACGGGCATCGACTCGATCGACCGGATCAAATTGAACGTCGGATCGGCCGATGCGGGCAACACCATCGGCAAGGTGTTCTTCGACGAAATCCGCTATGCGACGAACTGGGCCGGCCTGATCGCGGTGACCTGCCCGGCGTGGGTGGGCAGCAACACGATCAACAACGTGGCGTGGACGGCCGCCTCCAACACGTGGCTGGGCGACACCGAGAACTTCCAGTTCCAGTCGTCCCCGCCGGGACCGGGCCAGGCCGCCGGGATTGAATTCGACTGGGCGCGGGACGGGTCGTTCTCCAGCTATTTCGACACCCTTTGGTGGCAGAACGCCAACGACCGCAGCTACTGGACGAACCAGGTGCAGATGACCGCGGCCGGAGTGGTCACCAGCCGCTTCGTGGCGACGGGGAGCTCGTGCGGGGCGTTCCAGACGAACAACCCGGCCCTCAACGTCCAGAACCTGAATCCGCCGGTCGCCACGTTGGCGGCGGCGGACGCGGTGAACACCAACAGCCAGATCAACCTGGAGTGGACGCGCGGCGTGTCGGGCGCGGCCAAGGACACGCTGGTCGTGCGCAAGGCGGGTTCGGCGCCGACGGGCATCCCGGCGAACGGGGCGACCTACAACGCGGGCGACGCGCTGGGCGACGGCACCGTGGTCTATCGCGGCGCGGAAACCAACTACCACGACACGGGGTTGGCGGCGAGCACGACCTACCACTACCGGTTCTTCGCCGAGAATGGGACCTATTATTCGGCGACCTACGCCGTCACCAACGCCACGACGGCCGCCGGCGGGCAGACCATCGTGATCGACGGCAATCCGGCGGACTGGGCCGGGACGCCCTCGACGGTGCTGGACAGCTCGGCGAGTTCGCTGCAGCAGTTCATCTGGACGGACAAGACGGGCGAGGTCCGGACGGACCATGGCGACCATCCGAACGCGGACCTCGCCGAGTTCCGCGTCTTCGCCGACGCGGACTGGGTGTATTTCCTGGTCAAGATGACGAACATCACCGACGTGGCCAAGCCCTACGTGGCCATCGGCGTGGACACGCGGACGAATTCGGCGAGCGGCGCGCTGAACTGGCTGGGCGACGACGCCAACACGTTCATCGGCGACGGCTACGCCCAAGGCGCGGCGGCGCACTACCCCGAGTTCCAGATCAACGTCCACCACATCGACGCCACCACCCGGATCGAGCTGTACGCGCAAGACGGCAACGTCTGGTATGCGCCGCCGACGGGGGGCAACACGAACGTGGCGATCAGCGCGGCCAACAAGGCCATCGAGCTGAAGGTGGCCCGCGCCGACCTGAACCTGACGGGCGCGAAGACGGCGCGCTTCACCGTCGCGAGCTATCTGAACTCCGGCGTCTGGAACAACGACGGCGCGGGCACCTTGAACCTGACGGACGGCACCGCCCGCGCGGCCGACGCCCTCTCCATCCCGCCGTGGAACGCGCCGGACAATTCCGCGACGATGTCGGCCTGGCTCGAAGACCTCAGCGACGCGGACGTCGATTTCTGGCTGGACGTGAAGTTCGGCGAGGCGGGGCTGTCGGACAACAGCCGGCCGACGACGCCGGCGCTGGTGTCGCCGACGAACACGGCGGCGACGACCGCCAGCCCGAACCTGAGCTGGAACGCCGCGACGGATGCCGACGGCCAGATCACGGGCTATCTGCTGGAAATCAGCACGAACGAGCAGTTCAACGGCGTGACGGGCACGGAGAACGGGACGGTCGATCTCCGGGTGCATTTGAACGCGGCCACGACGAACTATGTCTTCTCGACGATCGCGACGCAGTACTGGTGGCGGGTGCGGTCGCGCGACACCGCCGGCGAGCTGTCGACGGCGACCACGCGATTCTTCCGCGTGGTGGGCAAGCTGGACACGGAGGGGCCGCGGCCGACGCTGCTGTACATCGGCACGAACGTGGCGGGCTATCTGGCCGGCGACGCGGACATCACCAACCGCATCGCGCAATACGGTCCCATCCAGAGCGTGCTGGACAGCGAGATCCGCGACACGAACAACGTGTTCGGCTTCGTGCTGCGCTGGGAGGATGCCAGCGGCGTCTACGCGACCAACCGGACGCATGCCGAGCTGTCCGGCGGGCCGGGGGAAGGCCAGTTCGCGTTCAACATCGTGGACGGCAACGGCCGCGTCTCGCCCAACTGGGATCTGGTCGAGATCGACACGGCGGGCGGCACGACCAACGAATGGGGCAAAGACCTGCCGTTCTACGCCAGCAACACGCTGGCGACGGGCAACAGCGACGTTGCCATGACCAACTACGTGCGCGCGGCGTTCACCATGACCAACTACAACCCGGCCATCGAATATTACCTGACGGTCAGCGCGGAGGATGCCTACATCACGGACGGCAGCTGGGCGGGCTACGGGTCGTGGGCGAGCTACACCAACGCCTCCGGGGGCAAGTACTACAGCGGGTGGTGCAAGGACGGCCCGAACACGGCGCGCAACATCACGACGAACTTCCTCATCCGGATCCAAGTGACGGACGACGACGCGATTTCCCCGGTGGCCAGCAAGGCCTTGGCGTGGGACAACGAGGCCTCGCTGGTCGTGTCCAACGCGACCAGCCGGCTGGACTATGACAGCGGAACCGGGCAGGACGTGCTCTACCAGATCACCGACGGCGCCCTGATCAACCAGCCGCTCTCGTTCAGCTTCAACGCCTATGATTCCTATTACAAAGGGGTGGCGCTGGGGACGGACACCACGTTCACGGCGAGCGGGCGCACGCTGACCAACTCCGCGTTCGTGGCGGCCTACTGGCAGACGAACTGGGCGAACTACGACGCCACGAAGAGCTTGGTGGCGGACACCACCGCCGCCGGCACGATGGTGACCTGGCATTGGGACAGCATCACCACGCAGGACGTCACCCGGCTGTGGGGGCCGGACAGCCTGTCGGGCGATCTGGGTGTGACGAATCTCATCCAGCTCGACCTGTTCGACGTGGACAACGACCGCGATGGCGACCAAGCCAGCGCCCGGGTGAACTTCGGCCGCGTCGTGCTGGTGGATGACGACGCCGTCGATCCGGTCGTCTCCAACGAGACCCTGCAGGTGACCGGCACCGGCCTGGCGACCGAATACGTGCTGGCCAACCTCGTGGAATGGCAGTTCACCGGGGCCGCCGCCGCCGACCGGGTGATTCCCACGACCGTCGCGGGGGGCGTGACCTCCAGCGTGATCACCTTGATCAACGTCGGCGGATCCTCCACCATCGGCGGCCAAGGCGGCACCAACATCGGGGTGACCACCGCGTTCTACAACACCAACTACAGCCGGGCCTGGCAGTTCACCGTGGTATCGACGAACACCAAGACCTTCCTGATCACCAGCCTCAGTTTCGAAAGCCGGGTGAGCACGCTGAACGGCCCGGACACGTGGGAACTGTGGGGGAAGACCAACGAGACCGCCGAGGGGCTGTGGGCTTCGGGCACCTTCGACCTGTCCGATCCGGACAACGCCATCGCGACGAACTGGAACAGCTACGGGACCTCGGTGACGATGCCGGGGGCGGCGACCAACGCCACGTTCCGGCTGGTGGCCTATGTGGCCGACACGAACCACCTGACGGAGTCGCCGGCCAATTCGACCTGGTACATCGACAACCTGATCGCGTCGGGCCACCTCCTGGGCGAGGGGGGCGGCACGCAGGTGACGGATCGCGACCTGGCCCGGGGCACCGCGCGGTTCCAGGCGGTGATGCACGACGCGTACAGCGGCCTGTATGCCACGACCAACGAGGGGCGGGCTCCGCGCGTGGACTTCTGGCACGCGGGCGGGGTGCCGGTGACCAACGGCTTCTTCACCAACGGGCTGGCGTCCAACGGCGCGGCGAAGGTGGCGACGACGAACTGGGGCTTCGCGCCGCCGGCCGACAAGAAGACCATCCAGGGCGGCCGCGCGCCGACGAACTACACGGCGCGGTTCCTGGTCAACGACTTTGACGTGGACCGCGACGGCGATTCGCGCGTCGTCACCAACACGCTGGCCGTTGCGGTGTACGACAACGACACGAACGCGCCGGTGCGCGGCTTCAAGTTCGGCGGGCCGCTGGGCGTGTTCGTCGACGGGGCCCTCACCAAGGCGGTTTCAAGCGGCTACACGCGCGAATACCGCATCAACGACGAGCAACTGCAGGGGGCGACGGCCACGTCCATCACGGTCAAGGTGAACCTGTACGACTTCAGCGGCTGGACGGTGCCGGCGCTGTCCGTCTCGAACGCCGTCGCCGGGGTGATGACGACGAACCCCTGGCTGTCCAGCCTGCTGACCGACGCCGTGGACACGACCAACAAGCCGGAGGCCGAGATGGTCTGGACCTTGTCCAAGACCCAGGCCGACGCGTTCTTCAACGACTATGAAAGCACGGTCAACGTCTTCCGCGTGTCGTCCGTCTGGGACAAGGACGACGACCGGCAGGATGCCGCGGGCAACAACATCGACGGCAAGGAGCTGGCGGATTCCCGCCTCGGCGGCCTGACCTTCATCGACAACGACGTGGGCATGGCGAACGTCCAAAGCAACTACAGCGAGGCCCGCACGAACTGGAGCGTGCCGCGGGTGTTCCTGGGCCTGCCGGGCGACGCCACCCGCAGCAACCTGCTGATCAACGGCGACACCGTGCTGGACACCAACGCCAGCCTGAGCGCGGTGCTGGCGAATTTGACCAACCGGGTCTACGACAGCCAGCTGGCGAAGGTGGCGTCGTCGGCGCCGCTGAGCGTGGTGCTGCCGGCGTTCGACACGGGCGGCGGCGGCGGCGGCCGCACCGTCAAGGGCGTGCTGCGCGGCACGAATTCGACGGAATCGTCCACCAACGGCAGCGAACACGTCATCACCAACTCCTGGGTCAACATCGGCACGGTGAAGGTCCAGAACGCGTCGGCCTTCCGCATCGACCTGAGTTCGCCCCTGGCGCACACGAAGATCGCGGCGCAGTTCCCGACCAGCACCTGGGCGTTCACTTCCTTCTCCTATGGCGACGTGGGCCAGTGGCTGAACGCCGGGCAGGCGGCTTCGAACCACCTGATGACCGCCGGCCTCTACGATGCGGACGACAACCGGCCGAACGACCAGACGTTCCGGCAGGTGCCCATCGGCACGTTGCAGGTGCTGGACAACGACACGGTCGCGCCCGTCGCCCCAACCAACCTGAAGGTGAACGGAGCGGCGGCGACGGAAGTCTTGACCCGCGCCACGGCGTCGTGGACCAACCAAGCGGACTTCCGGATCAGCTTCAAGCCGGCGGTCGACGGCGAACCTGCGGGAACCGATCTGGAGAAGACCGGCGTGGCCGAGCACCGCGTGGCGGCCGCCAAGGCCGGCGTCGGGCCGGATCTGGGGACTCCGCTGGCCGTGCCGGCCGAGGGCGCGCTGGCCAACTATGGCTTTGAAAACGGGTCCAACTCCTGGACGCTGACCGGCGCGGTGGTGACGAACGAGCAGGCCTACGAAGGCACGAATTCGCTCAAGATGCTGGGTTCCACCGCCCGGCAGACGATCCGGCTCTTCAACACCAATGGATATGAGCCGCGCGTGGCGGTCCAAGGGGCCCGGTTCATGGGGGCGGCCACGGTCACCGGCGCGGTGACGGTCGCCGGGCTGGACGCGGGCGGCACTCCCATCGGTGGCTTCGACGTGTCGATCGTCGGGACGGCCGGACAGTGGGTCGGCGCGGTCGCCACCTCCAACACGCTGGCCACCACGGTGGACCGGGTGCAGGTGACCCTCACGTCCGGCGCCGGCACCTATTGGGACGACATCCAGATCCAGATCGAACTGCTGAACGCCGGCACCCCGGTGGAGGAGGTGACCGCCCTCTTCACGGCGACGGCGCAGGGGCTCACCACCAACTATCTGTTCGCGGTGGACCGCGACAACAACCGGCCCGCCGACCGGATGGCCAGCAGCGACTCGGGCGACGCCTACATCCCGGCGTTCGGCATCGCCTACGACCTCACGCCGCCGACGGCCGTGCCGGTGGGCATCGCCTCGACGGAGAACGTGGGCGACCCCACCTCGCAATTCGACATCGAGTGGAACCCCGCCGCGGTCGGGCCGGACGACACCGCCGACAGCCGCCACCCGGACTTCCCCTTCGCCGCCGACCGCGACAAGCTTTCGCCGTGGCGGACCTACAAGATCTACTATGGCCCCTTCGATCCGCTGAACGTGCCGGGGGATGACGACGGCCCCGGCTTCTACGACGCCTACATCCACACGAACTTCATCGTGACCGGCGCCTATTCCAACAGCCCCGAATGGAAATCGGTGACGTCCACCAACGCGGTCGCCGATCCGTCGGCCGCGACGAACTATCACGCGCTGACCAACCTGACCCAGGCCGGCATCCGCCTGTTCGACCTCGATTTCGACCAGGATTACGCGGTGGTCGTCGTCGGCGTGGACAAGGCCGGCAACGAAGGGCCGGCGGGCGTGGCGAGCTGGGCGACGAACAACACCATCAAGTTCGCGGTGACGCAGGGGCTGTTGAGAACCCGCGCGCAGGTGCTGTCGGCGTTCCCGGCCAACAACAACTTGGGCGACCGCGCGAGCGCGGCGGGGCTGTACTGGATCGCGGCGGGGCCGACGAACGCCGGGGGCGGCTATGAGCAGGTGAACAAGGACTACGACCTGATCTACCACGACACGAACTCGTTCAACGAGAGCTCCAACAGCATCTGGCACAAGGTCGGCACGATCCGCACCAACTGGTTCACGGATGCCGAAGGCCAGGATCACGGGCGCGGCACCGTGCGCTTCTACCGCGCCTCCTACAAGGACCGCTGGCAGCGCACCGATCCGCAGACCGGCCAGCCGCGGCGGCCGCTGGCGAGCGAAGACGTCTATGCGTTGCACAACGTCATCCTCTCCGAAGGCTTCAACCACGTGGGCCTGCACGGCGAGCCCTATGTCAACAGCTTCCTCGGCGTGTTCGGCGCCGACACGAACTTCTGGCCGGCGGCTTCGTCCCCCGCCAACGCGACGAAGATCGAGTTCTATTCGGCCGGCCCCAACGCCCCGGTGTCCGACGTCTATTACTTCGGCCTCGACGGCGAAACGGCCAACTGGTACTTGAGCGGCAACGCCACGCCGGTGACGACGAACCTGCAGGCGTCCAACTTCTTCACGCGTGGATTCTCCATCACGCTGCCCACCAACCTGCAGGCCCGGGGCTATGCCACGACCACGGCCTATGACGCCAACCGGGGCTCCAACCTCGCCGCGATGGTGTGGCATCCCATCCTGAAGGTGCCGACCAACGGGCCGGGCGGCGGCCACTTCAGCCATGTGATCCACTGCGGCGAGCAGAGCCGCCCCGAAGTCCGGGTCTACAACGTGGTGGCGCTGAACCTGCCGGTCTCCGTGCATCCGAGCGCGCTGAACCTGCCGGCCAATTTCAGGAGGGGCGACAAGTCCGTCGCCGACCAGATCTACACGATGGACACCTCCACCAAGACCATCCGGGACAACCCCTCCGGGAACGGAAGCATGCTCTACTGCGACGCCGCCAATGAATGGCGCTACGTGAACGGCGACACGTCGGTCACGGGCCCCTACTTCAAGCCCAACGACGTGATCGTGATCGTTTCACGCAACGGCGGCACCAACAACACCTGGACGTGGACCTACCATCCGACCAACTTCTACGCCCTGCCCACGCGCACGATGGGGCAGTGATCCGGGAAGAAGCAAGCAGCCAGAACGAGGAATTCGCCGGACGCGCCGCCCCAGAGGGCGGCGCGTTTGGTTTTTCAGGAGAGGCGCGGGAGGCGGGTCAGGGCCCACCCGTAGAAGGTGTGGGCGGCGGCGCCGAGCCGGTGAAGGTTGTCCATCAGGTCCGCGAAGGCCTCCGGGAACGACCAACTGCCCACCGCCGTCAGCGCGGCGCCGATGGAGAGGAGGTTGAGCGCATAGATGAGCGCGTAGGAGAAGAGGCGCCCGTGCTCGCGGATGTCGGGCTGGTTGAAGGCCAGGAACCGCAGGGTGAAGGTGATGTGGAACGACCAGGTCAGGCCGATCCAGAACAGGAAGATCGGCGCATAGGGGCGGACCGGCGGAAAGAGCCAGACGGACAACATCCAGAGCAACGCCACCACGAAGGTGTAGAGGGGAAAGAAATAGGGGGCGAGGGTGATCCAGGCGTTGTTTTTCGAAACGCGCACGCTGCCGCCGCGCTCCGTCACCTTCAGGCCGGACGCCTTTCCGCCGAACAGCATGGCCCACAGCGCGTGGGTCAACTCGTGGCCCAGCACGTAGGTGCGCGTCATCGGCGGCAGGAACAGCCAGATGATCGCCCAAAGGACGATGCCCGAGACGCAAGCGAAGGCGTGCAGCATCGGCAGGCGCGTGGGGGATTGGGCCAGGATGGCGCCCGCCCGCCATAGCGTCATCGATAGCGCGATGCACAGCGGCAGCAACAGCAGGCCGGTAATGAGTTTTGCCAGACGCAGCTTCATCGAGGCGAAAACCTAGCGGAAACGGGAACCCAAAAGCAATCCAGACCGGAAGATCGGTCAACCCGCAAGCCGCAAGGGTCGCATGGGAGCACAAGCGGAACCGCCGCCGCTGCCGCTGCGCCGTCAAAAGCCTGAACAGCCACGTAAAAACGGCCAAAAACGGCTCCGCGCGGCCGCCCGGCTCCGTTTTTCCGCCTATTTCTTGTTTTAGGGCTTGTGCGGCGCCCCCGGGGTGTGGTGGAATGCGCCGTTCCCAGTTTCCGGAGCAATTCCGGAACGGAACGCCTGTTCGCCGGCCTTCAGTGGGCTTTCCGCCGCGAACCTGGAAAAAAGAAAGCCCGGAGTCATCAACCTCTCGAGAGTCAATGGCTAAGAAAACAACGAAGAAACCCGTCGTCGAAGTGGATGCCGAGCGCGCCAAGATGATGGCGATGTACGAAGAAACCCTGAAGACCTTCACCGAAGGCGCGATCGTCAAGGGACAGATCGTCGAGATCCGCCCGCAGGAAGTGCTGATCAACATCGGCTACAAGTCGGAAGGCCTGCTGCCGGCCGCTGAATTCAAGAATTTGGGCGAACTCCACGTGGGCGACGAGGTCGAAGTGCTGCTGGAGCGCCTCGAGGACGAGCACGGGATGGTGATCCTGAGCAAGTCGCGCGCCGAACAGCAGCGCAACTGGGACAACGTGCTGGCCACGTGCGAAGAAGGCGCGGTGGTGTCGGGCGTGGTCAAGGGCAAGGTCAAGGGCGGGCTGCTGGTGGATGTGGGCGTGGATGCCTTCCTGCCGGGTTCGCAGATCGACGTGGTGCCGACGCGCAACCTCGACGAGTTCATGGGCCAGACGCTGGAGTGCAAGGTGCTCAAGATCAACAAGGAGCGCCGCAACATCGTGCTGTCGCGCCGCGACCTGATCGAAGAGCAGCGCCGCGGGATGAAGAAGAAGCTGCTGCTGGAGATCCAGCCTGGCCAGACCCGCCGGGGCGTGGTGAAGAACATCACCGATTTCGGCGCGTTCGTGGACCTCAACGGCATGGACGGCCTGCTGCACATCACGGACATGAGCTGGGGCCGCATCAACCATCCGAGCGAGGTGGTGCAGGTCGGCCAGGAGCTCGAGGTGTTCGTGCTGGACGTCAACCAGGAGAAGGAGCGGATCTCGCTCGGCCTGAAGCAGAAGCTTCAGAATCCCTGGGAAGAGATCGAGATGAAGTACCCGAAGGGGACCCGCATCCACGGCAAGGTCGTGAATCTGGTGCCCTACGGCGCGTTCGTGCAGCTGGAAGAGGGCGTCGAAGGCCTCGTGCACGTCAGCGAGATTTCGTGGACGAAGCGCGTGGCGCGCGCGTCCGACGTGCTGAACGTGGGCGACATGGTCGAGGCGGTGGTGCTCAACGTGAACAAGGAGGAGCAGAAGATCTCCCTGGGCATCCGCCAGACGGAAGCCAATCCGTGGGACGACGTGGCCTCGAAGTATCCGATCGGCACCCGCGTGAAGGGCAAGGTCCGCAACTTCACCAACTACGGCGCGTTCGTGGAGCTGGAAGAGGGCGTGGACGGCATGATCCACGTGTCCGACATGAGCTGGGCGCGCAAGATCAACCACCCGAGCGAAGTGCTCAAGAAGGGCGACGAAGTCGAGGCCATCGTGCTCGAGGTTTCGCCCGAGAACCAGCGCATTTCCCTGGGCCTGAAGCAGGCGCAGGAAGATCCCTGGGCGGGCATTTCCGGCCGCTATCGCATCGGCCAGCTCATCAAGGGCAAGGTCAGCAAGCTGGCGAGCTTCGGCGCGTTCGTGGAGCTGGAAGAGGGCGTGGACGGGCTCGTCCACATCAGCCAGATCAGCGACGACCACGTGGCCAAGATCCGCGACGTGCTGCAGCCCGGCCAGGAGGTCGAGGCGCGCGTCATCAAGATCGATCCGATCGACCGCCGCATCGGCCTGAGCATCAAGGCCGCCAAGCTGGCGGACGACGAGTTCAAGGTCGACGACAGCATGCTCGAAGGCCTGCGCCCGGGCGAAGACCTGGTGGATCTGGCCGGCGCGTTCGACGCCGCGCTCAGCTCCTCCGACAAGCCCGAGGAATGGTCGCCCGGTTCCGGAAAAAACTAGGTTCCCGTCGTCTGGTGCGGGGTGCCGCACGACGCAGCGCCGGACGGGGAGACCCGTCCGGCGCTTGTAATTTGAGAAAGGGGCCTCGGCCCCGAGGAGACCCGATGATCGACCTGCATTGCCATTCGACCTATTCCGACGGATCGCTGACCCCCGAACAGCTGGTGGCGGAGGCCGTCAAGATCGGCCTGACCGCCTTGGCGCTGACGGACCACGACACGACGGCGGGCGTGCCGCGGTTCCTGGCGGCGGCGGCGGGCACGACGGTGCGCGCGGTGCCGGGCGTGGAGCTCAGCGTGGATTGCTCGTCGGGGGTGATGCACATGCTGGGCTACTGGATGGATTTGGAAAACCCCGAATTGTTGCGCCAGATGGAGTGGATCCGCGACGGGCGCGCGATGCGCAACCGCGCCATGCTCGAGAAGCTCAACGCGCTGGGCTTCGCCATGGCTTGGGAAGAAGTGGCCGCCTTCGCGGGCGAGGACGTGGTGGGGCGTCCGCATTTCGCGCAGGTGATGCTGCAGAAGGGCTACGCGAAGGACAAGAACGAGGCCTTCGACAAGTGGCTGGGCGACGGCAAGCCGGGCTATGCGGACCGTCCGCGCCTGACGGCGGAGGTGGCGGTGGCGCTGATCCGGCAGGCGGGGGGCGTGGCCGTGCTGGCGCATCCCTTCACCCTGCGCGTGGGCAAGGAAGCCATGCTCGCGCTGTTCGTCGAGCTGGCGGGCGTCGGCCTCGGCGGCGTGGAGTGCTACTATTCGGAGCATTCCGCCGACTTGATCCAAGATTATCTGGCGATGGCCCAGAAGGCCAATCTGGTGCCGACGGGCGGCTCCGATTATCATGGCGAAGTCTCCCCGGGCATCAAGCTCGGCGTCGGGTTCGGGGGCCTGAACGTGCCCGACGAGGCGCTGGCCGCGCTCGAAGCGCGCCGGGGCTGAGAACCGGCCGGAACATTCCTCTCGCAAAGGACGCAAAGGTCGCCAAGAAGCGTGGGCATGGCGGGGGCGTCTTGGCGCTCTTGGCGAGAAAACGGGATGGGGACGGCTGGGATCGCCTGTAGCTGGGCCCGGCGGAAATGCATCTCAATATCCAATGTTCAACAAGGAATATCCAATGTCCAAGAGAGGGGCAAGGGTTCCAGATATTCGATCAAGCTTTGCGCCTCTGTGCCTTTGTGCGAGACGTCTTCGGTTTTGGTCCGGCGGGTCGGGCGAAACGGCTTGAAGAACGGGCGGGTTTCGGCGACTCTAGGGGCGGATTTCAAGCGAAAGGGAGCGACGGATGAAAGGCATCGTATTGGCGGGCGGTTCGGGGACGCGGCTCTATCCCATCACGCGCGTGGTGAGCAAGCAGCTCCTGCCGGTGTACGACAAGCCGATGATCTATTATCCGCTCTCGGTCCTGATGCTGGCGGGGATCCGCGAAATCCTGATCATCAGCACGCCCGAGGACCTGCCGCGCTTCCGCGCGTTGCTGGGCGACGGGGCGGCGCTGGGACTGAAGCTGGCCTACGCCGAGCAGCCGCGGCCCGAGGGGTTGGCGCAGGCGTTCCTCATCGGGCGGGAATTCGTGGCGGGCGATCCGGTGGCGCTGGTGCTGGGCGACAACATCTTCCACGGCATGGGGCTGACGGGCATCCTGCGGCGCGCGGGCGCGCTGCGGGAGGGCGGGCTGGTGTTTGGCTATCTGGTGAAGGATCCCGAGCGCTACGGCGTGGTGGAGTTCGATGCGTCCGGCAAGGTGCTGGGCATCGAGGAGAAGCCGGCGAAGCCGAAATCGCACTACGCGGTGCCGGGGCTGTATTTCTACGACGGCACGGTGTGCGACGTCGCCGCCGCGCTCAAGCCCTCGCCGCGCGGGGAGCTGGAGATCACCGACCTGAACCGGAAGTATCTGGAACAGGGCCAGCTGCGGGTGGAGCTGCTGGGCCGCGGGTTCGCGTGGCTGGACACGGGCACGCACGAGTCGCTGCTGCAGGCGTCGAACTTCGTGCAGACGATCGAGGAGCGGCAGGGGCTCAAGATCGCGTGTCTCGAGGAAATCGCGTTCCGGGCGGGCTGGATCGATGCCGCGCAGCTGCGCCGGACCGGCCAGGAGATGGCGAAGAATTCCTACGGGGAATATCTCCTGCAGATGGCGGACGAGGCGCCGGGATAGGCCGATGAGCTTGCAGGGCGAAAAAACTTCGATCCCCGGCGTCTGGCTGTTCACTCCGAAGGTGTTCGGCGATTCGCGCGGGTTTTTCCTCCAGACCTACCAGACGAAGCTCTATGCGAAGGCGGGACTGGACCGGGTGTTCGTGCAGGACAACCTGTCGCGGTCGCGCCGCGACACGGTCCGGGGCCTGCACTACCAGCTCCGGCATCCGCAAGGCAAGCTGGTGAGCGTGCTGCGCGGCGCCGTGCTCGACGTGGCGGTCGACATCCGCCGCGGTTCGCCGACGTTCGGACAGTTCGTGGTGGCGGAGTTGTCGGAGGAGAACCGCAAGCAACTGTTCATCCCGGAGGGGTTCGCCCACGGCTTCCGCGTGCTGAGCGACACGGCCGATTTCTTCTATAAATGCACCGATTTCTATGCGCCCGGCGATGAATTCGGCGTGCGGTGGGATGATCCGGACATCGGCATCCCGTGGGGGGATCTGTCGTCGCCCGTGGTTTCGCCCAAGGACATGGGAATGTCGAGCTTGGCCGACATTCCTCCGGAGCATCTGCCGGAATACCGGGAATAGGGGAACCCATGCTGGCCAAGGTCTATTCGGGCGCGGTGTTCGGGGTGGACGCCTACGAAATCGAGATCGAGGTCAATGCGGGGCACGGGGAGCCCAAGGTGGTCGTGGTGGGGCTGCCCGACGCGGCGGTCAAGGAAAGCTCGGACCGCGTCTGGACGGCGCTGATCAATTCCGGGTTCACGCCGCCGATGGGGCGGACGACGGTCAACCTGGCGCCGGCGGACATCAAGAAGGAAGGCCCGAGCTTCGACCTGCCCATCGCGCTGGGCATGCTGGCGTCGGAAGATCAACTGGACGGCGCGCGGCTGGCCGACTACTGCGTGACGGGCGAACTGGCGCTGAGCGGCGAGGTGCGGCGCGTGCGCGGGGTGCTGCCCATCGCGCTGCGGGCGCGCGAAGAGGGACGCAAAGGCATCTTGGTTCCGCCGGAGAACGCGGAGGAGGCGGCCGTCGTCGATGGCCTCGCCGTCCATCCGGTGGCGAACCTGCGCGAAGCCGCCGATTTCATTGAGGGGAAGAAGCCGATCCCGCCGTTTTCGGTGGATATGCAGGAAGCCTTCCGGGGCGGGACGGCCTATGACGACGATTACGCCGACGTGAAGGGGCAGGAGTTCGCGCGGCGCGCCATCGAGGTGGCCGTCGCCGGCGGGCACAACATTTTGCTGGTGGGCCCGCCGGGCACCGGCAAGTCCATGCTGGCCAAGCGCGTGCCGACGATCCTGCCGCCGCTGACGCTCGAAGAAGCGCTGGAGACGACCAAGATCCACAGCATTGCCGGGGTCCTGCCATCCCATCAGGCGGTGGTGGTCGGCCGCCCGTTCCGCGCGCCCCACCACACGATTTCCGATGCGGGGCTGCTGGGCGGCGGCGCGCATCCGATGCCCGGCGAGGTGAGCTTGGCGCACAACGGGGTGCTGTTTCTGGACGAGTTGCCGGAATTCCACCGCAACGTGCTGGAGGTGATGCGCCAGCCGCTGGAGGACGGGGTGGTGTCCATCGCGCGCGCGGCGGCCTCGGTGACGTTTCCGTGCCGCTTCATGCTGGTGGCCGCGATGAATCCGTGTCCGTGCGGCCATTACGGCGACGCCAAGCGGGAATGCCGGTGCACGCCGATCCAGATGCAGCGCTACCGCAACCGCATTTCGGGTCCGCTGCTGGACCGCATCGACATCCATGTCGAGGTGCCGGCGATGGAATACCAGCAGCTGGCCTCGCTGGAAAAAGGCGAGGGGTCCGCGGCGATCCGCGCGCGCGTCGTGGCGTCGCGGGCGGTCCAGCGGGAGCGGTTCGCCAAGAGCAAGGGCGTCCACGCCATCCATTGCAACGCGGGGATGCGCGCGAAGGACGTCCACAAGCATTGCGTGCTGAACGACGATGCGCAGGGATTGCTCAAGGCCGCGATGGCCGACCTGCACCTGAGCGCGCGCGCCTACGACCGCATCCTGAAGGTCGCCCGCACGATCGCCGACTTGGCCAACGCGGCCGACATCGCCGCCGACCACGTGGCCGAGGCGATCCAATACCGGTCGCTGGACCGGCAATACTGGATTTGACGCGCAGAACCATGGATTCCCGGCGGCGCCGGGGGAAACAAGGATGACGATGAAGATCAAAACGATTTTGCGGGCGGCGGCGGTTCTCCTGTGCGGTGCGGCGGGGGCCCGGGCGGAGTTCGTGCGGGGAGAGATCAACGGGTGGGGCAACCTCAATTACATGTCCCAAAATGTCGCGTTCACCAATGACTTGGTTTGGACGGCCACGCTGACAAGCACGAACACGGATTCCAGCTCGGGATTCAAGTTCGACCTGAATGGCACTTGGGTTGGGAACAATTGGGGTGCGGGCACAAGCGCCGGGGTGAACAGCACCGTTGGAACGGCGAGCCTGGGAGGAGGGGACCTTTCCTTTTCCGAGACGAGCGCGAGGAATTACACTTTTCGGTTGGCGGGATATCACGACTGGACCGACCGCGCGTATGCGATCATGGCGACGACGAACGATCCCGTGAGCATCCTGACGGTTTTCGACAACAGCGCGGTGGCGGTGACGAACGTGGTGACGGTGACGGCGACGCTGAGCGCGGCGACGAGCGGTGAAGGCGTCTATGCGCGCTGGACGACGAACGGATTCACCAACAGCGCCCTGGCGATCGGATCGGTCTCCGGCACGAACGCGACGATCGCGATTCCGGCGCAGCCGACGGGGCGGATGGTGAAGTACTACGTGCTGACGAGCACGATGCCGACGAACCGGATCATCGGCGCCTACGACCTGTGCACGCTGCGGGGGAACAATGCCGCCGGGACGAATTTCGCCTATGTGGTGGGGACGCCGGATCCGGTGTTCGGCAACTGCTGGCATTTCCCGACGAACGTGGAGCCGGTGACGGTGACGATGCGCAATCCGACGAACCCGACGCCGGGCGCGAACACCTATGTCTATGTGGGCAACTACCACCCGGATGCGGACATGACGGGCGGCTGGGTGGTCTACAAGAAGTCGACGGACGGATCGTGGTCGTCGAACCGCCTGTCGGCTGACGCGATCGTGGGCAACAACCGCTACTGGTGCGGGATGATCCCCTCGAACGCGGTGGCGCTGGGCGAGACGCTGCAATACTACCTGCGGGTGGACTACGGGAACGGCGGGGCCGACACGACCTATCTCGGGACAGGCACGCAGTTCGACAACGTGAAATACGCGCAGGCGACGAATGCGGCATCAAATGCGTTCGCGGTGGTCAGCGAGGCGAACCTGGGCAATGCGTGGCACGCGCCGGCGAACGCGGAGCCTTTTGGGGCCTATATGCGCAATCCGCGGCACCCGTACGCGTCGAACACGGTGACGATCTACAACGGGAACCAGGCGTACGGCGACGGGCGTCCGGGTAACCAGAGCGGCGGCACGCTTTATTACCGCCTGCAAGGGGCGGGGGGGTGGAGCAGCGCGGCGTTGTCGTTCGATGCGGAGGCCGGCCACAACAAGTACTGGAAGGCGGCGATTCCCCCGGGCGCCTTCGGCAAAACCCAGGCGGTGGAGTATGTGTTGGCGATCACCTACACGGACCGCGATGCGACCTACCTCGGCACGACGGACCAATCAAACACCGTGAAGTATGCGGCCCTCGCCTCGGCGCAGGCGAACCCCTATGCCTTCACCTATGGCGTCGAACCGGGCACGGAGCCGGGCTATGTGTGGCATGGCGGCAACGTGGTGCGGGAGTCCGGCGACACGATCCAGATCTGGACCCAGATCGGCTATGAGGAGCCCAATGGCCACCGCTGGGCGGACCACGCCGAGGTGCGCTACCGGATCACCACGAACGGCGCGAGCCGGCGGACGGTCCAGGGCGTTTCGCGCCTGAGCCTCCTGAAGTCCGCGAAGAAAGTGCTCGCCTCGGACCTGACGAGCACGAACGCGATGGCGTACAGCCATGCGGAGGACGATCCGAGCGAGAACGGCAACGCGATGTGGTGGGTGGCGACGATCCAGGACGACGCGCTGACGAACTTGGAGACGCTGGTGCAATACCAGGTCGCCGCGTGGAATTCCGCCGCGAACGGCGGCGACGGCGTGGTGCGGTTGGCGGAATACCAGGCGTTCGGAAAAGACGGGGAATTCTTCGAATACCGCGTGTACAGCGGCGGGTCGGGGGAGCTGACGGTCAACGGGCAGAACGCGGACTACACGACGAGCAAGTTCTTCATCGACGAGGCCGCCAGCAATACCGCATCGATCACGGTGCGCTACACGCCGCCGGCGGGCGCGCGCAACGTCGAGGTGTTTTCGAACGTGGGCCGCCGCGACCGCGTGGACGCGGACTGGAACGACGACGGCGTGCCCGACGGCATCAAGCCGCCGGACGGCAACCTCATCACGACGAACGATGCAACGGCGTATTTCGCGGCGTTTCCGATGACCTTGACCGGGGGCGCCTACGTGTGGACGACGAACGCGGGCCAGTGCGGCGCGTTCCGCTTGACGGCGCGCTATCAGACGGAAGAGCAGGCCGGCTCAACCACCTGGACGTGGTATTCCTCCGAGGGCCGCCGCGACCACGCGATCGTGATCTCGCCCAAGAAGGTGCTGCAGCAGACGATGTACGAACTGAACACCTTGACGGTGAAGGCCAGCGACAACACCGAGAGCGGCCGCAGCACGTTCGACGACCTGATCGATCCGGCCCCCGCCAACCGGAACACGTTCAACGAATTCAGCATCGAATACCTCAACAAGATCCAGGCGAACTGCCTGTGGTTCCAGCCGATCCATCCGTCGGGCTACGACCGGTCGGAAAACGATCCGGCCACGCCGGGCGTGCGCTACAATCCAGGCAGCCCCTATGCCTCGCGCGACTACTTTTCCGTGAACCACTTCTTCGGCCGCGCGGGAACGGAAGAGGCTGCGCTCGCCGAATTCACGAACTTCGTGGCCCATTGCGACCGGGCCACCAACCGCTTGGGCAGCACCAACCACATCGGCACGATCAACGTCATGCTCGACGGCGTGTTCAACCACACGTCGTGGGACGCGGAATTCGGCGAGATGGGCGTGACGATGGGCCTCTGCACGAACAAGAACGACCGCATCGGGTGGTTCAAGCCCGGCTGGTTTTCCAACTGGCAGGACTATGGCGCGCCGGCGACCTACTACCACACGGCCTGGAGCAACGACATCGCGATGGCGCCGGACCGCGGCGACTTCGGCAAATGGGCCGACGTGGCCGAGCTGTATTACGGCAAGTATTCCGCGCTGGTCGAGCACAACCCCGACGGCAACGGCAACTATCTCAACGAGCAGGACGTGTACGACTTCGCGGACATGGCGCCGGACACGATCGATCTCTGGCGGTATATGGGGCGTTACACCGAATATTGGCTCCAAAAGACCGGGAACAGCCTCACCAATCGCCCCGGCCAGGTGGATGCCCATGGCATCGCCTACGACGACTACGGCATCGACGGCCTGCGATGCGACTTTGGCCAGGGCCTGCCGCCGCAGCTGTGGGAGTACATCATCAACCGCACGCGCAACATGAAGTGGAACTTCATGTTCATGGCCGAGACGCTCGACGGCGGCGTGCCGGGCTATCGCTCGAACCGCCATTTCGACATCCTCAACGAGAGTCTGGTCTTCCAGTTCACGCAGGCGCAGGTGAGCGATCCCGGGAGCTTGCGCGGGCAGCTGGAATCGCGCCGCACGGCCTACAACGGCGGGGCGGTCCTGCTGAACCTGACCGGCCATGACGAAGTGCTGCCGTGGAGCGATCCGTGGGTGACCGCGTCGCGCTACGCGATGGTGTCGGCCGTGATGGGCGTGCCGATGGTCTTCTACGGCCAAGAGCAGGGCATCGGGCCGTACAAGGCCGCCACGGGCGCCGGCAATTGGACGGGCTTCACCGATTTCGAGCTCAACTTCGGGAAATATGTTCCGCACTTCAAGAAGTGGAACCAGCTGCGGGTGTGGGACGAGCCGCCGCTGCCCGGCGTGGCCTCGCGCGAGATGGCGCAATGGCACGGGCGGGTCAACTGGGCGCGGCTGAACAGCCCGGCGCTGCAAAGTCCCAACCAGTATTTCCTGAGCCGGACCGGCGGGGGCGACAACAGCAAAATCTTCGCCGTGGCCAAGTACGAGGCAGAAGGCGCGGTGGCGGCCGGCCAGGACGCCGTGCTGGCCTTCGCCCTGTTCGTGAACGAGGGCGACCATTCCGGCGCCAGCGACACCTATGATCTGACGGGGTGCTGGGACCGGCTGGGCCTCGTCAACGGCCCGACGAACTACTACAACGTGCGCAACCTCGCCTCCAGCCAGGCGACGGAGCCGCTCTGGGAAACGCCCCGCAGCGGCGCCGATCTCTACGCGAACGGCATCTATGTCGCGTTCGACTCCGACGACGGCGAGAGCCTCATCTATGACGATGGCGCGATCGTGCAGTACCTCAAGATCGAGGAGGCGGACAAGGCCCCCCAATCGATCACGTTCCCGGCGATCGGTTCGCAGGTGGCGACGAACGCGGTGGCGCTGTCGGCGACGGCGAGCTCCGGGCTGGCGGTGTCGTTCGCGGTAGGCGCGGGGCCGGGGACGATCGCGGGGCTGACGACGCTGACGTTCACGGGGGCGGGGACGGTGAGCATCGTGGCGTCGCAGGCGGGCGATGGCAGCTGGAACCCGGCGCCGGCGGTGACGAACACGTTCTCGGTTTCGAAGGCGGCGGCGGGCGTGACGCTGGGGAACCTGTCGCAGACCTATGACGGGACGGCGCGGGCGGCGACGGCGGCGACGGTGCCGGCGGGGCTGGCGGTGGGCTTCACCTACGACGGATCGGGGACGGCGCCGACGGCGGTCGGG
>SABN01000017.1 GCA_009928955.1 Opitutia bacterium | reverse complement strand
GGGCATTGTCGACGAGGTTTCCCAGGACCGGGGCCCAGTTGCGGAAGGCGGTGGCGACTTCGCGGATGGGCGTGGTGTGGGCGCGGACTTCGGAGAGGTCGCTCTTCTTGACCCACAGGGTGACGGAGGAGGGCGGAGCGATCTGGGTCCAGTCGCCCTCTTCGCCGCGGGGCATGACGGGCGCGCCGCGCTCGAGCACGCCGACGACATCGAATTGGACGCCGGGGCCGGAGCGGACCTGGATGCTTTTGGCGATGACGCGGTTGCCTTCGATGAAGTCCTTGTTGAGCCAGACGGAGAGGCGGTCGGGCGGGGAGATGGCGGCCCACTCGCCGTCGAAGCGCGCGACGAAAAGGATTTCGCCGGAGGAAGCCTGGCCGATCCGCTGGGCGGCGGCGGAGGGCTGGGTGTAGACGGAAGCGGCCGGGGCGGCGACCTGCATCCGCGTTTCGGCGGAGGCGGAAGAGGCCGCCAGCGCGAGCAGCGCGAGGCCGGCGGAGCGACGGGAGGAAAAGAGTTTCATGGGCGGAAGTGTAGCGGCGGGGGGAGGGGGATTCAATTACGAATTCAGCCGGCCGCATCGAGCAGGCGGGACGGGGCGCAAGGAAGTTTTGCGGGATTCCCCCCTTCTATTCTGAATCCAAATCCGAATCGCGATTCTCATCGCGCTCCAGTTCCCGGACGGCTTTGGCCCGCCCCCGGGAATGTGCGAGGGGCACCGCCGGATGATGATCAGGATTAAGATTAGGAACAGGGGCGCATCCGTTTTGGCCTTTCCTCCGCAGAACCGCCTTGCGTCCAGGCGGGACGGGGCGGAAAAAGAAAACTGGAGGAAGGGGGGCCAGAGGATATACTGGCGGGATGGATGGGATTACCGAACAGCGGCGGGAGGATCCGGCGAGGCGGCGCTGGCTGGATTCCCCGGCGGGGAAGGCGGCGCTGGCCGCGCTGCCGACGGACGCGGCGGCGGCGGGGGAATTCCTGCCGCTGGCGATCGCGGCGTGGAGCGTGGCGGACCCCGAGGTGGCGGCGCGGCTGATCGAGGCGTGGGTGGCGGCGGCGGACGAAGAGGGGAACCTGGCGCCGGCGTGCCCCGTGGTCTGCCAGTGGGCGGCGCGGGTGGCGGAGGCGCTGCCGGATCCGGATCCCTTTTTGGAGCGTCTCCTGCCCGGGCTGGCGCGGTGCGTGGCGCGCGAGTTCGATCGATACGACACGCGGGGGACGGGCCTGCCGCTGTGGCCGTCGGCGGACGAAGCGCTGTTTCCCGGGGAATACGCGCCGGGCCGGTTCACGGTGGATCTGGCGGTGCTGCTGTCGAACGAGGCGTCCGCGTTCGGCGACTTGGCGGAAGGGCGGGCGGGGTTCGAGCGGGCGCTGGACCAGGCGGAGGGGGAGCAACGCGAACTGGACGAATGGTTGAAGCAGAATTTCTGGAACGAAGAGGCCGCCGCGTTCCACCGATATGAAGAAGGGGGGGCGAGCGAGCCGGATTTTTCGCCGTGCGGATTCTTCCCCTTGGCGTGGGGGGGGCGCACGGTGGCGATGGCCGAAGGGCTGCGGCCGCGGGTGGCGGATTGGGATCCGGCGGCGTGGCCGGCGCGGGCGCGGATCCTGTTTTTCGCGCTGTTGCGGCCGACGCCGCACCATGGGGTGGCGGCGAAGCTGCGGCGGTGGGGGCTTCCGGCGGGGGCGTCGCCGGCGGAGGCGGCGGCGTGGGCGGTGCTGTCGGCGGGCGCGGCGCATGCGTCCGCGCCGGCGAAGATCCTGCCGCCGGCGCGCTGGCTGGATGCGCATGGGCGGGGCGTCGCGCGCGCGGGGCTGGCCTGCGGCGCGGCGCTGGTCGCCGGACTGCTGGGGTGGGGCTTTTTCCACCGGGAGAGCCTGGGCGCGAACGACGCGCCGGAGATGGAGCGGCGGGCGCGGCAGGCCTGCGCGGAGGGGCGGCACGACCGCGCGGCGGCGCTGTATGGCCAGGCCGCCCGGCGGGGGCACGCGACGTATTTCCGCTACCGGCAAGCGGGCGAATGGATGCATCTGGAGCAGTACGCGGCCGCCGAGGCGGCCTATCGCGCGCTGCTGGAGCGCGAGCCGGACGCGCCCAATGCGCGGCTGAACCTGGCGCTGGCCGTCTGGCGGCAGGGGCGGCGCGCGGAGGCGCTGGAGCGGTATCGCGCCTTCGCGGCGGCGGCGGACGCGGAGTCGCATCCGGAGCTGACGGCGCGCGCGGGGCTGGCGGCGGAACTGATCGGGCGGCAGCTGGCGCTGGACCGGGCGGAATCGGGGGCGGCGGCCGGCGCGCGGTGAATCCGGCCCCGCATCGGAGGCGTTGACAGGGCGGCGGCGGGGTGGAATAGTTTGCGGAGCAATTGGAGGCGTTGAGGATGAACAAGAGAACACTGGGAGGATGGGGGCTCGCGGCGCTGCTGGCGCTGGGCGCGGGCTGCTTCCGCAACACGGTTTCGGAAATCGAGCTGAAGATCCCCGCGATGAAGACCGAGGGCAGCGCGCAAGCGGTGCAGGGCGCGATCGGCCGGCTGGGCGACGGGGTGATCCTCGACGTCCGCATGGACCTGGCGGAGCGGACCGCGTGGGTGAAATACGACAACGTGCGGCTGGGGCGGCGGAACATCGAGGTGGCGGTGAGGAACGCGGGATTCGCCGTGAACGACCTGTCCGCGAACGAGGAGGCCCGGGCGAAGCTGCCGCCGGAATGGCGCGGCGATGAATAGGGCGATCGAATTCCGGTGGGCGGCGCGGCCGTCACGGCCGGATGCGCGGGTGGCGCTGGTGCAGGACGGGGAGCTGCTGGCGGCGTCCTCGCTGTCGGCGGCGGACCGGCAGGCGCTGGACGGCTGGATCCAAGCGGAGAAGTTCAAGGGCAAGGCGGGGGCCACGGCGTGGCCGCAGGGCGTGGCGGCGCCGGTGCTGCTGGTGGGCATCGGGCAGCAGGCGGAGTTCCACGCGGCGCGCTGGTGGCGGGCGTGGGCGGCGGCGGGCCGCGCGCTGGAGAAGGCGGCGATCGTGCGGCGGGCCTCGTTCGAGTGGCCTTCGGCCGCGTCGTTCCCGATGGGGACGCCGGAGTTGGCGGGGCTGGCGGCGGCGGGGTTGCTGTCGGGCGAGTATGCGTTCGAGGCGTACCGGGCGAAGAAGAAGGCGCATGCCTTCGCGTTCGAATTCGCGGGGGCGGCGCTGGCGGGAAGGGGCGTGCGGGAAGCGGTGAAGCGCGCGGCGATCGAGGGGGAAACGCTGCGCGAGGTGCGCGATCTGGCGAACGAACCGGCCAACGCGCTGGGGCCGATGGATCTGGCGGCGCGCGCGAAGAAGCTGGCGCGGGCGGCGGGGCTGACGTGCCGCACGTGGGACATGGCCGCGCTGAAAAAGGAAAAATGCGGCGCGCTGCTGGCGGTGGCGCAGGGCAGCCGGCGGCCGGGGTGCCTGATCCGGCTGGCCTACGCGGGGAAGCGCGGCCTGAAGCCGCTGGTGGTGGTGGGCAAGGCCGTGATGTTCGACTCGGGCGGGATCAGCCTCAAGCCCGGCAAGAACATGGAATGGATGAAATACGACAAGAGCGGCGGCATGGCGGCGCTGGCGACGGTGCTGCTGGCCGCGCGGCTGAAGGTGCCGCGCCCGGTGGTCGCCTACCTCCCGGCGGTGGAGAACATGCCCGGGGGCGGCGCGGCGCGTCCCGGCGACATCGTGACGGCGCGCAACGGGAAGACCATCGAGATCTTGAACACCGACGCGGAAGGGCGCCTGATCCTGGCCGACGCGCTGACCTTCGCGGCGGAGGAGCAGCCGGCGGCGATCGTGGACATCGCGACGTTGACGGGCGCGGTGGTGATCGCGCTGGGCCGCGAGGCGACGGGGGTGATGGGCAACGACGACCGCCTGATCTTGGAGCTGATGCTATCGGGCGAAGCCACGGGCGAGCGCCTCTGGCAGCTGCCGCTGTGGCCGGAATACGACGAGATGCTCAAGGGGCCGTTCAGCGACCTGAAGAACATGGGCGACGGCACGGCCGGCACGATCGCGGGCGGCGCGTTCCTGAAGCAGTTCGTGCCCGCCGGCATTCCGTGGGCGCATCTGGACATCGCGGGGACGGCCTATCTGGAATCGGCGCAGCCCCATGGCGCGCCGGGGGCCACGCTGGTCGGCGCCCGCCTGCTGGCGGACTGGGCCGCGCGGCCGCGCGAAGGGAAATAGGGCCACCGCCCGGGCGATGCGCTTCCTGCTCGACCAGTTCATGGACCACCTGGTGCTGGAGCGCGGGCTGAGCGAGAACACGCGCCTGGCCTACGGGCACGACCTGTCGGAATTCCTGGCGTTCCTGTCCCGGAAGGGGCGGGGGGGCATCCAGGAGGTGGAGCGGAGGGACCTGCTGGATTTCCTGATGGAAGGCAAGCAGAAGGGGTTGGCGGCGGCGAGCCTCGCGCGGCGCTTGGTGGCCATCAAGGTTTTTTTCCGGCATTTGTCGCGGGAGGGGCTGCTGGCGGTGAACGTGGCCGACGCGATGGACTCGCCGCGGCTCTGGAAGATCCTGCCGCCGACGCTGTCGATCGAGGAGGTGGGGCGGCTGCTGGCGGCGCCCGATGCGGCCAGCGCGCGGGGATTGCGCGACCGGGCGATCCTGGAGACCTTCTATGCGACGGGGCTGCGCGTGAGCGAGCTGGCGGCGCTGACGCTGGAGTCGCTGCATTTCGATTCGGAGTACGTCCGGTGCGTGGGCAAGGGCGACAAGGAGCGGGTGGTGCCGATCGGGGGGCGGGCGATCGCGGCGGTGCAGGCGTGGCTGGAGCGGGGCCGGCCCGCGTACGCGTCGCGCGGGGGCGGCGGGAGCCGCGCGGTGTTCCTGTCGCGGCTGGGGCAGCCGCTGTCGCGCATCACGCTGTGGCGGCACATCCGGGCCTATGCGCGGAAGGCGGGCATCCGCCAGGAGATATCGCCGCACATGCTGCGGCATTCGTTCGCGTCGCATCTGCTGGCCAACGGCGCCTCGCTGCGGATCATCCAGGAGATGCTCGGGCACGCGGACATCTCGACCACGCAGATCTACACGCACGTGGACCAAGGGCGGCTGCAGGCGGTCCACCATCAATACCATCCCCGGGCGTGAGAAAGGCGGCGATCCATGGCGGAATCTGAACAAGCCCCCGAGCTGGGGGCGCTGGAGGAGCGGCTGGGGCACGTTTTCCGCCGGCCCGGCCTGCTGGCGGCGGCGCTGACGCACCGGTCGCATGCGGCCGAGACGAATCCGCCGGACGGGATGGAAAACCAGCGGCTGGAATTCCTGGGCGACGCGATTTTGGGCGCGATATCGGCCGAGTGGCTGGTGGCGCACCGGAGCGATTGGCGGGAGGGGACGCTGACGAAGGTGCGCAGCCGCCTGACGAACGCGGCGGCGCTGGCGCGCGTGGCGCGGCGGCTGGGGCTGGGCGATTTCCTGCGCCTGGGGCGCGGGGAGGACCAGGGCGGCGGCCGGGAGAAGGGCGCGTTGCTGGCCGACGCGCTCGAGGCGGTGATGGGCGCGCTGTGGCTCGATGGGGGGCCCGGGCCGGTGCGGCAGGTGTTCGAGAAGGAATTCGCCGACGAGATCGCCGAGGCGGTCGAGGCGGGCGGGGACGACAATCCCAAGGGGGACTTGCAGGAGCGCCTGCAGCGGGCGGGGAAGGACGGTCCGCGCTACGAGCGGGTGGCGGAAAGCGGTCCGCCCCATGCGCGGCATTTCACGGTGGCGGTGTTCCGGGGGGAGGAGCGGCTCGGCGAAGGAGGGGGCGCCAGCAAGCGCGAAGCCGAAATGAATGCCGCCCGGCAGGCGCTGGAGCGGTTGGACGCCAGCGCCGGTTGAGGCGGCGGCCCCTTCCGGCCCCTTCATTTTGTCAAAAAAGGGTTATATGTGGAAAAAATGTCAAAGTGGAATTCGCGCAGATTATCTATCCAGGCATATGGATAATGCTGATAAGGAATGAAATATTTCGGGTAAAACGATTTATCTTGCCAAATATCCTATCTGCTTGTCTGCGCGGAGGATACGCTCGACTTGCTTGTTTCCCAATGGGTTCCCGAGTGTGGGGGGGCATGAAAAAGGTCTTGCAATCCGCACCCAGTAAAATACATTTCGCGCAGATTTGCACCCCGCTGTGGGGCGCAGGAAAAGTAGAAACAAGCGCTTCGGTCCCGTCCCCGGAGCAAGGAGTCAAGAGATGAAGGAAGTCAAGAAAACGCCCGCCAAGAAGGCCGTGGCAAAAGCCGCGCCCGTTCAGAAGCCGGTGGCCAAGGCCGCTCCGAAGGCCGTCGCGGCCGCCAAGCCCGCCGCCAAGAAGAAGCCTGAAATCAGCCCGGAGCAGCGCTACAAGATGATCGAGCAAGCCGCCTATTTCATCGCCGAGCGCCATGGGTTCAACGGCGACAGCGCCTATTTCTGGTCCTTGGCCGAAGCCGAGGTCGGCCATCGCCTGAGCTAGTCCGTTTGCTTCCCGCCGGGGAAGGCGAGCGCCGCAGGGTTTTCCCTGCGGCATTTTCTTTTTACGGGCGGGGAAAACCAGAGTATGTTAGAAATTGATTCTCCCCGGGCAAAAGAGAGCAGGACCATGAAGAAGATCGTAAGCATCATGCCATGTCTGGACATCCGCGGCGGGCGCGTGGTGAAGGGAATCCATTTCGTGGATTTGATCGACGTGGGCGATCCGGTCGCCTGCGCGACGGCCTACGAAGCCGCCGGGGCGGACGAGCTGGGGTTTTTGGACATCACGGCCACGCATGAAAAGCGCCGGACGGTGTTCGGGGTGGTGCGGCAGGTGGCCTCGGCCGTGCAGATTCCGGTGACGGTGGGCGGGGGCATCCGGAATTTGTCCGATGTGGAATCCGCGCTGGAGGCCGGGGCGAAGAAAGTCAGCATTTCTTCCGCGGCGTTCCGGGATCCGGCCTTCGTGGCGGAGGCGGTGAAGCGGTTCGGGGGCGGGGTGATCGTGGTGGCGATCGACGCGGACCGCAACGCGAAGCTGCCGTCGCAGCGCGAGGTGTATGTCGATGGCGGGCGCACGCCGACGGGCGCGGATGCGATCGAGTTCGCGAAGAAGATGGCGGATCTGGGCGTGGGCGGCCTGTTGCCGACCAGCAAGCTGGGCGATGGCTCCAAGCGGGGCTACGACCTGGAGCTGATCCGGGGGCTGGTGGATGCGACGAAGCTGCCGACGGTGGCGAGCGGGGGGGCGGGCAAGCTGATCCACTTTCTGGAAGCGGTGAAGGAAGGCCATGCCAGCACGTTGCTGGCCGCCAGCGTGTTCCATTTCGGCACGTTCACGGTGCGGCAGGTCAAGGCCTACCTCGCCAGCCAAGGCGTGGCCGTCCGCAACCCGTCCCTCGCGAAGATGTGAAGCCCGGGGGGGCGGGGTTATGTGCCGTCGAGAACGGCCCGCACCTTCTGGGCGAGCCCGATCCTTGAAAATGGCTTCTGGATGAAGTTCACGCTGTCTTCGCGCACGCCTTGCTCCGCGATCAGGTTCGCCGTGTAGCCGGACATGTAGAGATAGGCGAGCTTGGGCTGGCGGGCCAGCAGCTGGCGGACCAGCTCGGGGCCGTTCATCCCGGGCATGATGACATCGGTGAGAAGCAGCTGGATCCGGTCCTTGTGTTTCTCGGCCAACCGGAGCGCTTCGTCCGGCGAGGAGGTCGCCAGCACCCGGTAGTGCAGGGATTCGAGCATCCGGCGGGCGGCCTGGAGGATGGCGTTTTCATCCTCGACCAGCAAGATGGTTTCGCCGCCGCGGCTGGCGGGGGCCTCGTCTTCATCGAGCCGTTGGGGGGGGGGGGATTCTTCTCCGTCGCACCGCGGCAGGAAGATCTGGAAGACGCTGCCCCGGCCCGGCTCGCTCCGCACCCGGATGCCGCCGTGGTTCTGCTTGACGATGCCATAGACCGTGGCGAGTCCCAGGCCGGTTCCTTTTCCGGTCTGCTTGGTGGTGAAGAACGGCTCGAAGATGTGGTCGAGCACGTCCGGCGCCATGCCGCATCCGTCATCGGCGACGGACAGGAGGACATAGGCGCCGGCCTCGATGTCGCCATGGACGCTGTGGGTGGGGTGGTCGATCCGGGCATTGGCGGTTTCGATGGCGATGCGGCCGGATTTCCCGACGGCGTCCCGCGCGTTGATGCACAGGTTGGCCACGATCTGGTCGAGCTGGATGGGATCCATTTTGACGAGCCCGAGGTGGGGGCCCGGTTTCCAGGCCAGCTCGATTTCCTCGCCGATCAGGCGGCGCAGCATGCCGGACATGCTCTCGACGGCGGCGTTGAGATCCAGCACCTGGAGGACGACGGCCTGCTTGCGGGCGAAGACCTGCAGCTGGCGGGTGAGCAAGGACGAGCGCCGGGCGGCCTTTTGGATCTCCGCGAGGTCGGAATGCAGGGGCTGGCCGGGCGCGACCTGTTCGAGGGCCATTTCGGCATAGCCGAGGATGGCCTGGAGCATGTTGTTGAAGTCGTGCGCCACGCCGCCGGCGAGGCGGCCGATCGATTCCATCTTCTGCGCCTGGACCAGCTGGGTCTGGAGCTGCTCCTTTTCCTCCAGGTCGAGGAGCTGCTGGGAGATGTCGCGCTTGACGGCCACGAAATGGACGATGCGCCCGCCGGCCTCGCGGACGGGCGAGATGGAGGCCTGCTCGGTATAGAGGCGGCCATCCTTGCGCCGGTTGACGATCTGGCCTTCCCAGGTTTCGCCGGCGCCGAGGGTTTTCCACATCTGGCGGTAGAAGGCCCGGTCCTGCACGCCGCTTTGGAGGATGCGCGGATTTTGGCCGAGGGCCTCTTCGCGGGAATAGCCGCTCGTCCGGGTGAAGGCGGGGTTCACATAGAGGATGGTGCCGTCGGCGTCGGTGATGACGATCGTTTCGCCGGACTGCTCGATGGCGCGGGTCAGCCGCTCCCGTTCGGTTTCGGCGCGCTTGCGCTGGGTGATGTCGGCGATGAAGCCTTCGAGCGCGAGGAGGCGGCCGTCCTCGGCATAGACGCCTTCGCCCTGTTCCCACACCCATTTGACGGCGCCATCGCGGGCGGTGAGCTCGTATTCATCCTCGAACTTGCCGTGATCCGCGAGGACCTGCTGCCATTTCCGCCAGAGGCGCTCGCGATGGGCCGGGCGGATGAGTTCGTTGAAGGAGATGGTTTTGTTTTCGACCAGGTCGGCGGGGGCGTAGCCGGTCAGTTCGCGGCAGCCCTCGCTGACGAACTCCATGGTCCAGGACTGGTCGTTCCGGCAGCGGTAGGCCATGCCCGGCAGATGGGCCACGAGCGCGGCGTATTGGCGGCGGCTTTCCCGCAGCCCGTCTTCGGCGCGCTTGCGTTCGGTGACGTCGCTGAAGATGCAGGCGAACTGCTTGGGGGCGGGCCGGAAGGCCGTCACCTCGAAGTGTTTCCCCAAGGCGGCGGAATAGTTCTGGAAAAAAGCCGGTTCGCCGGTCAGCGCCACCTTCCCGTAGGTTTCGATCCAATACGGCTCGAGCTGGGGGAGCACGTCCCGGGCGGTCTGGCCGATGATGTCCGCGGCCTTCAGGCCGGTGATGCGCTCGAAGGTGGGGTTCACGGCCAGGAAGCGATAGTCGGCCGGCCGGCCCTGGGCGTCGCAGATGATTTCATGGACGGCGAAGCCTTCGAGCATTTCGTGGAAGAGCGTGCGGTAGTCCTGCTCGGCGCGTTTGCGCTGGAGGGCCTCGCCGACGTGGGCGGCGATGCCCTCGAGGATCTGGATGGTTTCGAGGGAGAAGCGATCCTGGCGGCGGTCGTTGAACTGGAGGAGGCCGACGATGCGGTTTTGCGCGCGGATGGGCAGCAGCGCCAAGGAGGCATAGCCGTCGCGGGCGCAGCGATTGGGGGGCGCCGGATCCGGCTCCCGCCCCGCCGGCGGGAGATCCAGCCATTGGCGGGCGTCGTTCGTCCAGCAACTGCCGCCGGCGGTGAACAGCGGGTCGGCCGGATCGGTGTTGCCGGACAGGACGAGGCCGCAGGCGCAGCGCAGGCGCACCTGGCCCTGCGCATCGCGAGCGGCCAGGTCGTTTTCCTCGGCCACGAAATCGCAGGAGAAGCCCTGCTGGACCGCATAGGGGAAGTCGTCGCCCATCTGGAGGCGGATGCCCACGGCGTCGAAGCCGGTGGATTCCTTGAGCATGGCGACCAAGCGCTGGAGCAGGTCGTTCAAGTCCTCGGGCTCGTTGAGGAGCTGGAGGATCTTCACGCCCGTTTCGCGGTATTCCTCGGCGCGCTTGGACTCGGAAATGTCGATGTGGGTGCCCACGACCACGGGGGTGGGGCGGCCGTCCTCGTCCCGCAGCACCCGTCCGCGCGAGAGGATCCACACCCAGTGGCCGTCGGCGTGGCGCATGCGGAAGGCGTGTTGATAGATGCCCTCGGGCTGCTTCATGTAGTCGATGAAATTCCCCTGGCAGCGCCCCTTGTCGTCGGGGTGGATCAGGTCGAGCCAGATTTGTTCGATGTTGGGCTCTCCGGCGGCGAGGCCGAAGTCGGAGGCCTGGCGGCCGAGCATGGCGAAATATTCGGGGCTGGCCCACATGTAGGCCGTGTCGTCGTGGTATTCCCACGCGCCGGTGTTCGAGGCGCTGATCAGGGTCTTGTAGCGCTCCGCCGCCTCTTGGTTCTGCCGCGCCAAGGCGGCCAAGGCGCTCTCGGCGCGCTTGCGCTCGGTGATGTCCTTGTCCGTCCCCTGGTAGCCGCGCAGGCTTCCGTCCGGGTTCAGAATGGGCATCCCGTTGGTGGAGACCCAGACGATCTCGCCCGAGGCCGCGAGCACGGGATTGACGAAATCCAGGAGCGGCTGCCGGCGGGCGAAGGCCACGAAGGCGGCCTGCTTGAACGCCGCGCGGCCCTCTTCGGGATGGAGGTCGTAGAAATGCATTTTCCCGATCAAGTCCCGGGGGGAATAGCCGAGGACTTCTTCCGCGACGGAGCTGACGTCGGTGTAGCGCCCGGCGGCGTCGGTTTCCCAGGTGATGGTGCGGCTGTGGCGGGCGAGCAGGTCGTAGCGGCGCATGCTGCTGGCCAGGTCGAAGGTCCGCTCGTCCACCAGCCGCTCCATGTCCTCGCGCCGATGCGCGATGAAGGCGATCACGAGGGCGCTGGCGAAGGTGATGGCCAGTCCGGCCAGCAGGGCGATCCAGGCCAGATGGAACGAGAAGTGGGCGAGGAATTCCGCCGAGGGACGGATGGCGACGGCATAGGTCCGGCCAAACGCCAGGATGGGGCGCGTAAAGGTCCAGGGGCCCGCCAGGGGGAACGGTGAATCGCGGGGGATTCCCGGCGTGGAGATCGAGGCGACGGGCTCGGGCGGGGCGTCGGCGCGCAGGTGCAGCAGATCCAGGGAGACGAAGCGGTTTTCCTCCAGATTTTCGCCGAGGAAGGCCTTGAGGAAGATCTCCGGATCCACCGCCGCCATGGCAAATCCGGAGAAGGCCTTGCGATTGCCCATCTGGTGGATCGGCCGGAAGACGAGGATCTGCGTCCGGTGGAGGGAGGAACCCGGCAGGGAGGGGAGGACGTCGGTGGAGGAAATCAATCCGGTTTGCAAAGCCGATTCCAAGGTGGTCCGGATGGGGCCGATGGCGCCCAGATCGCGGCCGGGGTTGATCCCGTAGGGCGCGAGGGATTCGGACGTGCTCACATAATAGATGGGATAGTGGACGGAACGGGCGGTGGCGGGGATCGGGGCTCCGGCCGCATCGGTCTCCCAGATCCGGTAGGGTTCCCCTTGCCAGCCCGCATCGCGGACCGCTTGCTCGAAGGCGTCTATTTCCCCGCTTTCGACGAGAGGCACCCAGGCCCAGGCCAGCACTTCCGGAACCCGGATCAGATGCCGGGCATAGTTCCGGAATTCATGGGCCGTCACCAACTCGCTGCCTTCGATGAAGCGGGCGAGGCCTTCCAGTTCCGAGTTGCGGAGGGTGAGGAAGGCGTCGAGGATGCGCCCGGTCCGGATCTGGGCGATCGAGATGAAGGCTTCTTTCTGGTAGCGGATCTCGACCAAGCGGGCGAGCCAGACCGTCGCCAAGGTCAAGGTCAGCCCGCTGGCGGTGACCAACGAGGCTTCCAGATGCCGCCAGCGGCGCTGGATCTTGCCGCCGGCCTTTTCCTGCCGGCCTCTCAGCAGATAGGCGAGCGACAGGATGACGATCAGCGTCGCGGTGAACAGGCCGGGGGCGAGGCCGGCGCGGACCGCCAGCGCGCGCCAGCGGCCCGCCTCGATGTCGATGCCCACCACGGTGATCAGTTGGTCGGTTTTGGGATCGACCAGCGGAACGAAGGCGCTGACCCACACGCCCCAGCGGTCCGGGATCGGGCCTTCGGTGGCGGAGATGCGCGAATCGAACACGGCCCGGAGGATCGGCGAGGCCTCGTCGTAGATCTGGCCGGGCGGGGAGGGGTCTGGCGCATCGTAGGCCTCGGAATCCATCTGGAAATAGACGGCGCCGTTTTTCCGGATCCCCATCAGATAGACCCATTTCCAGGCCGGGTTGATCTGCGCGGCCGCTTGGAGCTGCTCCTTGAGCCGGCGGTATTCCGGTCGTTGCTCGTCGGAGAGATTCCCCCGCAGGGTCTTCAATCGATCCAGCGGGAGGGTTTGCGCCAAGAGGCGGGTCTGCAGGAGCAGCTCTTCGCGCATTTGCCGGTCTTCGCGCCGGATCGACCAGGCGGCGAACAAGGCGCCGACAAGCAAGACCCCCAGAAGAAGCGCTCCCATATGCGTCCGGGCCCGGATTTTCGGCGAGAGCAGCGTCGACCTTTTCCTCACGGCATCTCCTGTGTCCTTCCGGCCCCCCGGGGCGCGGAACCACTTCGCACCATAGCGGGTTGGCGTCCCCTCCCGCAATCTTCCATTTCGGGAATCGAAGAAGGGGCGGTCCGGCGCGCATTTGAAATTCCCGTCCCCTTGCGCTATGCTGGGCGGTCGGAAGGATGGATGCGCCCATGAACACCGACAAACTGACGACCAAGGCCTTGGAAGCCCTCCGGGAGGCGCAACGGCTCGCCGAGGAGCACCGCCATGGCGAAGTGGACACCTTGCATCTCGTGCGGGCCCTCGTCCGGCAGGAGGGGGGCGTCGTGCCGTCCGTCCTGGAGAAGATCGGCGTCAAGGCCGACCTCTTCGGCGACGTGCTGGACCGCCAGCTCCGGTCCCGTCCGCAAGTGGAAGGCGAAGGGCTGCAGCGCGGCGGCTCGCGCGACCTGCAAACGACGATCGAGGCGGCCGCCAAGCTCGCCGCGCAGATGAAGGATGAATACATCAGCGCGGAGCATCTGTTCCTGGCCGCGCTCGGCCGCAAGGGCGGCGAAGCCGCGAAGGTCGCGGGCGGCCTGGGCGTCACCGTCGAGTCCGTGCTCCAGGCCCTGCAGGCGGTGCGCGGCAGCCGGCGCGTGACCGACGAGGCCCCCGAGGACAAGTACGAAGCCCTCAAGAAGTACGGCCGCGACCTGACCGACGACGCCCGGAAGGGCACGCTTGATCCCGTCATCGGGCGCGACGACGAGATCCGCCGGGTGATGCAGGTGCTCTCGCGCCGCACGAAGAACAACCCCGTGCTCATCGGCGAGCCCGGCGTCGGCAAGACCGCCATCGCCGAAGGGCTCGCGCGGCGCATCGTGGCGGGCGACGTGCCCGAGGGCCTCAAGAACAAGCGCGTGGTCTCGCTGGACCTGGGCGCGATGCTCGCCGGCGCGAAGTACCGCGGCGAATTCGAGGACCGCTTCAAGGCGTTCCTCAAGGAGGTCGTCGCCAGCGCGGGGGCGATCGTGCTGTTCATCGACGAGCTGCACACCCTCGTCGGCGCGGGCAAGGCCGAGGGCGCCGTGGACGCCTCGAACATGATCAAGCCCGCGCTGGCCCGCGGCGAGCTGCGGTGCGTCGGCGCCACCACGCTCGACGAATACCGCAAATACATCGAAAAGGATCCCGCCCTGGCGCGGCGCTTCCAGCCCGTGCGGGTGGACGAGCCGAGCGTGGAGGACACCGTCGCGATCCTGCGCGGCCTCAAGGAGCGCTATGAGGCGCACCACGGCGTGCGCATCCAAGACGGCGCGCTGGTCGAAGCCGCCAAGCTCTCCCACCGCTACATCTCCGACCGCTTCCTGCCCGACAAGGCCATCGACCTCGTCGACGAAGCCGCCAGCCGCCTGCGCATGGAAATCGACAGCATGCCCGTCGAGATCGACGAGCTCGAGCGCCGCATCCTGCAGCTTGAGATCGAACGCGAAGCCCTCAAGAAGGAGAAAGACGCCGCCTCCAAGGAGCGCCTGAAAGCGCTGGAAAAAGAACTCGCCGAAACGCGGGAGAACAGTTCCGCGCTCAAGGCCCACTGGTCGCGCGAGAAGGATCTCATCGGCGATATCCGCAAAGCGACCGCCGAGCTCGACGCCCTGCGCACCGAGGAAGAGCAGGCCCAGCGGAACGGCGCCCTGGAAAAGGCCGCCGAGATCAAGTACGCCCGCCTGCCCGCCGCCGAAAAGAAGATCCAGAAGGCCCAGGACGCCCTCGCCGCGCTCCAGAAGGACCAGCGCATGCTGCAGGAGGAGGTCACGGCGGAAAACATCGCCGAGGTCGTCGCCGCTTGGACCCACATCCCCGTCAGCCGGCTGCTCGAAGGCGAGAAGGAAAAGCTGCTGCACATGGAAGACCGCCTGCGGCAGCGCGTGGTGGGGCAGGACGAAGCCGTCGAGGCCGTCTCCCGCGCCGTGCGCCGCTCGCGCGCGGGCCTGCAGGATCCCAACCGGCCCATCGGCTCGTTCATCTTCCTCGGACCCACCGGCGTCGGCAAGACCGAGCTCGCGCGCGCGCTGGCCGAGTTCCTGTTCGACGACGAGCAGGCCATGGCCCGCATCGACATGAGCGAATACATGGAGAAGCACTCCGTCAGCCGCCTGATCGGCGCGCCCCCCGGCTACGTCGGCTACGAGGAGGGCGGGGCCCTCACGGAACACGTCCGCCGAAAGCCGTATTCCATCGTGCTCTTCGACGAGATCGAAAAGGCGCATCCCGACGTCTTCAACGTCATGCTGCAGATCCTCGACGACGGGCGCCTGACCGACGGCCAAGGCCGCACCGTGGACTTCAAGAACACCGTGCTCATCATGACCAGCAACATCGGCAGCGCCGTCATCCAGGAAGCCATCGAGCGGCATCCGCAGATGAAGCGCGGGCAGGCCGCCCATGCCGAGATGGAAAAGGCCGTGTTGGCCGCCCTGCGCCTGAGCTTCCGCCCCGAATTCCTCAACCGCGTGGACGAAGTCATCCTGTTCCGGAGCCTGGGCATCGAGCAACTGCGCCAGATCGTGGACATCCAGATCCGGCGCGTGCGCGGGTTCCTCGCCGAGAAGAACATCCGGTTGGACGTCACCGCCGCCGCCGCCGAGAAACTCGCGGGCGAGGGCTACGATCCGGCCTTCGGCGCGCGCCCCCTCAAGCGCGTCATCCAGCGGCTCGTCCTCGACGAACTCGCCACGAAGGTCCTCGCCGGCGAAATCCCCGACGGCTCCCGGGTCGAAGCCGACTTCGATCCCGACCATCCCGAAAAAATCGCCTTCCTCGTGAAGCCCTAAACTGATTCACCCACGGGACAAGCCCGTGGGGGTCTTCGATCCCGATCCTCAACCCCCGTGCCCTTGGGGCGTGGGTAAGTGAGGTCGGAGGATCGAAAAGGCTCGCCAATCGGACATGGAAGGCGGAAAGTTTCCCCATAGGGTTTGCGGGCAGGGAACGACATAAGGGAAGACGCCATGAAGAGACAGCGCCGGATGATGGCCGTGGTCGGGATGGTCTTGGGGATGTCGGCGGGGGTGGCGCCGGGGCAGGGCGCGGCGATCGCGTCGTTCCCGGGGAACGGCCGCCTGACCTGGACGAACGCGGTCAACACCAACGCGCTCTATCGCGTCGAATGGGCGGCGCAAGCCGAAGGCCCTTGGCACCGGACGTTCGCCAACGTCGGCTCGGTGGATGGTCTCACCGCCACCGGGTTCACCGTCGCGGTGCCCATGTTCTACCGCGTGGTGATGGCCACGAATCCGCCGCCGGCCGGGATGGTCTGGATCGACGGCGGGGACGTGGAACTGGGGCAGGCCAGCGTCGGGGGCGATGCCGTCCCGGTCCATACCAATTTCATCAGCGGGTTCTGGATGGACGCGATGGAGGTGACGCCGCTAAAATGGGCCGAAGTGCGCACCTGGGCCACGAACAACGGCTATGAATTCGGATCCTCCTCCTCCGGATGGAGTCTGACCATCAACCATCCCGCATTCGCCAGTTGGTACGACGCCGCCAAATGGTGCAACGCGCGCAGCGAAATGGAGAAACTCCAGCCGGTGTACCACGAACGCATTCTCTTCGAGGGGCATCCCGTTTTCAGGATCTACCGCTACGGGAACTTGAACATGAGCAATTCCTGGGTGACCTGGTCGGGAACCGGCTATCGTTTGCCCACCGAAGCGGAGTGGGAAAAGGCGGCGCGGGGCGGGCGGCAGCGGAAGTTGTTCCCCTGGGGCGGCGACACGATCCAGCACGCGCGGGCGAACTACTTTAGCACCAATGCCTTGGCCTACGACACCAGCCCGACGCGGGGCTATCATCCCCACTATGAAACGGGCGAAGAAACCTACTTGAGCCCCGTGGGGAGTTTCCCGGCCAATGGCTATGGCCTGTACGACATGGCGGGCAATCTGGCGGAATGGTGCTGGGATCGGCCCGGGGCGTACGCGGCGGGCTATGCGACGGATCCGCGCGGGACCGACACCGGCACGGCGCGCGTGGTGCGGGGCGGTTCGGCGATGACCACGGCGAGCGACCTGCGGTGCGCCGCCCGGAAGAACGTCGACCCGGCCGAACCTCTTCGTCTCAATGGCTTCCGTTGCGTGCGGGGGCCGTAACGGCCGGGCGATCATTGCCGGGGCAAGGCCCCCCCGGGGGGGGGCTCCGATCCCGATCCCCACGCCCATGTGACGTGGGTGAAGAAGTTCAGGCAGGAAGGCAGCGAGGACCCGGATTGTGAAAATCTCGTAAAATATTTGCATTGGCCGCTTTTCGACCTTGCCCAACCAGTTGCAGGTGGTCAGGCTCCTCGCCATGGATTCGCCGATGAATGCGGAGCACGTGCCGTCCACCCCCGGAGTACGCCCTGACGGGGCGACGCCGCACAAGTCGGGGGAAAAAAGCCAAGCGAGAAGTCGGCGGGAACGGTTTTCATCCAGAATCGGATTTGGCAACAAGGAGAAGAATTCATGAGCAAAAACGCGCGGCGATGGGCGGGAGCGGCGGCGCTTCTCGGGATTTGGGCCACGGCGAGCTTGGCGCAAACCGCGGTGATCACCTCGGTCCAAGGCAACGGGCAAGTGACGTGGACGAACGTAGTCAACACCCATGCGATCTATCGCGTGGAGTGGGCCTCGGCGGCCACCGGCCCCTGGCATCGGTTCACCGCCCAGCCGCTGAACACGGTGGACGCGCTGACCAACCGGTCTTTCAGCGTGGCGGTGCCGATGTTCTACCGCGTGGTCATGGCCACGAACCCGCCGCCCAGAGGCATGGTGTGGATCGACGGCGGCGACGTCGAACTCGGGCAAGCCGGCATCGAGACGCCCGTGCACACCAATTTCATCAGCGGGTTCTGGATGGATGAAATGGAAGTCACCTGGGGGAAATATCTCGAGGTGTGGAATTGGGCGGTCACCAACGGGTATGTATTCGCGGCGGCGGCCTCGAGCCCGGCCACCAACCACCCCGTCGAATATTTGAATTGGTATGAATGCATCAAATGGTGCAATGCCCGCAGCCAGAAGGAGGGACTCCGCCCCTGCTATTACGAGAATCCGATTCCGCCCGGCGGCACACCCAGCGGCGTGTACCGCGGCAACATGAATTTGAACATCTACAACAACTACGTGGACTGGGGCGCCAATGGATATCGGTTGCCGACGGAGGCCGAATGGGAAAAGGCGGCGCGGGGCGGGCGCCAGCGGAAATTGTTTCCTTGGGGCGGGGACACCATTCAGCACGCGTGGGCGACTTATTATTCATCGACCAACTATCCCTACGACACCAGCCCCACCCGTGGCCACCATCCGGATTACCGCCTCACCGATACGAGTCCGGCGGGTAGTTTCCCGGCCAATGGCTATGGTCTTCACGACATGACGGGCAACGTACAGGAATGGTGCTGGGACTGGCACGCCCCCTATTCAGCGAACTATGCGATTGATCCGCGCGGGCCGACCAACGGGACCTGGCGCGTCATGCGCGGGGGCTGTTTGGTAAACAGTGCAAACCACGTGCGGTGCGCGGATCGCACCTGGGTGTTGCCGGCCGCGGTTGAAAGCGTCAATGGCTTCCGGTGCGTGCGGGGGCCGTGATGTCGCGGGTTGTTTCCAACCTGGTTCACCCATGGCGCAAGGCCATGGGGGTCTCCGCTCGCCACATTCCCACTGATTGCCCGTTCCGAAGATCCAATCAAAAACAGAAAGATGAACATGCCATGAATACAGATCCGGCTCGCTGGTTGTGTCGCGCGTTCTTGTCCGTTGTCGCCGCCTTGGTCCTGGGTCTCGGTGGTTCCGGGTGCGGAGGCGACTCGGATGGAGATGGCGGCGGGGATGGCGCCGACCACAGCGGTCTCTCGGGGGTCTGGGATGGGGTCTCCGAAAATGGCTCCAGGCAGACCTTTACCCTCACCGTATCCCGCAACGGAGCGATCCGGGGCTCGATGCTGGACAAAGTCAATGGCCAGACCTATAGCGTGACCGGCGAAGTCGACGGCAACCGCATCGTCATGGACTCGACCTTTCCCGACCACTATGAGGGAACCGTTACCGGCAACACCATTCGAGGCACCATGACCAATTTGGGCGTATCGAACATCGGCGTCGCGGTGCCTTGGACCGCCACCAAAAAATAAACCTGTTCCCGAGTAAAGGGGATCAACCGGCGCCCAGGAACGCTTCCATGGCGGCCAGGCCGTCGGGCGTGCCCATGTCGAGCAGGGGCGGCGGGGCCGGGAGCGCGACGAGTTCCCGCCGCGCGGCCAGCGCGGGGAAGATCTCCGTCTCGATGGAGACGGGTTTCCCGGCCGGGATCGCGGCGATGAGCGCGCGCGGGAGCAGGTAGACGCCCGTGTTGACGAAGCCCGCGCGGCGCTCCGCCTTTTCGCGGAACGCGGTCACGCAGCCGTCGGCGTCGGACTCCACCGTGCCGTAGCGGCCGGCTTCCGCGATGGGCGCCACGAAAAGTTTTCCACACTGTGGAAAACTTTTTTCCACACCGTGGAAAACTTCGCCGTTTTTTTCCACACTGTGGAAAACTGTTGCCGCTGCGGTCGCGGGTGCTCCCTCGCTCGCCGCGCAGGTGCGCGGCGCTATAGACCTCGCGTTCGCCCCGCGCCTGTCGGCTTGGGCTCGGCACTCGGCTATTTTCCACACCGTGGAAAAATCGAGGTTCGGCGTGAGGGAGTCGCCGTTGAAGACGAGGACGGGGTCAGTGGCGAGGCGGGGCTCGACGAATTTCAAGGCGCCGCCGGTGCCCAAGGGCGCAGGCTCGCGGGAGAGGACGAGGTCGAGGCCGTCGGGGGGGCGCGCGGCGAGATAGGCCGCGAGGACGTCGGCCTGGTGGCCGCTGGCGAGCAGGACGCTCGAAACGCCGTTCTTCTTCAGCCAGTCGAGCTGCCATTCGAGGAAGGGGCGGCCGGCGACGGGGACGAGGGCCTTGGGCCGGTCGGGGAAGCGCGCGGCGAGGCGCGTGCCTTTGCCCCCGAGCAGGATGACGGCTTGCGGAATCACGGGGGCAGGATGCCAAGCGGGCGGCCGGTTGTCAAACGGAGGGGGCTCCAACTATTTATGACCAACTGTTTGAAGAGGGCGGACGCGCATGATATTTTGTAAAACTATGGTTCGCCGATGGCGTTTCCGCTGCCGCGCGACACCGAGTCCGACATGGAAAGAAAAAAGATAGAAGATGCGATGTTGTCGGCGGCGGCGGGGAAAGCCTCGGCCCCCCGCGATTTCGACCAGATCCGCGTGAGCGTGCCCTGCCAGCACGCGTGTCCGGCGCGCACGGACATCCCGGGCTATCTGGCGGCGATCGCCGCGGGCGACCACGAGCGGGCCTACCGGATCAACCTGCGGGACAACGTGTTTCCGGGCGTGCTGGGGCGGGTCTGCGCGCGGCCGTGCGAAGATGTCTGCCGCCATGGCAAGGACGGGCTGGGGGAGCCGGTGGCGATCTGCACGTCCAAGCGCGCGGCGGCGGATTTCCGCGCGGACGCCGGGCCCCTGGTGCTGGAGCGGTTGTTTCCGGGCAGCGGCAAGCGGGTGGCGGTGGTGGGGGCCGGTCCCGCGGGATTGACCGTCGCGCGCGAACTGGCGCGCTGGGGGCATGCGGTCGAGGTGTTCGAGCAGGACGACCGGCCCGGCGGCCTGATGGTGCAGGGCATTCCGGTCTTCCGCCTGCCGCGCGCGGTGGTCGAACGCGAGATCGAACAGGTGCTGGCCCTGGGCGTTCGGTTGCGCCTCGGAACGGCCCCGGAGTTGGCGGAGCTGCAGCAATCGCACGACGCGGTGGTGTGGGCCACGGGCGTGCAGGAGCCCGTGATGCCGGACCTGCCGGGAGTCGGCCTGGCGGGCGTGGCGCATGGCTTGCCGTTCTTGCGCCGGGTGAACCGGGGCGAAAAGCCGGCGGTGGGGCGGCGCGTGGTGGTGATCGGCGGCGGCTTCACGGCGGTGGATTGCGCGCGGATGGCGCGCCGGCTGGGGGCGGAGCACATCCAGATCTACTATCGGCGGTCGGAAGAGGAAATGTACATCACCGCCGACGAAGTCGCGGCGCTGCGCGCCGAGGGCGTGGAATTCGAGACCCGCGTCATGCCGCTGGAATTTTGCGGCGAGGGGCGGGTGCAACGCGTGCGGCTGGTGCGGACGCATCCGGGCGCGCCGGACGAACTGGGCCGCCGGCGGTACGAGCCGGTGCCGGGCACGGAATTCGAGGTGGCGGCGGACGCGGTGCTGATGGGGGTGGGCCAGCGCCCTGTCCGGCCGGTGGCGCCGGATGCGCCCGAGGGGCCCGTCTTCCTCGCCGGCGACGTCGCGACGGGATCGACGTCGCTGATCGACGCCATCGGGCATGCGAAGCGCTGCGCGCGGCGGGTGGACGAGTTTTTGATGGGCGCGCGGCGCATCGGCGACGAAGTGGAGATCGGCCCGGTGGTGCGGGGCACGGGCCGCACGCGGGAGATGGACGCCCTCCCGCGGCAGCCGATGGCAATTTCGCCGCTGGACCTGGGCGATCCCGACGGCGAGGTGGAAGCGGGGTTCACGCGGGACCAGGCGGCCATCGAGGCGACGCGCTGCTACCAATGCCAATATCTGTTCGAGATCGACAACCGGCGGTGCATCTACTGCGACATGTGCGTGATCGCGTGCCCGGTGCCCGGGTGCATCGTGAAGGTCGCCGGCGTGGTCCGCGACGCGCAGGGCCGCTGGCGGGGGTTCGAGGAATCCACAAGCCCGAAGGATTACAACCTGCTGTGCATCGATCCGGATCTGTGCATCCGCTGCGACGTGTGCGTGAAAGCCTGTCCGGTCAACTGCATCCCGGCGAAGCCAGTCGACCTGCGCGCGGCGGAGCCGGGCGCCGCCGGAACGTATGAAGCCGCCGTGGCCGCCGCGGCGAAGGAGGAGTCCCATGTCTGAAGCCTTGGATCTGCTGCTGGTATTTCCGAACAACCGCGCGCGCGCCTATGGCGAGCTGGGCGTCGACATCGCGGCCGTCATTCCGCCGGTGCAGTCGGGCCTGACGGCGGCGTATCTGCGCGAGCGGGGCTGCACGGTCCAGATCCTGGACGCGGACGCGCTCGAGTGGGCGCCGGAGCGGGTCGGGCAGGAAGTCGCCGCGCTGCGGCCGCGGCTGGTGATGGTGAGCACGGACCACGTGAATTCGGGCGACGTGACGAAGATGGCGGCGGCGGGGGAGACGGCGCGGGCGATCCATGCGGCGGCCCCGGGCGTGCCGGTGCTGATGGACGGCGTGGTGCCGTCGGCCTATCCGAAATGGATGCTGCAGGACGAGGGGGCGGACTACGTCTGCCAGGGCGAGCCGTACGATCCGATCCTGAAGCTGGTGGAGAAGCTGAAGGCCGCGGGGCCGGGCGCGCGCGTGGCCAAGCGGGAGATCCCGGGCATCTGGGCGCGCTACGGCGACATGATCGTCGAGAGCTTCCGCGCGCCGATGTTCCACAACGTGGACACCCTGCCGATGACGGCGTGGGACCTGATGCCGCCGGCGAACTACCGGGCCTACCACTGGCATTGCTTCGACCGGCTCGACCGCCGCAGCCCGTACGCCGCGATCTTCACCAACCTGGGCTGCCCCTACGGCTGCACGTTCTGCAGCGTGAACGTGGTGGCTGGCGGCCCGAACTTCCGCACGCACTCGCCCGACTACGTGATGAAGGAGCTGGAAGTGCTCAAGAAGGTCTACGGCGTGACCAACGTGCGCATCCTGGACAACGTGTTCACGATCCGGGAGGATCTGGTCGAGGAGCTGTGCGACAAGATCATCGCGTCGGGCATGGAGTTCAATTTCTGGGCGTACTCGCGGGTGGAATCCGTCCGCAATCCCGATCTGCTGAAGAAAATGCGCAAGGCGGGGATCCGGTGGATCTGCTACGGCATCGAAGCGGCCCACGAGCGCGTCCGGGCCGCGGTGGACAAGCCCTCCAATCCGGAGGTCATCATGCGCGCGCTCGAATGGACGCGGGAAGCCGGCATCTGGATCCTGGGGAACTTCATCTTCGGCCTGCCGGAAGACGACCGCGAATCCATGCAGATGACGCTGGATTTCGCCAAGGATTTCAACTTTGAGTGGATCAATTTCTACTGCGCGATGGCGTATCCGGGCACGAAGCTCTACGACGAGGTCAAGGCGGCCGGCGGCATGTTGCCGAAGGAGTGGTCCGGCTACGGGCAGTTGTCGCCCAATGCGCAGCCGCTGGCGACGAAATATCTGGCGTCGAAGGAGATCCTGGCCTTCCGGGACGCCGCGTTCATCGAGTACAACTCGAATCCGCGCTACCTGGACATGCTGGAAAAGACGTTCGGGCGCGACGCGCGCGACTACGTGTTGCGCATCCTGAAGCACAAGCTGGTGCGGAATCCCTGACCGGACCGGACCGGCCGGGCGTGGTTTACAACTACCGCAGAGTGGCTATGTTTATAAATACAGCCACTCTGCGGTAGTTGTAAACATAGCATATGCCGTCCGCGCGGGGAGGTTTTCCGGGCGCGGCCCGTCGACCGGGATCCCGGCCAGGGCTGAATATTTTTTTGGGGCAGCCGAAAGAAAACGGCGCAGGGCGTTTCGGCCCTGCGCCTTGTCCGCCGCGGAATCGGCGGTTACTTGAGCGCCTTGCGGATGTCGGCGGCGATTTGCTCCGTCGAGAGGCCGTAGGAGGCGTGGATGGTTTCGCGTCCGCCGTACACGTAGGAGTACGTGCCGGGGTTGCCCATGCCGAAGCGGCGGACGGGGAGGGACGCGCCGCGGTCGGCGAGCATTTCGAGGATGGCCGAGCCCATGCCGCCGGGGAGGAAGTGCTCTTCGAGAGTGAAGAGCTTCGGGGCGGTTTGGATCTGCTTGACGAGCGCGTCGCCGTCGCAGGGCAGCTGGAACAGGTCGATCACGCCCAGGTCGATGCCATCGGCCTTGAGGAGGTCGGCGACCGCGAGGGCCTTGTGGACCATGTAGCCGGTGGCGACGAGCTGGGCTTGCTTGCCGGGGCGGAGGGAGACGAAGCCGGCCTTGAAGTCGAGCGTCTGGCCGGCGTGGACGTCGGGCAGGACCTGGCGGTCGAGGCGGACGTAGTTGGCGGTCGGCCAATTGCAGGACTGCTCGGCGACGGCGGCGGCCAAGGTGGCGTCGCTGGTGCTGTGGATGGTGAGGTTGGGGAAGGCGCGCACGACGGCGATGTCTTCGAGGAGATGGTGGGTGGGGCCGGAGTCCTCGTAGCTGAAGCCCGCGCCGACGCCGACGATGGTGATCGGGATCTTCATGATGGATTGGTTGACGCGCGTGAGCTCGATGGGCCGGAAAACGGCGAAGGGCGCGATGGCGTAGAAGAACGGGCGCTTGCCTTCGCGGGCGAGTCCGGAAGCCACCAGGATGCCGTTCTGCTCGGCGATGCCGACGTTGACGAACTGCCCGGGCAGGTCGCGGCGGATGCGGTCGAGGGCGGGCGCGCCCATGTCCGCGGAGACGATCACGATGCGCCGGTCTTCCCGGGCGATGTCGTAGATCTTGTTCCAGAAAGAATCGCGTTGGCTGATGGGATTAGGCATGGGGGGAGTTCCTTTCGAGTTCGGCGACGGCCAGGGTGGCGGCATCCCCCGCGGGGGCGGCGCCGTGCCACAGCGGGATGCAAGACATGGAGTCGATGCCGGCGCCCTTGGTGGTGTCGGCGATGACGATGGTGGGGTTGGGGCGGCGGCGGGAGCGCAGGCCGTGGAGGGCGTCGAGCAGCGCGGGGACGGATTGGCCTTCCACGCGGATGACGTTCCATCCGAAGGCTTCCCACTTCTTGTCGACGGGCTCGAGGCTGAGGAAGTTCTCGGTGAAGTCGAGCACGCACTGATAGTTGCGGTCGAGGATGGCGACGAGGTTGTTGAGGCGGTTGTGGGAGGCGAACATCGCCGTCTCCCAGATGGAGCCTTCCTGGTTTTCGCCGTCGCCGAGGAGGGTGAAGACCATGTGGTTCTTGAGGTCCATCTTGGCGGCGAGGGCCATGCCGGCGGCGAACCCGAAGCCTTGGCCGAGGGAGCCGCAGGTGATTTCGGCGCCGGGGACGCTCTGCTGCAGATGCACGCCGAACTGGCCGTCCTTCTGGGCGAAGGCCTTGAGCTGGGCTTCGTCGAAGAAGCCGGCGTCGGCGAGGACGGCGTAGAGCATGGGGCTGGCCTGGCCCTTGCTGAGGATGAAGCGGTCGCGGTCGGCCCAGTCGGGGCGCTTGGGGTCGTAGCGGAGGATGCCGCCGTGGTAGAGGACGCTCATGATCTCGGCGCAGGACATCGAGGAGGTCACGTGGCCGGTCTTGGCGCGGATGCAGGTGTCGAGGACCTTTTTGCGGAGGTCGTAGGCTTTTTTCTCGAGGAAGGCGATGTTGTTCATGGGGTTCCTGTTTCTGTGAGGCGTCGCTTGATGGGGATCGATACCATCTTGTCGAGGTGTTCGCAAGTTTTCTGGCCGAAAAGCTTCCGGATGCGGTCGCGGTAGGCGGGATTTTTGAAGTAGATCTGGAAGGCGTCGTCGCGGAAGGCCTGGACTTGCGCGGCGGAGAGGTGGTCGGTGGGGAGGGGCTGGGTCCAGTAGCCGTGCTGGGAGAAGGCCTCCCAGCGGTCGGGGACGAGGCCGGCGGCGCGGGCGCGGCGGTAGAGGTCGGAGCCGGGGTAGGCCATGACGGCGTAGAAGTTGGCGAATTCGCAGTTCAGTTCGAGGGCCAGGTCGAGCGTCTGCTGCATGGTTTCCAGCGTATCGTGGGGGAGGCCGAACATGTAGTTGCCGATGATGTGGATGCCGGCGTCCTGGATGGCGCGGATGGTGGAGACCACGTCGCGGCGGAGGTTCTTGTGGACGTCCGCGCGGACCTCGGCGTTGCCGGATTCGATGCCGGGGCAGACCCAGTTGACGCCCACCTGCTTGAGGCGCGGCAGGAGGTCGTCGAAGATGCCGTCGATGCGGACGTAGACCCAGATGTTGAGGTCGTAGCCGCGCTGCTCGAGCAGTTCGCAGAAGCGGGTGACGCGCGCGCGGCTGAGCATGAACAGCTCGTCGGCGAAGCGGATGTTGCGGACGCCGTGGACCTTCACCAGGGTGTCGATCCAGCCGGCGACGGTCTCCATGGACCAGGTTTTGATGCCGGGCTTGCCGAAGATGGTGTGGATGCAGCAGTAGTCGCAGTCGTGGGGGCAGTTGAGGGAGGTGTAGAGGGAGACATAGGGGCTGCGCACATCGGTGAAATCAGGCGTTCGGCTCTGCTCGAAATACTGGAAGCATTGCCAGTTGTGGGCGCGGTAGTTCTGCAGGGGCGGGAGCAGGTCCCAGGCGTAGCCGGGCAGTTCCACGTCGAGGTTTTCGATGGGCTTGGGCGGCGCGGTGCGGGCGGCGCCCGCCGGCGTCCGGCGCCAGAGGCCCGGAATCGATTCGAAGTCGTCCTGGCCGTCGAGGTGGTCCATCAGGCCGAGGAGGGTGTAGAGGCCTTCGCCTTCGACGATGTAGTCGGCGGCCTCCTCGGCGAGCGTCTGCTCGGGCAGGGCCGAGGGGTGCGTGCCGCCGAGGGCGACGGGGATGTCCGGGGCGGCGGCCTTGAGATCCAGCAGCAGCGGGCGCACGACGGGCATGGTCTGGGTGGAGGCGGACGGATGGTGGCCGTAGACCAGCACCGCGATCAGCCGGGGTTTTTCCGCCAGCAAGCGGTCGCGGATGGCGTCGTCCCAGCCATCGATGTTCATGTCGTGGATCTGGACGGAGCGGCCCTTGCGGCGGATGGACTCGGCCAGGAGGGAGGCCCAGACGGGGGGATCCACGGCGGTAAACTCGCGGGCCAGATCCTGATAGATCGCCTTCTGGTTTCCGGGATTGATGAATAGAATGTCCAGCGGCATGAGATTCCTTGCTGCGCCTTCCTCGTCCAAACTAGGAAGGGAAAGCATACTCCAGAGGCGGGTTCCGGGCAAGGTCAATCCCGGATTTCCGGGAATCCGCGGGGGTTCCGGTCCGGCGGGCGGCCCTCATGGCGCGAGCCGGGCCACGATCCACAGCGGCAGGGACAGGCTCCAGCGTCTTCCGGTCTGGACGATCTGGAACGATTCGGACTTCAGGAAATCCACCAGGGTTTTCTTGAAGAACCCCACCTCGTGGCGTCCTTCGATCTTCGCGGAGCGGTAGCACAGGAAGGTGTGGTGCCACGCCGGCTCGTCCGTGAGGAGCAGAACCCCGCCGGGGCGGAGGCATTTTTTCAGCGACTGGATGGTTTCTTGCCAGGAGTAGGCGTGATGCAAGGCGCCGTGGCAGAAGGCGACGTCAAAGGGCAGCTCCGCCTGGACGAAGTCGTGGATGTGCTCCATCGGGGCGGACAGAGCGGTCATCGTCGTGTCCAGTTTCTTGGCCCGGAGGGAGTCGCACCGCAGGCGCGCCACCTCCACGTCTTCGGCCGCCAAGGTCGTGGTCACCACGTCGTAGCCCTTGACGCAGAGCAGTTCGGAAAGCCAGCCGGTGCCGCCGCCCACCTCCAGGAACTTGGCGCGCGGCGGGAGGCCCAGGCCGTCGACGATGCCGAAGAATTTCACCATGTCGGCGATCTTCTGGCGGTTCATGTACGGCCGGCCTTCCAGCACGCAGAACGGAGAGCGGATGGAGGATTCGACCCTCTCGACCTGGTCGCGGATGTAGTGGGACTCCGACGCGTAGAGGGTTTCCTTCGTGAACACGGGCGGGAAGAGGCCCTCGCCGTAGTCGTTCACGATGCAATAGAGGCTGGCGGCCATCTTCGGGAGCGCGGGCAGATGGGTGTCGTCCGCGTGCTGGAGATGCGCGTTCCGGAAGGGCTTCATCCAAAACGAAGAAGCCATGCGCTTGCAGAATTTCCGGCCCGCCGAATGGTTCATTGTCGTTGCTTCATTGGAATCCATCGAAGAATCTCCCTGCCGAGGGGACGCCTTGCGGGCACACCACGGGGGCAGGCGCCACAAGATCCCGAGCGCCCGGAACATAGCGGAACCGGCGCCGGGCGACAAGGCCAAGGTGCGGCGATCTGGTTCCCGGTCAGCGGCGGAGGAACGCCGCGTAGGTTTCGCGCAGGCCGTCGGCGAAGTCGACGCGGGGGCGCCAGCCCAGGGCGCGCAGGGGGGCGGCGTCGAGGCGCTTGAGGGGCGCGCCGTCGGGCTGGGAGGCGTCGAATTCCAATGCGCCGGGGTAGCCGACGACCTGTTGCACGGTTGCGGCGACCTCGGCGATGGACCGGTCGGCGTCGGGGCCGACGTTGATGGGGCCCGAGGCCGCGTCGTATTTTTCGGCGAGGAAAAAGGCGGCGTCGGCGAGATCGCGCGAGAAGAGGAAATCGCGGCGGGGCGTGCCGGTGCCCCAGACGGAGAGGGCCGGGACGTTCCGTTGCTTGGCCTCGTGCATGCGGACGAGGAGGGAAGAGGCCACGTGGGCGTGTTCGGGATCGAAGTGGTCCTCGGGGCCGTAGAGCGTGGAGGGGATCGCGGCGAACCAAGCCAGTCCGTGCTCCTGGCGGACGGCCTCGCAGGCCATGAGCCCGGCGAGCTTCGCGGCGGAATAGGCGGCGTTGGTGGGTTCGAAGGGGCCGGTCATCAGGCTTTCGATGCGCAAGGGCTGCGCGGCGTCGCGGGGATAGCAGCAGGAGCTGGCGAGATAGAGGAGGCGGGGCACGCGCCGGCGCGCGGCCGCGCCGAGGACGTTCAGGACGACGCGCAGGTTGGATTCCAGCAGGCGCGCGGGGTGGGCGCGGTTGAGGGCGATGCCTCCGGATTCGCCGGCGGCGACGAAGACCAGGTCGGGGCGGGCGGCGGCGAGGGCGCTTTCGATGGCCGCGGCATCGGCCCAGTCGGCGGTTTCGGCGGCGGAGAGGGTGGAGGCGGCCAGTCCGCGGCGGCGGGCTTCGGCCGCGAGGGCGGCGCCGGCGAGGGTTTCGCCGCCGGCGATCCAAATGCGGGCGCTGGTCAAATTCATGGAGGCAGGGTAGCATGGGGACGGAAATGAGCCAACCGAAACCCATCGTGGTCTACCTGCACCGGTATCCGCCGGAGATCGAGGCGCTGCAATGGCCCGCGCTCCGGGAGCTGGCGGACGCGCTGGCGCCGGCCTACGAGCTGGTCTACGCCTGCATGGGTCCGGCCGACGGCCGGCGGGACGCGGAATTGCGCCGGAACATGCGCGTGATCGAGCTGCCGTTCACCGTGGACCAGGCCAACGGGCGCGACAAATGGCTCAAGACCCGCCGGTGGTACGGGCATCTGGACGGGTTGCTGAAGCAGCTCCGCGCGCTGGATCCCGCGTTGATCCTTTGCAAGGAGACGCTGCCGCTCATTCCGGGGCGCGTGGTGAAGCTGGGCCTGCCGACGATCATCGCGACGAACGACTGGTGGTGGTCCATCCTGCTGGGGCATTGGCGGTGGGGCCGATGGCTGGCGGACCGGATGGAGGCGGGCGAAGTCCGCAGCTGGAACCGGCCGACGGTGCGGATCGTGGCGTGCACCCGGGCGTCCGCGGGATTGCTGGCGGCGCGGGGGATGGACGCGGGCCGCATCGCCGTGATCAACGAGCCGCAGAACCAGGCGGCCTTCCATCCGTTGGAATCCGCCCAGATGCGCCGGGAGCTGGGCCTGGACGAGCGGTTGAAATACTTTGCGATCTTCGGGATCATCCGGGGGGGGAAAGGCTACGACCAGCTGCTGGACTGGTGGAAGGCGGCGGTGGCGAAGCATGCCGACTGGCGGCTGGTGGTCATCGGCGGCGCGGGCGGGGAGGCCTGGTGCCGCCGGCAGATCGCGAAGCGGGGCTTGGAGAGCGCGGTGCGCATGGTCGGCTGGCTGCCGACCAAGCAGGACGTGAACCGCTGGCTGAACGCCATGGATGCGGTGCTGGTGCATCGGCGCAATTCGCCGGACAACCAAGGCATCATTCCGAGCGCGCTCTACAACGGGCTCTCCACGGGGCGGCCCGTGGTGGCCACGGGGTTGCCGGGCATCGCCGAGATCGTGCGCGACGGCGCGGATGGCTTCCTGTTCACGCCGGACGACGGCGCTTCATTCGTCGCCGCGCTGGAGCGGGCGACGGCGGATCCCGCCGCGGCGGCGCGGATCGGACGGGCGGGGATGGCCCGCGCGGCGGAATGCTTCGATTCCCGGAACGTGGCGCAGGCGCACCGGGCGCTGATCGACCAGATGGTCGGCCCGTGACCTCCCCCGGCTCCGATCCGGCGCTGGGGAATCCGGATCGTTCGCCGCCCCCTCCCCCGCCGGAACGGCAGCGCGCGGGCGGGCTGAGCGGAAAAAAGCCCCGCGTGGTCTATCTGCACCGGTATCCGCCGGAGATCGAGGCGTACCAGTGGCCCGCCCTCCGGGAGGTGGTGGACGCGCTGGCTCCGGCCTACGAGGTGGTCTACATCTGCATGGGACCTTCCGGGGGGAAGCGCGACCTGGAATTGCGCCGGAACCTGCGCGTGCTGGAGGTGCCCTTCACCGTGGACCAGACCTGCGGGCGCGACAAATGGCTCAAGACGCTCCGGTGGTATCTCCACGTCGGCCGGCTGCTGAAAACGATCCGGGACCTGGCCCCGGCGGTGATCATCTGCCAGGAGATGTTGCCGCTCATCCCGGGGCGCGTGGCGGGCCTGGGATTTCCAACGATCCTGCCGACCGCCGACTGGTGGTGGTCCATCCTGCTGGGGCATTGGCGGTGGGGCCGGTGGCTGGCGGACCGGATGGAGCGGCGCGAGGTGCGGAGCTGGAGCCGGGCCCCGGCGCGGGTGCTGGCCTGCACCCGGACCGGCGCGCGGCTGCTGGCGGCGAAGGGGCTGGACGCGGCGCGCATCTCGATCGTCCCCATGCCGCGCAATCCCGGGATGTTCCGGCCGCTGGATCCCGCGCCGACGAAAGCGGAGCTGGGGCTGGACGAGAAGATGAAGCACGTCGCGATCTTCGGGATCATCCGGGGCGGGAAGGGCTACGACCAGCTGCTGGACTGGTGGAAGACGGCGGGGGCGAAACATCCCGACTGGCGGCTGGTGGTCATCGGCGGCGCGGGGGGCGAGACGTGGTGCCGCCGGCAGATCGCGAAGCGCGGGCTCGGGGGCGCGGTGCGCATGGCCGGCTGGCTGCCGACCAAGCAGGAAGTGAACCGCTGGCTGAACGCCATGGACGTGGTGCTGGTGCCGCGGCGCAATTCGCCGGACAACCACGGAGCCATCCCGAGCGCGTTGTTCAACGGCCTTTCGACGGGGCGGCCCGTGGTGGCCACGGGGTTGCCGGGCATCGCCGAGATCGTGCGCGACGGCGTGGATGGATTCCTGTTCACGCCGGACGACGAGGCCTCGTTCCTCGCCGCGCTGGAGCGGGCGCTGGCGGATCCCGCCGCGGCGGCGCGGATCGGACAGGCGGGGCTGGCCCGCGCGGCGGAATGCTTCGATCCCCGGAAGGTGGGGCAAGCCTATCGTTCGCTGGTCGACGCGCTGGCCTGAACCGCGCTCCGCGCTGGCCACCGCGCGCGCGGCATGCTAAAGGACGGGGCATGCGAGGGATCCGCTCCATCCTGTTTCCGCGCCGCCGCCCGGTTTTTCCACGCGATGGAAAATTTTTCCGGGGATTTTCCACGGTGTGGAAAACGATTTTCCACCGCGTGGAAAACGTGATGCCGCGGATTGCCGCATGGGGGGCGTGCGCCGCGGCGCTGTGCCTGGCGGCGGGGGCGGGGGCGGAACCTGCGACAATGCAAGGACAGACCCCTGTTCTGACCCCTGTTCTGGATCCGCCGCTCGAGCGGCTGGCGATCTGGTGCGAGTTTCTGCCGTACGCGGAGGTGGCGGCGCACCTGCCGGCGCTGGCGGAACATGGTTGCGACCTGATCCTGCACGTGGAGCGGGAGAGCTTCGCGGATCCCGATTTCGCGCCGCTGCTGCGCGCGGCGGAGCGGGCGGGGGTGGGGGTGGATGCGTGGCTGCTGCTGCCGTACGAGGAGCATCTGTACGTGGGGCAGGCGAGCGTGGAGTCCACGCGGGCGCTGGCGCGGCGGGCGGCGGATTTCTTCGAGCAGGAAAACCTGGCCGTGCGGGCGTTCACGTTCGACTGCGAGCCGTCGCCGCTGCTGGGCCGGGAGCTGTTCGAGGCAGTGATGGCCAAGAGCCCGCGGCAGATGGCGCAGGTGTTGCGCGACCAGCTGGACGCGCGGCAGTTCCATCGCGACGTCGCGGCGATCAACCGGCTGGTCGCGGAACTGCGCAGGCGCGGCTACGCGGTGGACGGGGCGGCGAACCGGACGTTTCTCGACGCGCAGGCGCGGGGCAACGTGGCGCTGGAAGACGCGATGAACGCGCCCGTGAGCGGGGTGGCGTGGGACGTCTTGTCGTTCATCACCTACCGCTACCAGGCCAGCCAGCTGTCGTACGTGGCGATGGTGAACCGGTATGCCGCGCTGGCGAAGCGTCTGTACGGGGAGCGGGCGGCGATGGACGTGGGGCTGATCGGGGACTACGACGCCATTCCCGAAAACGCGGAGCGGGCGGCGCTGTTCGGGGGCGGCGAGACGTTCTACGGGTTTCTGCAAGGCATGCGGAGCGTCTACGATCTGGAGGAAGCGGTGGGAACGGTGCTGGGGTGCGGCGTGCGGCGGGTGAACCTCTACGCGCTGGACGGCGCGGCGACGTCGGTCGCGGGCACGGAGGCCTGGCTGAAGGCGGCGCGGCGGGCGCGGCCGCGGTCGGCGATCGCCCGCTGGACGCCGATGCGGTCGGTGCAATTCGGCGCCATGGGCGCCTTGACGGAAAAAACCTTCCGGTGGTCCACCGGAGGATCGGAGAAAACGCATGGAAAACTCGAGTTTCGGGAGCCGGCCGGTGGTGCTGGCCAGCGCTAGCCCGCGCCGCCGCGGGTTTCTGCATCAGCTGGGATATCAGTTCGAGGTCGTCGCGCCGGCGACGGAGGAGCAGGCGCGTCCGGGCGAGGGCGCGGCGGAGTACGTGCGGCGCAACGCGGCGGAGAAAGCGGCGGACGTGGCCGGGCGGGTGGCCGAAGGATCGGTCGTGATCGCGGCGGACACGGTGGTGGTGCTGCGGGGGCGGATCATGGAGAAGCCGCGGTCGGAGGCGGATGCGCACGGCATGTTGCGGGCGCTGAGCGGGCAGACGCACCAAGTCATCACGGGCGTCTGCGTGCGCGGGCCGGGGCGGACGGGCGCGCCCGCCGTCCGCGCCTTCGCGGTCGCGACGGACGTGGAATTCAAGGAGCTGCCCGACGAGGAGATCGCGGCGTACATCCGCAGCGGGGAGCCGATGGACAAGGCGGGGGCGTATGCGATCCAGGGGCGCGCGGCCTATATGATCCGGCAGATCCGGGGATCCTACACGAACGTGGTGGGGCTGCCGCTGACGGAGCTGGAGGAGGTCCTCTCGGGGGATTTCGGCGTGAAGCCGACGTTTCACGGGCCGGCGGGGGCCTAGGCCGAGCGGTCCGCGCCCGACGGGCGCGGCTACAGCAGATCGGCCTCGTTGGGGTTCTTGCAGAAGAGCACGCCTTGATAGGCGAACAGCCCTTTGAACAGGAGGGTGACGCCGCGGCAGATCCACAGGGGAATTCGCCAGCGCCGGCGCCGGAGGAACGGGAAGACCAGCGTCAGGGGGAAGGAGGTGACATCGGTTTCCTCCACCTGCCAGCCGGCGCGAACGAGCAATTGCCGCATGCCGTCGAGGGTGTAGAAGTGGAGGGCTTGCTCTTCCAGCAGGCCGCGGTGGTGGAGGGGGAATCGTCCGAACAGGATGCGCAACCGCGTCTGGATGTTGACCACGTTGGGCAGGGACACGGCGAGCAGGCCGCCTTTGACGAGGTATTTCTTCAGGCGGGAGAGGGCATCCGCCGGATCCACGAGGAACTGCAGGGTGTCGGCGGCGAGCAGGATGTCGTATTTCCCCTCCAGCGGGATGGCCGCGAGGTGATCGAGGTCGTGCGGGAACGTGCGCCGAAACAAGGAGCCGGATTCGGCGATGGCGCGCGGGTCGCGATCGATGCCGTCGAGGAGGACGCCTTCCTTGGCGAGGGCGGAGGCGATGGCGGCGCAGCCAAAGCCGAGATCGAGGGCCGTGTGGCCCTGGAGCTTCATCTGGCGGAGGCGGCGCAGGATGAGGGAGTGGGAGGAATAGGGGTCGTCGAGCTTGTGGGATTCGACGAGGGTGCGCGGGGCGATGTCGTAGCGGTTCAAGCGGATGAGGCCCCAGCGGTGCAGGCGGAACAGCAGGGCGCTGCAGATGCAGTTGAGGCCATAGGAGATGCCATTGACGTGGCAGACTTCGTCGCCATAGCGCGTGGGGATGGGCAGTTCGCGGATGGCGGCGCCGGCCTGCCGAGCCTGGAGCAGGATGTGCGTGTCGAAATGCCACTCGTCGCTGTTGTCCCACAGGGGGACGCGCCGGAGGAAGCGGGTGCCGTAGCCCCGGTAGCCCGAATGGAACTCGGACATCGACAGGCCGCTGAGGAGGTTTTCGATCCACGTGAGGAAAATATTGGCGACGAACTTGTACTTCGGCATGCCGCCCTTGAGGGCGTCGCGGCGGTTGATCATGCGCGAGCCGATGACCACGTCGGCGTCGCCGTCCACCAGCGGGCGGAACAGATCGGGAAGCATTTCCGGCGCGTACTGGCCATCGCCATGGAGCATGACCACGGCGTCGAGGCCGCGGTCGATGGCGTACTGGTAGCCGAACTTCTGGTTGCCGCCATACCGGCGGTTGACGCGGTTGCGGAACACGGCCAGCTTGCCATGCGGATCGGGATAGTCCATGGCCTTGCGGGTGGTTTCGTCCATGCTGCAGTCGTCCACGACATAGACGACTTCCACCTCGCGCCAGATCTCTTCCGGGATGCGCCGCAGGGTTTCCTGGATGAGCAATTCGGCGTTGTAGGAGATGACAAAGACGCCCAGCCGCTTTCCCTGGGCGGAAAACGGTTCGCGAACGGCTTCGGGGGAAGGCGGTTCACTCATTGCAGGCGTCCATTTCTGGGGGAAGAGATGTCAGAACGTCCGGAAATACTCAAGTCTCATTGGCCGTCGGGGCCGACGGGCGCCGCCGGCTGGGCCGGGGCGGTGGTTGCCGCCGGGGCCGGGGGCGGCTCCGCCGGGGCCGGGGGCGGGGAGAAGGGCTCCAGCGAGGGCTTCAGGTCGGGCCGGAGGTCCGGGCGGGACCGGGGGAGAACGGACGGCGCGGCGGGGGCCGCTCCGGCGGGCGCCAGCCGGAACTGGCTGTCCATCAGCACCCAGGTTTCGCCGATCTTGCGGAAGACCATGATGGTCTGCAAGGTCGCCGCCGCACCTTGGACGTCCACGCCGAGCCCCAAGACGGCCGGGGCGAGCTCGCGGCTTTGCACGATTTTCCACGAGGCGGGCGCTCCGATCTTCGCGATGACCGATTGCGCCTGTTGGAGGAAGGAAAGCAAGGATGTCCGCGCGCGATATTCCGCGCCGAACAGCGCATAGGCCTGGTCCAGATCGCCGTTCCGCCACTCTTGCCAGAACGCGTCCACCGTGGCCGCCACTTCGCCCGGCGGCGGCCCGGCGGGCACCACATGGACGACCGATTTGCGCCCCATCAGCTCTTCGATGATCTCCGGCGCCACCATCCATTGTTCGCCGAGCTTTTTGATGCCGAGCAGAATGGGCTTTTCCTTTCCCGCGGCCGTTCGGGCGTCGATGCTGACCAGATGGCCGCCGAGCGCTTCCGGCGCGGGGGCATACCCCCGGATCTGCCATGTCATGCCCTCATAGCCGCTGCTTTTCATCACCTGCAGGAGGATGTCTTGCAGGCGGGCGGGGTTCAGGTCGTGCAGTTGGATCTGGGCCGACATCGTTTCGACGTCTTGCGCGGTCAGTTCCGGGTTTTTGGATTGGAGATCGGCCAGGCGGCGTTCGAGGAGGTACTGGCGCATGCCGCGCAAGTCGTTCAAGGCCAGCGCCTGCTCGAACTGGCCGGCGGCCAGCAGGGGCAGATAGGATTCGGCCAGCGCGGCGGCGCCGGGTTCCGGAGGATCCGGGGAGAACAAAGGGGGGGGCTCCGCGCCGATGGCCGGCAGGGCGCACCGGACGGCCAAGGCCAAGGCGATCGAGCAAAGGGATTTCTTCATGGTTGGGACTCCAGTTGTGTTCGCCGGGCGGGAGCCGGACCTCCAGCCCCGTCCCGACCTCTGTCTTTATCGCGCAACGGACGCGCCAAGTCAAACGCCGTTCGCTCCGCGCCCCGGGAGGGTCCGGCCCGCGGGAAGGGGGAAAAGAAGCTCGCGTGAAAGTTTTGATTGAATTGGGGGGGGGGTGTTTCATAATGCGGAAAAATCAGGTGGCGGAAGAGTTCGGTCCCGGTGTCTCAAAATGGAGGACGCAAAGGCTTGTGAGCGAGTTTCTGGAATTCGAGGACGTATCCAAGCACTACGGCGCGGTGAAGGCGGTGGATCACGTGTCGCTGTCGGTCCGGCAGGGGGAGTTCTTTTCGCTGCTGGGGCCGAGCGGGTGCGGCAAGACCACGTTGCTGCGCATTCTCGCGGGCTTTGAGCAGCCCGACACCGGGCGCGTGCTGCTGGGCGGGGAGGACGTGACGGACCTGCCGCCGTACGAGCGCAAGGTCAACACCATCTTCCAGAGCTACGCGCTCTTTCCCCACCTGTCGGTGTGGGACAACATCGCCTTCGGCCTCAAGGTCGCCAAGCGTCCGAAGAAGGAAATCAAGGAAGAGGTCGCGAAGATGCTGGCCTTGATCCAGATGGAGGACCAGGCGTGGAAGAAGCCCGACCAGATCTCGGGCGGGCAGAAGCAGCGCGTGGCGATCGCGCGCGCGCTGGTGAACAAGCCGCGGGTGCTGCTGCTGGACGAGCCGCTGGCGGCGCTGGACCTGAAGCTGCGCCAGCGGATGCTGATCGAGCTGGACCTGATCCACGACGAGGTCGGCATCACCTTCCTGTACGTCACGCACGACCAGGGCGAGGCCATGAGCCTGTCGGACCGCATCGCGGTGATGAAGCTCGGCAAGATCGAGCAGTTGGGCACGCCGGCGGAGATCTACGAGGCGCCGCGCAGCAGTTTCGTCGCCGCGTTCATCGGCGACACGAACTTCTTCGACGGCATCGTCGCCGAACCGCTCGACAAGGCTGACATCCTGGAAGGCCTGCTGTCCCTCGCGGTCGACAAGGACTACAGCCGCCTGCGCATCGAGGACTTCCCCGACCTGGAATGCTACAACGACAAGCAGATCAAAGAGGGCGAGCACGTGTTCCTGAGCATCCGGCCGGAGAAGCTCCGCATTTCGCGCGAGCGGCCCGATCCGGCGCCCCACCTGAACGTCATCGAAGGGACCGTGGAGGATGTGATCTATCTCGGCTCGCAAACCAAGTATTGGGTCCGGACGGGGGACTACCGCATCTCGGTGATCCGCCAGCACAGCCGCTATCTGCTCGATGAAAAGCCGATCCGGTGGCAGGAAAAAGTCTGGATCAGCTGGCATGCGGACGACGGGTTCATGCTCGAGAAATACAGCGAACAGGACGAGAACCTCATCCAGCTGCCGCCCGAGGAGGTCGGCGAGACGACCGAGGGCAACCAGATCCTGGCGCGGCTGGCGGATCCGGAGGGCCGGTCTCCGGCGGGGGCGTCGGCGCGATGAAGGCCGAGGGCCGCAAGAAGCTCTCCGAGTGGTTCGTCACGCTGCCGTCGTTCGTGTGGCTGCTGGCGCTGTTCCTGATCCCGACGGCGCTGGTGTTCGCGATCATGTTCAAGCCGGCGACGCCGTACGGGGGCATCGGCGACGGCTGGACGCTGGACACGCTGCGGACGCTGGGCAATCCGAACTATCCGGCGATCGTGTGGCGGACGGTTTGGCTGAGCGTGGCGGCCACGGCGCTGTGCATCCTGCTGGCGACGCCGATGGGATACTACATGGCCAAGGTGAGCCCGTCGCGGCGCCGCATGGTGCTGCTGCTGGTGATTCTGCCGTTCTGGACGAGCTTCCTGGTCCGCATTTTCGCCTGGAAGGTGCTGCTCCACCCGGAGGGGATGCTCAAGCACGCGCTGGTCTTCCTCGGCCTGATCTCGCCGGAAACGTCGCTGCTGTACAACGCCTATGCGGTGCTGCTGGTGATGGTCTACACCGAGCTGCCGTTCGCCATCCTGCCGATCTACGCGGCTTCGGAGAAATTCGATTTCCGCCTCATCGAGGCCGCCAAGGACCTGGGCGCGACTTCGCTGCGCTCTTTCCTCTCGATCTTCCTGCCGGGCATCCGGGTCGGCCTGCTGACGGCGTTCCTGATGGTGTTCATCCCGTCGCTGGGTTCGTACGTGATTCCGGACATCGTCGGCGGACCCACCAGCGAGATGATCGGCAACAAGATCGCGCAGCGCACCTTCGTGGACCGCAACCTGCCGCACGCGGCGGGCCTGTCGGCCCTCCTGACGGTGGCGGTACTGGTCCCGATGGTGGCCATCACCATGCTGCGCCGCAAGGAAAGCCCGAAGGACGCCTTGCGCGAGGAGGGGATCTGACGCCATGAGACCCAGCCGCTTCCCCCTGATCGTGACCTGGGCGGTGATCGCCTTCTTCTACATCCCGATCGTGATCTTGGTGGCGAATTCCTTCAACTCCTCGCGGTTCGGCGGTTCGTGGGAATCCACGTCGCTGAAGTGGTACATCCGCCTGATGGACGAGCCGAGCATCTGGCACGCGCTGACCAACACGCTGATCATCGCCGCGGCGGCGACGCTGGTCTCGATGGTGCTGGGCACCTCGGCGGCGTTCGCGCTGCACCGGTTCGCCGGCAGCAAGCTCCAGAAGCTGCACTACAGCGTGATCTACCTGCCGCTCGTCCTGCCCGAGATCCTGATGGGCCTGAGCATGCTGTTGTTCTTCGTCGCGCTCAAGGTGCAGCTCGGCTTGGCCACGATCGCCGTCGCGCACGTCACGTTCTGCCTGTCCTACGTCGCCATGACGGTGCTGGCGCGCCTGCAGGACTTCGATTTCTCGATCATCGAGGCCGCGCAGGACCTCGGGGCGGGCTGGTGGACCACGTTCTGGAAGGTGCTGCTGCCGATGCTGGCGCCCGGCATCCTCGCGGGTGGCCTGCTGGCCTTCACGCTGTCGATCGACGATTTCGTCATTTCGTTCTTCGTGGCCGGGCCCGGATCCACCACGCTGCCCATCAAGATCTACAGCATGATCAAGTACGGCGCGCCGCCGCTGATCAACGCGCTGTCGACCATCCTGCTGGCCATCACCTTCCTGTGCGTGATCGCCAGCCAATACCTGTCCAACCGCGGCCGCCAGGCGGCCTGAGGCGATTTCAAGAAAAACAACCCGGAGGAGCGGACGATGACGAAGCGAATCGGAATGGCGATCGGGCTGGCCGCGCTGGTGGCGGTCCTGTGCGGGTGCGCGGAAAAGAAGCCGACGCTGCACATCTACACGTGGTCGGACTACATCAAGCCCGAGCTCGTCGCGCAGTTCGAGCGGGAGAACCACTGCCGGGTCGTGGTCGACACCTACGCCTCCAACGAGGAGATGTACGCCAAGCTGCGGGCCGGGGCGACGGGCTACGACCTGCTGTTTCCCAGCAGCTACATGGTCAAGATCATGAACGAGCAGGGGATGCTGCAGAAGCTGAACCTCGACCTCATCCCCAACCGCGCGAACATCGATCCCGACTACATGAAGCTGGCCTTCGACGAGGGAATGGACCACAGCGTGCCCTACACGGTCACCATCACCTGCCTGGGCTATCTGGGCAGCAAGGTGAAGGACTTCGAGCCCACGTGGGCCATGCTGGACCGCGCGGACCTCAAGGGCCGCATGACGATGCTGAACGACCACCGCGAGGTGATCGGCGTGGCCCTCAAATATCTGGGCTACAGCCTGAACACCCTCGACGACCAGCAGCTGGCGGAGGCCAAGGCCGTCGTGCTGGGCTGGAAGAAGAATCTGGCCAAGTTCGAGAACGAGCAATACAAGAACGGCCTGGCGTCCGGCGAATTCCTGCTGGTCCACGGCTACAGCGGCGACCTGATGCTGGTGCAATCGGAGAACGAGGACATCCAGATCGCGGTGCCGAAGGAAGGCTCGCAGATCAACTTCGACGACATGGTGATCCCCGTCGGCGCCCCGCAGCCCGAACTTGCGCACCAGATGATCAACTTCATCCTCGAGCCGCAATCGGCCGCCGAGCTGACCGAGTTCATCTACTTCCTCTGCCCGAACCGGCCCAGCTATGAGCTGCTGGCCGAGGAGACCCGCGCGGATCCGATCCTGTTCCCGCCGCCGGAGGTCGTCGCCAAGCTCGAGACGCTCGCCGACCTCGGCGAAAACAACGTCAAGTACACGAAGCTCTGGGACGAGATCAAGGCCGGGGAGTAGATTCCCTCCCATTTCTTCAGCGGCCCGCCGGAACGCCGGCGGGCCGTTTTGTTAAAGGATGATTATTGCGCCCGGACGCGGGCCGTGGCAGAATCAACCGATTGCACATGGAAAAATCCGAGGCAACATGGATGAGGCGCGGCGGGTGGCGCGTGGCGGCGTGCGCCGTCGCGTTGGCGATCCCTTGTGGATGCGCGGAGAAGCCGCTCGAAGAGCCAGCGAGTCCGGGGGAGAAGCCGGTGCTGCGCATCTACACGTGGTCGGACTATGTGAAGCCGGAGCTCATCCAGCGCTTCGAGCGGGAGAACCACTGCACGGTCGCCATCGACACCTACGATTCCAACGAGGCGATGTACGACCATCTCAAATCTCGCGAGAGAGGGTCCTACGACTTGCTCTTTCCCAGCAGCTACATGGTCAAGATCCTGCATGACCAAGACCTGTTGCGGAAGCTCAACCCCGGGTGGATCCCCAATCTGCGGAACATCGATTCGGCCTATCTGGCGATGGCGTTCGACCAAGAAATGGACCACAGCGTGCCGTATGCGATGGGCATCACCTGCCTGGGCTATCGGGGCAGCCAGGTGAAGGGTTTCGCGCCCAGCTGGGGCATGCTCGACCGCGCGGACCTCGCGGGCCGCATGAGCATGCTCGACGACTATCGCGAGACGATCGGCGCCGCCCTCAAGTTCCTGGGGTATAGCCTCAATTCCACCAACGACCAGGAACTGGCGCAGGCCAAGGCGGTCGTCCTGCGCTGGAAAAAGAACTTGGCCGGATTCGACAACGAGCAGTACAAGGAGGATCTGGCTTCGGGCGCGTCCCTGGTGGTCCATGGATATGGCGGCGACCTGATGCAAGCCCGGCCGGGGAATCCCGACATCCAGATCGCGGTGCCGCGGGAGGGGGCCGCGCTGAGCTTCGACGACATGGTGATCCCGGCCGATGCCTCGCAGGTGGAGTTGGCGCACGCGTTCATCAATTTCATCCTCGATCCCCATGTGGCGGCGGAGCTCACCGAATTCATCTGCTTCCTGTGTCCGAACGAGGTGAGCTATCAATATCTGTCTGCGGAAACCCGCGCGAATCCCCTTCTCCTGCCACCGCCTGAAATGGCGGAAAAGCTCGAAATGATCGCGGATCTGGGCAAAAGCACCGCGAAATACGAGAAGCTCTGGCAAGAGATCCAAGACAGCCCATAAGGCTTGGATCCTCCGGTCGCGTCCGGGCGCGCCCAACCGTTTTCCGCAGGAGGGAGACATGGCCCTGCGGCGGGCCGGCGCGATCCGGATGTCGCGACTCTTTGAAAATGTCCCCTTGTAACTCAATAGAAATGTCCCCATCACGGGACTCCTGCAACCAGGCAAGGAGGCCC
>SABN01000236.1 GCA_009928955.1 Opitutia bacterium | reverse complement strand
GTTCGCGCTCCGGTTGCGGCTGCGCCGCCAGCGCGTAGTTACGGAAGACGCGCGGCGAGGGGTTCTCCGCCACGCCGGGGTCATGCGACAGAAAGCGCAGGCGCGACACGTCCCGACACGACCGGTCGGCCGTCAACCCGTAGCGGATGCGGAAATGCTCGCGCAACGCATCGAACGCCTCCGCGTGGCGCTCGGGCTCGATCCGGCAGACGGCCGCCACGCCGTTCCCCGAGGCGCTGACAAACGCCAGCATCGCCGCCTCGTCCTTGGCCAGCCGGTCGCGCCACTCCGCGGCGCGGCCGGCCATGTCGGGGTTATCGGCCGCGTCGAAATCCACGCAGAGCAGCCCCGAGTGCCGCACCAGGTGCTCGGCCTTGTGGCCGCCGGCGAACTCGCCCGATATCGTCACGCACGGCAGCCCGCGCTTGAGCTCCGACCGCCGCGCCTTGTCCGGCTCAGCCCTGATCCGGTCGACCAGCTCCGCGCACAGGCCCTCGCCAATGAACATGCGCAGGTCAGCCAGAGTCACAGTCTGGGGCGACGTGTCCGCCAGCGATCGGAACATTGAAAACCGCTCGCCTTCAGACATTTGAGCGCCTCCTGCATCAGTCGCCGCCATATCCTTTAGACATACCATACCACCCCCAAGCAACCTGCCGCACCCGAACACGCCTCATCATCACACCGCCTGTTTCGCCGCCCGAGCCGCCCTGCGCTCAGCCCTCAGGACCTCAGCCAGCGACTGTAACGCCGGACTCTCCAGATAGGCCAGCACCTCGCTCACGCGGAACCGCGGCCGCCCGGCCAGCGTGTGCTTGGGCACCCGGTACCGCCACAGCGTCGGCACACTCACGCCGAGCGTCTTCGACAGCTCGCGCTGCGTCACGAACCGCTCGGGCACCGCCGCCCTGCCGCAGTCGTAACCTCCGTCCTCGCCCCGCAGCGTTTTCAACGCCGCCGCCTTCCGCTCCGGCGTAGCCGCCAAAACCGCCGCCAACAGATCATTCGTCACATCCGCCATAATTTCCTCTCCCTTCCCCGTGCCAGAAGTCGGATGTCCCGGCAAGCCCGCCCCGCCGACACACGTCCCTTCACCTATCGCGCGGAAACCGACATTTTGCGCCGTCTGAAAACACCCGCCATCGCAACACCGGCCCTCAACTAACGCACAAATATCAACATTTTGTCTCGACTTCTCACAGCAGACCCCAAGCGTAAACCACTGGAAGACTAACCGACATCGCTCCGCCCGAGGCCCATTCACGGCCTATTCCTTTGGCGTGAGCCGTGGTCTGCTTGAGAGGATGAGCGCGAGGGCGTTCGCAGGGTTTCGGGGCGAAGAGCGCGGCGGCGGACTTGTCACACGGGAATCCCTGAGCCCTTACATCGAGCCGCGCATTCTGAGGGAGGTGGAGCGTGTCACCATCCCCGCGTGAATATCTACGCCACATGCTGAACGGCCAGGATGTTTCGGTGTCCAGCTTCGGATCGTCTGGGATGCGGCCACCGGAAAATCGCCATCACTTTGAGGGCAACTGATAGATTTGCTCAAGGAAGACGATTTTCTTCCTCTCCTGCCCGCATTCTGTTTGGGGCGTTGTTTGGGGAAATTTCCCCAAACAGCACAGCTTATTACAGGTTATCCCAACCCCACAGAACCAACCGCCTGAAAAGCAAAAAACCTCAAAAACATTGGCGTTTTTGAGGTCTTTTCACTGTAAAAATCTGGTGGGAGATAGTGGACTCGAACCACCGACCCCTTGCATGTCAAGCAAGTGCTCTAACCAACTGAGCTAATCCCCCGGAAGGCGTAAAACGGGGCGT
>SABN01000235.1 GCA_009928955.1 Opitutia bacterium | reverse complement strand
AGGGCGACCTTGGAGGGGGCCTCGGTGACGAGGCGCTGGAGGATCTGGGGCTTGCGGGTCTGCTTCTGCATCTGCTTGACGCGGATGGCGTGCTCGAGCTTGCGGGCGGGCAGCGACGGGGATTTCTTGCCTTCGAACATCATCTTCGATTTGGGGGAGATGATCATGATGGTGAGGGAGACCGCGCCGATGAGGAGGAGGACGTGGATGCCGAGGGACACGAGGATGGCGTTGAGGGCGCGCTTCTTCTGCGCGGCGTCCTCGGTTTTCGTCTTGGAGAGGGCGGTCCAGATGGCGAAGGGCTTCATGGCAGCCTCCGGACGGGGAATTCAATATCCAATGTCCAATGTCCAATATCCAATGTCCAAATGGGGGGCATGATCAGGCTTTCCTTTTTCCAGCCGTCTTGACGCTGGCGTAAAGAATGGCGATGAGTTCGTCGGTTTCCTGCATGAGCGGAGCCGGCAAAGCGGCGGATTTGATCAGGTTGGCCCGGGCAATGATTTTGAGCCAAATGAGGGTCTCCCGCAGTTCCTTGAACGCGATTTTCAGCGTCCTTGGACATTGGATATTGGACATTGGACATTGAATATTCGGATTTCATCTTCCGGCGCATCAGGACTCCTCGTCGTCGCCGACGGCGAAGGTGACGTTGGCGATCTTGGCGGCGGTGCAGGCGTTGAGGACGTCGACGACGCGCTGCTGCTTGACGTTGTCCTCGGGGGCGATGGTGATCATGGCGGGGACCTTGTTGGCCTCGGCGGTCTGGCGGAAGAGGATGAGGGTCTTGACGAGCTCGGGCATGTCAGTGTCGGCGGGGGCGTCGTATTCGAGGTCGTTGAGGAAGACGTTGCCGGCCTCGGTGATCTGGATGATCTGCTCGTCGGGGATTTCGACGGCGTCGGACTGTTCGGCGGTGCCGGGCAGGGCGAAGGAGATGTCGGCCTCCTGCTTGTTGAAGGTGGTGGAGACCATGAAGAAGACGAGGAGGAGGAAGACGCAGTCGATCATGGGGGTCATGTCGACCTCGGCCTTGACGTTGTCCTTGTGCTTGAGTTTCATCAGACGCCTCCTCCGGCGCTGGCGCTCTGGAAGGTGCCGAAGATGATGTCGAAGATGCCGGCGGTGGCGCAGGCGCGGATGGCGCGCTTGACGATCTTGAACTCGGCGTTCTTGTCCACGCGCATGTAGATGCGCAGTTCGGGTTCGCTGGCGCGGCGCTCGGAGATGGCCTTGACGAGGCCGGGCTCGTCGGTGACCTGGCCGTAGATGATGAAGGGCGTGTCTTCGGAGGTGGCGCCGCCGCCGACGGGGGTGCCCAGCGGCACGATGTTGACGACGCCGCGGCCGCGCAGGTCTTCCGGGATGGCGGCCTTGGGGGCGATGGGGAGGACGACCTCGGGGGTTTGGTCCACCTTGCTCATCGTGGCGCAGACCATGAAGAAGATGAGCAACAGGAAGACGCAATCGATCATGGGGGTCATGTCGACGCCGGCATCGGGCTCTTCTTGCTTGCGGAGTTTCATGGGTGGCGGTTCACGGTTGAGGGTTGACGGTCCGGCGGCGGGGGTCTCAGGATTCGTTTTCGGGAGTGGCGGCGGTTTCGGCCTGGGCGAAGAGGTCGCCGGAGCCGGTGAGGGAATCGATGATGGCGGAGTATTCGCCTTCGGCGTCGCGGACGATGCGGGAGAGGTTGTTGCGGAAGATGAAGAAGGCGAAGATGGCGGGGACGGCGATGATCAGGCCGGTGGCGGTGGTGATGAGCGCTTCGCCGATGTTGCCGGCGAGGAGTTCGGGCTTGCCCATGCCGCCGGTGCCGATCTTC
>SABN01000234.1 GCA_009928955.1 Opitutia bacterium | reverse complement strand
TGCCGCCCTTGTTGTCCACCGGGCTTGACGGGACGGGCGGCATCCTGCCGCCCTTGTTGTCCACCGGGCTTGACGGGACGGGCGGCATCCTGCCGCCCTGCTTCTCTCCGCCTTGTTATTCCGCCTTCGTCGGATCCGCCACCCGCCCCATGAACAGGATGGCGCCGGTCTCCTCTTCCTGGATCAGGAACAGGAACGGATGGTCCGCCCGGAATTCAGGCGGAGTCGCCGGCCGCATGGCTTTCATCCGCATCACCACGGCCGTCGCCGCCGCGGCCTCGGTCCCCTCCTCGTTCACTTCCACGAACGCCTTGTGCAGCACGGCCCCGATATACAGCCAGTGCAACTGCCCATCCATCCCCGAAAAGTCGGCTTGCGTGTCGCTGAACGCGTCCGCCATGCCCAGCGCCTTCAACGCCCCGTTGAGCTTGACCGCCCCCCACGTCAGCTTGAACTTCGGCAGGAAGACGCGCACCTCCCGCTCGGCCAGCCCCGCCCGCCACTCCGCCAGCCGCTCCGGCGTCAGTCGCGCCTCCAGCGCCGCCAGCCCGTCTTTCTCCCTCGGCAGCACCACCAGCATCGACAGCTCTCCGCCCGCATAGGGCAGCTTGGCGACCTGGACATCTTCGAATTCGGCGTATGGAAACCGCTGCGTCTTGGCCATCAGCGGTACGCGCACTTCCGCAGCCGGCGAAACAAAGAAAGCGCCTTCCTCGGTCTGCGCGGGATCGAACGGACTCGCCCAGCTCCCCTTGAAATAGATCGCGTTCACCAGCACCAGCCGGGTGAGCGGGTCGAGGCCCCCCGGCGCGATGAGGTCTTGGATCTTGTCGCGGGTCTTCTCTTCCACCCAGCGGTTGATCGTCCGCCGCGCGCCTTCCGTGTCGCTCTTGAAATCCTGCGGCGCGATGACCGAGCCATAGGCGGCTTTCACCCCGTCCAGATAGTCCGGCAGGAACGGATAATCCTGCTGCGGCCAAAGCGAATTGGCGACCGCCAGTTGGATGTGCCCCTTCTTCTCGATCTCCGCCAGCCGCGCCTGGAGCGCGGCGAAGGCCGGAGGCGTCCCCGCCTGCCCCCCCGTGAAATGCAGCGCCTTTTCCATTTCGGCGGCGGTGTGTTCCCGCGCCCCGGCGTAGGTCATCGCCAGCGCCGAGGAAATGCTGTGCGGCGACAGAAAGAGATTCCCGCCCTGTGTCCTCAGCTGGGCATAGAGATCCAGCGCAAAAGCCGTGTTGCCTTGCACCAGCGGCCCCAGGTCCGGCTCCGCGGCGCCCGCCACCGCCGCCCAGCCCATCGCCAGCACCATCCACCAACCCTTGCGCCTCATGCCGAACCTCCTCGATTCAACGGACTCCGCCGACTTCGCCCCAGAACCGCACCTCCGGCTCCAGTTCGAAGCCGAATTGCTGCTTCACCGCCGCCGCCATGCGCGCCGTCAGCTTCGCCACATCCCCCGCTTTCGCCCCGGGCCCCGCGATCACGATGTTCGCATGTTTCTCGTACACATGCGCCCCGCCTTCGCGCATCGCCTTCGCCCCCGCATGCTCCAGATATTTCCCCGCCGCGCGCCGATGCCCGCCTGCGGTTTCCGCCGGCAGGTTCTTGAAGAAGCTCCCCGCCGTCGGCAACGCCCGCCAATCCGGATGCTTCTCCCGCCGCATCGCCAAAATCTCTTCCCGCTCGGCCTTCAGCCGCGCGGGATCGCCGGAAGTCGCCTTGAACCACGCCCGGACCACGATCTCGCCCGTGCGCTGCAGCTCGCTGAAGAGCAGCCTCGGCGCTCCCGGATGCTCCGCGGCGAAGCGAACATTCGCAGTGAAGGCGG
>SABN01000016.1 GCA_009928955.1 Opitutia bacterium | reverse complement strand
GGGAAGGGGTGGCGGGGGAAGCGGGCGCGGGCGTCGAGGGCGCGAAGGAGGTCTTGGTCGATTTCGCGGATCCGCCGCCGCAGGTCGTCGAGGGCGGGCGCTTGCATCAATTGAAGACGACGGTGCGGTTTTTGTAGACGAGCAGGCGATGGTGGAGCTGCCAATAAATGGCGCGGGAGAGGACGATCTTCTCGAGATCGCGTCCGAGGCGGACGAGGTCGTCGACGCCTTGGCGGTGGGAGACGCGGATGACGTCCTGCTCGATGATGGGGCCTTCGTCGAGCTTCTCGGTGACGTAGTGGGCGGTGGCGCCGACGATCTTGACGCCGCGGTCATGGGCGGCGCGGTAGGGGTTGGCGCCGGCGAACGCGGGCAGGAACGAGTGGTGGATGTTGAGGATGCGCATCGGGAAGGCCTGCACGAAGGCGGGGCTGAGGATCTGCATGTAGCGGGCGAGGACGATGAAGTCCACGCGGGCGCTCTTCAGCAGGGCGATCTGCGTGGCTTCGGCGGCGGCTTTGTCGTCGGCGGCGACGGGAACGTGGTGGAAGGGCACGCCGTGGCGCTCGACGAGGCCGCGGTGGTCGTCGTGGTTGGAGAGGACGAGGGCGATCTCGACGGGCCATTCGCCGCTCTCGTAGCGGGCGAGGATGTCGTAGAGGCAGTGGGCCTGCTTGGAGACCAGCACGGCCATGCGCAGGGGCTTGCCGGAGCGGTGGAGGGTCCAGGCGATCTGGCGCGGCTGGGCGATCGGCGCGAAGTGCGCGGCGAACTGGTCGAGGGGGAAGGCGAAGCCGTCGAGTTCCCACTCCATGCGGGCGAAGAAGACGCCATCCTCCGTGTCCACGTATTGGTCGAGGGCGAGGATGTTCCCGTTGTGCTGCGTGATGAAGGTGGAAAGGGCGGCGACGATGCCGCGCTGGTCGGGACAGGAGACGAGAAGGATGGCGGTGGGCGTGGACGCGGGCATGGGCGGATCAGTCGTCCATCGGAAACTCGCCGGATTTGCGCGAGGACAGATCGGGGGCCGCTTCGGGGGGGCGCTCGGCGGCGACGAACGTGCCCACCAAGGGGCGATGGTCGCTGGCCGTGGCCAGCGACCGGAGATTGACGACATAGGTTTTCGCGAGGACGACTTCGGGCAGGAGGCCCTTGCTGGCCAGCAGGTAGTCGAGGCGCTGGTGGTTGTCGTCGGCGCCCCGATAGGTCCAGGCGGCCCCGGTGGAATCTTCCGGCCGCAGGTCGTGGAGGATGGTTTCCCCCTGGTACTGGACGATTTCGCGGAGCGGACGGGAAGCGGGATCGTCGTTCAGGTCGCCGAGGACGAGCAGATTGATGTCGGGATCGTCCTTGAGGGCGGCGCGGACGTGGTTGCAGAGCAGGCGGGCCTCGTTGCGGCGCATTTCGGCTTGGCCGTATTCATGGAAGAGCTTGGATTTGAGGTGGGCGACCATCAGGCGGAGGCGGTAGGCGGGGGGGATGTCGAGGTCGACCTCGAGGATGCCGCGCCGGACGGGGAACTGGGTGGGCCCGATGGTATAGGTGTCGTCGGTGTGGGCGTTGCGGGCGGCGATGGGGAAGCGGGAGAGGAGGGCGAGGTTGCGGTCGCCGGGATCCTGCCGGAGATACTCCTCGTAAGGGTAGGCTTCGACGCCCGCATCGCGCAGCCGGAGCTTGAAGTCGTCCCAGGCGCGCGGATCGCCCATTTCCTGCACGGCGAGGATGTCCGGGGAGATCTGGCGGATGGCGTCGACGATGGCGGCGGCCTCTTCGCGCGGCTTGGGCGCGAGGGGGTCGGCGGCGCCCTCGCGGTCGGCCAGCGCGTATTGGTGGAGGTTGAAGGTCATCACGGAGAACTCGTTCTCCGCGGGGCGCGGGAAGGCGGTGGGTGCGGTGGCGGGGGGCGGCGTCCCGCAAACGGAGCCGCAGGGGCGGCATCCGGCGGACCCCAGCAGGGCGGCGAAGAGAATTCCGGCGACGAAGGCGGGCGAGGCGGTTTTCTTCATGCGGGGACTACTTTTTCTGATAGGAGGTTTCGATCCGCTGGGAGATGTCGCGGTACTTGATGTCCACGGAATAGATTTCCTTGAAGAAGGCGACGGCCTCCTCTTGGCGGCCCATCTTCTCGGCCAAGACGCCCATTTGGTAGACGACATCCTTCTTGGTCTCATCCATGAGGGTGAGTTCGGAGGCGGCCTTCTGCAGCTGCTCGAAGGCGATGTCGAGCTGGCCTTTCTGGGTGAAGCAGAGGGCGAGATGGTACAAGGCGAGCGTGCGGCGCTGGGGATTGCGCTGCGCCAGCTGGAATTCCTCGATGGCTTCGTTGAACTGGCCGCGCAGATAGAACTGGTAGCCGAGTTCGTAGCGGAACTGCAGGTCGTTCGGGTAGCGCTTGACCATCTGGACGGCGTCTTCGTAGAGGAAGGTCGCCTTCTCCTGCTCCTTGGCGGCGGCGGCGGCTTCATCGCCGGCGGCTTTCGCGGCGGCGACGGCGCTGTCGAATTTCTTCGTCTTGATGAGCGTGGTGGTGCGCTCGATCTGCGGGTCGGTGCGGCCGGCGGCCTTCGTGGCGTCTTCGAGGGCCTGGAGGGCGTCGTCGAAGCGTTCGGCGCGCACATAGAGGTCCGCCAAGGCGCGGCGGAAATTCATGTTCTGCGGTTCGCGCTGGATGTCCCGCAGGCGCTCGGCGATCAGCGTGTCGACGTCGGAGTCGCCCTTCACGGACTTGGCCTGTTGCTCGAGCAGGATCGCTTCCTTCTTGTCCTTGAGCTTCTCCCGGAAGCTGCCCTTTTGTTCCCAGCCCCCCGATTTCATGCTGTCGAGGGCGGCGGCATCCTTGAGGTTCTTGATGGCGGTCTGGTCGTTGGGCAGCAGCTCGGCGACGGCGGCATAGCAATCGCGCGCGCCCGAGGGCTGGTTGGTCTGGATGTAGAGGCGGGCGAGGAGGCGCAGGAAGGCGACATCCTTGGCGAAATAGGGCCGGGCGATTTCCAGCGTCTGCACGGCGATTTCGGAAAGATCGGCGGCTTCGGCGGCTTGGGCGAAGAACTTCAGGAAGGGCAGGTTCAGCGGATCCAGCTCCATCAGCTTCTCGGCGCCATTCAAGGCGGCCTTGGGATCCTTCTTGAGCTTGCCTTGGGCGCCCATCATCGTGAAGGTGCCTTTCAGCGAGGCCAGCTGGTGGGTCATGGCGGTGGGCTTGGTGGCCAGAAGCGCCTTGACCTGCGCGATGCGCAGGTTCTTTCGCGCCAGCAGGAAAAGGGGTTCCACGGCGATCACTTGCTTGAGCATGTTCAGCGCATAGCCCGCGTTGCCGCGTTCGAGGGCGGCCATGGCTTTTTCATAGAGGTCGCGGATCTTGCGGGGGACTTGTTCCAATGTGATTTCTTCCATGACGCGCTCCTTAGGCAAAAAACAGCGACAAATTGCGACCCGGACAGAATAGGCCGGCGGGGGAGGGGCCGTCAAACCTGAAAATACGGCATCCGGGCGCCGTCAGGGCTGAAGCAAGTTTTCCAGGAGCTTGAGTCCTTTTTCCACGTTTTTGCGGTCGGATTTGGACAGGGCATCGAGGGGGGAATCGGAACCGCCCTCCGTCGCGCCGGCCAAGGCGTTCCGCAGCAGCCGGTCGAGGTCGGGAAGCACCGCCGGTTTCTGCAGGGGACCGCGGATGGAGAGGGGAATCCTCAGCCCGCCGTTTTCATGGGGCAGATAGGCGGAGAGGTCTTTTCCCCCGGTCAACCGCGCGGTTTCCTCGGGCGAGGCGACCAGCTGCGCGGCGAGATCGAGGCGGTCGTCAAAGGGGAGGATCGCGCCGGACACGTCGAGCCGATAGCCCGGCATGGCCAGGCGCGCGCCGGAGAGGGTGGCCGTTCCGTTGCGCAGGGAAAGGGTGGCGGTGGCCTCGTCGTAGCGGGAGGTGGTGGTCGTGGCGGCGGCCTGTTGGGCCTGTTCGACTTTGGTTTTCAAGCGCGGCACGAGCTGCAGCAGGAGCGGATGGTCGAGCTGCAGCCAGACTTGGTCCATGAGGGATCCGCCGGTTCCGACGGATTGCAGGTCATCGATGCGGAGCTGGGCGTCGGCCGCCAGCGCGCGCAGGCCGTCGGCGGCGATGGCGGTGCCGGTGGCGCTGGCCTCCAGCTGGAGCCGGCCGGACAGCTGGGCGAGGTCGCCCAGGCCGTTGGCCGCGAGCGCCTGTTCGAGGGCGAGATTCTCGGCCTTGAGCAGGTCCAGGCGATAGGCGAGCGGGCAGGCGAGCAACTGGGCGTTGCCGTGCGCCTCGAGGGTGCCGCCATAGGCCGAGAGCTTCGCGCTCGGGATCGTCACAATGCCGTTGCGCAAGTGGATCGTGGCGGTGCCTTGCTCAAAGCGGTTGGAGCCGTAGGCGATCCTCGGGAAGGTGAGTTCGGCGGTCGCCTGGACATGCCGGAGCAGGAGGGCGGTCAGCGGATTTTCCGTCAAGGCCACGGTGCCCGGCGGCGGCGTGCAGCGCGGCGGGGCGAACGCCAAGTCCGCCGGCAGGGGCTCGCTGGCGAGCAGGTGTTGCGCGACAGGTCCGGGCAGGGAGAATTCCGCGTGGAGCCCCGCTTCCAGCGCGACGGGATGGGTCTCCGTGGCTGCGGGGGTTTGGAGATTCAGCAGGACCGTGCACTTGTCCGCCAGCGCCCCTTGGACATTCAGCGTCATCCACAAGCTTTGGAATGGCAGCGTGCCTTCGGGCAGGAAAGCCTTCAGATCCGCGAAGTCGCGGATGTCGAGCCGGGAAGCCAAGGCCAGCGGCCAGTCGCCGGACTTGCCTTCGTAGTCCGCCGGGGCGGGGCCGGAGAGCTCGAACTGCAGGGCGGAGGTCTTGCCGATGGTGACGCTGCCGTCCATCCGGAAGGGGCGGTTCGGCGCGAAATCGCGCAGTTGGAAATCCAGATCCGAGAGCTCGAAGATTTCTTCGCTGCCGTCCTCCGCCACCCGGACGAACTCAAAGCGGGCGTTGTCAATCTGCACCCAGCGGATGGAGAAGGCCGGTGCGGCCGGGGGCGTCGTCGGCGGCGGAGTCGGGCCATCGGTTGGCGCCGACTGTTCGGGCGCGGATTCCGTCGGGGCCGCTTCGGGGCCGGGGGCGGTGGGCTCGGCGGACAGGAGATCCGAGAAATTGAACGAACCATCCGCGTACTGCACGATGCGGATCGCGGGCGCATCCAGCCGCAGGGCGGTGACCTCCTTGGTGCGGAAATCGACAAAGATGGAGAATTCCTTCATGGCGGCGAAATCGCGCGAGCCATCCTTTTCCTTGAGGGCGGCGTTCCGGACGACGAGGGAGAAGGGGCGGAGGGTGTAGCCGATGCGCTCGTAGTCGGCGGGGCGGCCGGTGGCGCGCTCGATGAAGCCGGTTGCCGCCGCCTTGAACTTGGGCGTGTTCAGGGCGTGGCGCAGCGTGAAATGGGCGGTGAGCAGCAGGAAAACCGCCAGTCCGGCGATCCCGGCGATGAATGTGAACAGCTTTTTCATGCCGAGGAGCATAGGACATCGGGACGCGGAAGCCAAAGCCGAAGATGTCTTTTCTTGAAGCGCGGGGCGGTTTTGTGGAGTGTAGGGCGCATGAGCCAATCCGCCGAACCCTCTGCCGTGCCCTCCCGGAACGAAGTGCCCGAGGCGCTGACCTGGGACCTGAACCCGCTGTATGCCGTCCCGGAAGCTTGGGAGGCGGATTTTGCGCGCCTCGACGAGGTGGCCGCCCCCGTGCTGGCGATGCAGGGCAGGCTGGATTCCGCCGCGGCGGTCGCGCGCCTGCTGGACGCCGAGACCGCGCTGGACCGGTTGCTGGAGCGCCTGCATACCTATGCGCACCTGCGGCACGACGAAGACACGGCCGACGACGCGAACCAGTCGCGCGAAGCGCGCATCCGCGCCCGCTACGCCGAGATCGCCGCGCAGTGCGCGTGGATCACGCCGGAACTGCTGTCGCATCCGGAGGCCGAGCTGCGCGCTTGGATCGAAGCTTCCGAGCTGGCCGCCTGCCGCCGCACGATGTTGAAGGTGCTGCGCAACAAGCCGCACGTGCTGTCCGCCGCGGAGGAAACCCTCTTGGCGCGCGCCGGCGAAGTGCTGTCCGCCTCCGAGCAGACCTACAGCCTGCTGACCAACGCGGACATGGCGTTTCCGGACATTCCGGGGGCCGACGGAAAGCCCCTGCCGCTGACCGAGGGGACCTATCGCACGCATCTGGAGAATCCGGACCGCGGCGTGCGCAAGGCGGCGTTCGAGACGTTGCTGGGCACCTACGGAAAGCTGCAGAACACGCTGGCCTCGACGCTGTCGGCCACCGTGAAGGAGCACGTCTTCATGGCGCAGGCGCGCCATTTTCCGTCGGCGCTGGAGGCCGCGTTGTTCGACGACCAGGTGCCCGTGGCGGTCTACGAAGGCCTGATCGGCGCGACGCATGACGCCCTCCCGCTGTTCCACCGCTATCTGGATCTGCGCAAGCGCGCGCTGGGGCTGCCGGACCTGGACATGTACGATCTCTACGCGCCGCTGGTGCCCTCGTGCGCGGAAAGCGTGCCGATGGAGCAGGCCCGCGAATGGGTGCAGGAGGCCTGCCGTCCGCTCGGCGCGGAATACGGCGCGGCCCTGCGCACGGCCTTTTCCTCGCGCTGGATCGACTGGCCCGAAAACAAGGGCAAGCATTCGGGCGCCTATTCCAGCGGCTGCTATGACAGTCCGCCCTATCTCTTGCTGAACCACCACGACCGGCTCGACGACGCCTTCACGCTCGCGCACGAACTGGGGCATTCGCTCCACACCTGGTTGGCCAACCGCGCCCAGCCGCACCGCACCGCGCACTACCCGATCTTCCTCGCCGAGATCGCCTCCACCGTCAACGAGTTGCTGCTGACGCATCATCTGCTCGGCCGTCCGGGGCAGGCGCCCGCGGTCCGCGCGCACCTGCTGAACCACCTGTGCGATTCGTTCAAGGGCACCGTCTTCCGCCAGACGATGTTCGCCGAGTTCGAGCGCGACCTGCACCGTTGGGAGGAGGAGGGGACGCCGCTGACGGCCGAGTTCCTGCGCGAGCGTTATTGCGAACTGAACCGGACGTATTACGGTTCCGGCGTGGCGGCGAATCCCGCCATCGCGCTGGAATGGTGCCGCATTCCGCACTTCTACTACGATTTCTACGTCTACAAGTACGCGACGAGCTTCTGCGCCGCGCTGGTCTTCGCCCGGCGCCTGCGCGCGGGCGAGGGCGTGGACGCCTATCTGGGCATGCTGCGCGCGGGCGGCAGCCAAGACCCGCTCGCCGCCGTCGCCGCCGCCGGCGTGGACCTGCGCGATGCGGGCGTGCTGCGCGAGGCCTTCGCCGACTTCGACCTTGTTCTCGCGGACCTGGAAGGGGCGCTCGGTCCGGCCGTTCCATGAAGGCGCGCGACGCCATCCTGACCGTGTTGGACTTCGAGTCCACCGGAGCGGTGCGCGGCCATGTTGACGAGCCCTGGCAGGTGGGCATGGTCGAGATGCGGAACGGCCGCGTGACGGGACGCTTCCACGAGAGCTGGCTGCGCGTGGCTCCCGATCGGCCGTTCAACCCCTATGCGCCGGGACGCCATGCGGAAATCCGCAACCTGTTGGCCGGCGCCCCCGCGATGCCCGAGCGGTGGCCGACGTGGCGCCCGTGGCTGGAGGGTCGCGCGCTGGCCGCCCACAACATCGGCACCGAGAAGAAATTCCTCCGCCGGGCGGCCCCGATGCATGTGCTGGGGCCGTGGATCGACACCCTCCAACTGGCGCGCCACGCCCGCCCCGACCTCAAAGGCCACTCCCTCTCCGAAGTTTGCGAAGCCATGGGCCTGACGGACCGGACGCGGGAATTCTGTCCCGGCCGAAGCTGGCATGACGCGCTTTACGACGCCTTTGCCAGCGCCTTGATCCTCGAACACTGCCTCGACTTGCCGGGCTGGGAGAACGTGACCCTCGACGCCCTTTCCCGGGGTCTGCGCTGATCCGGCCTTGTGGAGCACAAAGAAACTCGCCGCGCGTTGTGGCTCCTCAGTGAGAATTCAGAATGGGGGAAGGGGGGGCGGCGCCGCACGGCGGCGCAATTCAGAATGAAGAAATGGAGAAGAGAATCCGGCTGCCGCGCGGGGGCACATGCCTACAACCGGGAGCGAAATAACAGCCGCCCGGCGGTTAGAACCTGGGGTGGCGGTTGCAACCGTATCCCGGAAAACGAAATGCGGCGTGCAAACCGGGCATGAAACGGAAAAGATGAAAATGGCGGAGAGGGAGGGATTCGAACCCTCGATACCCTTTTGAGGTATACACGCTTTCCAGGCGGGCCCGATCGGCCACTCCGGCACCTCTCCGCAAAAACCGACATCCACACGAACGGCAAGCTGTTTCCGGACTGGGGGGCCCGATCGGCCGCTTGCTCGTCCACCTGTGGCGGAGCGTGGCTCCGCTCGAAAACGCCCCGAAAATTGGTACCGGAGAAGGGACTTGAACCCATACGCCTGTGAAGGCGCCAGATTTTGAGTCTGGTGCGTCTGCCATTCCGCCACTCCGGCTTTTTCGATGGCACGCGAAACCTAGCCGCTGACGGGGTGTCGCGCAAGTCCAAAAAACAGGAAGCCGCAACCTGGGGGAGCCTTGGCGATTCGGTGCGATGGATGGATCCTAAGAAAGGCGACCGGCGCTCTGGGCCAGAGCGCCCTACCGATAAGGTTCCTAGGCTGAGGTAGGGCGGCCTCGCCGAGGCCGCCGCCGGAAGAGGCAAAAGGGCGGAGGGAATTACGGCAGGCCGACTTTCAGGCGGTAGAGTTGGGCAGGGGAGTCGGGGAGGGGGGGCATGGAATCGGGGCCGCCGACGCCGGGGCGCGGGCCGCGGCCGGGGAGGTTGGTCCAGAGGTGGTCGGGGACCGTGTAGGCGCCTTGCAGGGTATAGAGGCGGCCGGTGGAGGAGAGGAAGCGGATGGCGTTGCCCGAAAGGGGCGCATCGGCGGCCGTGACTTTGAAGACATCGCTCGGATCAGCGGGATCGGTATCGGCGATGTTTTCCTGCCGGCAGGTGGTGTCTTTGCCGGGGACGGTGCGCGCATCCACGTCCGCCCAGGTTTCGCCGCCGGCCGGAGAAATGCCGCGGGCGGCGTACCAGTCGAGATCGGCGCCGCCCGTGCTCAGGAAGGAGGCGGTGACGGTCAAATCCGCCTGTACGTTGGCATCCGTGCGCGGATTGGCGGCGGACCCGTCGCTCCAGCGGCGGAAGACGGCGCTGCCGTCGTCGCCCCGGGCCTCGACCGGCGAGCCGCTGGAGCCTTCGGCGACTTGCTGGGTGGCGACGCCGTCGATCCAGCCGCCGGTTCCGGCGCGGTAGATCAGCGTGTAGGTCGTCGCGCCGCCGGCCGTCGTCGTGCGCTGGAGCAGATTGCCGTTGGCGTCGTAGACGTAGGCGATCGTGGCCCCGCCGCCGTAGTCGGCCCCGATCAGCCGCCCCGCGTCGTCGTAGGCGTACTGGATCGTGGCGGCCGTGGCGCAGAGAACGCCAGCCAGAAGGGCGAATAGAATGCTCAGAGTTGGGATTCGAGTTTTCATGGGATGATCAATGCCTCCTATAAAGAGGTGAAGGTACAACGTACTCATTATAATGTTCCTGCATGATCAGACTCTCCATCTGATCCCGGTCGCGTTGCCGCTGTCGCTCCTCCTCCCGCTTGCGGTCATCAATGCGGATCCAGATCTTGCGGTCCCAGTCGTCGATATCCGCCGCTGGAATCGGCGGGGCCGCCGGCGGGAAGAGTGAACCGCCCTGCACGGAATACAGCGGCGCGGGGGGCGATTCGGGCGCCTGCACGGCCGGCGCGGGGGGCGATTCGCGTCCTTGGGCCGGCAGAAGAGTGCCCGGCAGAGAGTCGGACATGTCGCCAGAGTGAGCGCGGACCGCGCCACTGGTATACCCCAGACCCGGCAGCGCCTTAAAACCCTCGGGGTTAAAGGTTGGATCCTTCTGGTCCGGCTTCCTCCACGGCGGCGGCGGGAGAGGTCCGAAATTTTCGGGCCGATTGGTGGGCATCCACGTTTGCGGCGTCCCCCCCGCGATGGGGTTGGGCGAAGGAGCGTAGTGCTTCAGCAGGCGGAGGAATTCCTGGCCCATGGCATCGGCAATGACGTCTCCCGGCCGTTGCGGGGCGTTTTGGATCAGCCGGGAAAACTCCAGCCCCATGGCCTCGGCCATGACGTCGCCGGGTCGCTGCGGCGTCGCAAGCGGGTTGGCGCCGGGCGCCGTTCCCAACGGGGTCGCACCGAAGGACCGCCAGGCCGTATTCAAGGGTTTCTGCGGGCTGTCGGTGTGTTCCTGGAGACTCGGCAGGAACGGCGTGCGAACCGGTGTGGCGAAGGGCCCGCTGGTAAACCCACCTCCGACCGGCGGGTTTTTCGGTGCCGGCATTGGCCACTCATCAATAACATCGTTGGTGCCGCGATATACTACTTTTGGCTCCCAATCCAGTCCCGTAACGTCGATGCGGCCGACGGGATCATTGCCCGCGTATGGATACGGGTTGATCTTCTGGGGGTGGGACACGTCGGGCCAAATGGGGTCGGGGGAAAGGAAGCGCCCGGTCTGGGCATCGTAGTAGCGCGCGCGCATCTGGTAGAGGGTGCCGTCCGCATCCTGCTGGCGGATGCCGTGGCGTCCGGCAAACGTGAAGGGCTGGGTAGAGGCGCCCTGCCGGCCCACGATCCGGCCGAACGGCGCATAGGCATAGGCATCGGTCGCCGTCCCGCTCTCGTCGGTGAGGGCCAGCGTCGAACCGTTCAAGCCGGAATGGTAGTAGCGCGGCTTGTTTCCGGAGGCCACGTCGATGGCGTAGAGCAGTTGGCCGCCCGGCGTCCAGACGTAATGGCGCACGAAGGCGCCCGCCGTCTCGTCGCGCTCGGACACGATGCAGGCCGGCGACAGCGCGCGGTTATAATAATACCGGTTGGTGTTCCCGCCTTCCGCGCGCGTGACGACCTCGCTGAAGCCGTCGTAGCCCAGCGCGGCGCCGCCGGCCGCCACGAGGCGCGAGGCGGCATCCCAGGCATAGGCCCGGCCCGGCGCGGCGGTCCGTCGGCCGCGCGCATCATAGGCATAGCCGGCGGCGGACACCTGGGCGGCGGCGTCGTACGTCCAGGCCGGCGCCTCGTTGGTCAGCCCGGCGGCGGCATTCAGCGGATAGGTCCCCTGCTCCGACGTCAGCCGTCCGGCCGCGTCATAGGCGTACTGGATGTCGATCAGCGGCCCGTCCTGGATCCGGACGACCCGCGCCGCGCCATCGCAGGAAAACGTCGCGTTCACTCCGTTGCCGCGCACGATGCCGCTCACCGCTCCGTCGGCATCGTAGGCAAACCCCACCGATGCGCCGCTGGCGGTGTCCGACACCGTCTGCAACTGCCCGTTGGTGGGGTTGTAGGCGTACTGGACGGCGAAGGCGCCGTTGTCGTACGTCGCCGCCGCCAGCCGCCCGGCGGCGTCATAGGCCGCGCCAAAGGCGCGGCTGTCCGCCGTGGAGACGGTATTGGTGATGCGTCCGTCGGGATCGCGCTGGAGGAGCACGCCCTCCGCGCCCACCAACCGGTTCTGCCGATCATAGGCCATCGGCAAGTTCAGGCCCGTGGAATACACCATGCCGGTCACCCGGCCGGCCGGATCGCGATAGATGAAGTTGGTCACGCCGCCCGGATAGTCCATCCGGCTGACCTGACCGCGCAGATCGCGCGTGATCGCCAGGCTGCGCCCGAGGGGATCGGTCTGCCCCAGGAGCGCGCCCATCGGCGAATAGGCAAAGGTCCAGTCGTTGGACGCCGGATCGGCGATCCGGGTCACGTTCCCCAGCGCATTGCGTTCATAGCGGGCCGGCGCCTGCCCGGTGCCGCCCGCCGCCGCCAGCAGGCCGCGCGCGTCGTATTCGAACGTCCGCTCCCGGCCGGCGGGATCGGTGAGCGCCGTGATCCGCCCCAGGGGATCGCGCGTGAACCGGTTGGTCTGCCCCAGGGGATCCACTTCCGCGGCGAGCCGGCCTGCGGCATCCCGTTGGAGCGTGGTGGTCCGGCCCAGCGGCGTGGTCTGGGCGGTCGGGCGCCCAACTGGGTCGTAAGTCCACGACCATGTCCGGCCGCCGCGCGTGACGGAGGTCACCGCATTCAAAGAATCGAATCCGTATTCCGTGCGGACGCCCACGGCATCCACTTCCGCGACAAGCCGGCCGCCCGCATCGTATTCATAGCGGGTCTGTCCGCCCGCCCGGTCGGTCTGGTTCGTCATGCGCCCGGACGCATCGTAGGCCCGATGCAAAATCTGGCCGTCGGGATTCGTCTCCGCCACCCGCCGTCCGTCGGCGTCGTACACGTATTCCGTCCGGTTCCCGTTCGGATCGACGACCGCCGTGAGTTCATGGTGCGCGTTGTATTCGTAATGCAGGTCGCCGCCGCCCGACAGATTGACCTCCACCAGCCGGCGCGCCGCGTCATAGATGCGGGTGGCGGGCCCCAGATCCGTGCTCCCCACGGATTTCAGGGTGCCGTCGGGGTAGTAGTCGTAGGTCGTCACGCCGCCCGCCGGATTGGTCGCGGCCAGGAGATCGCCGCGCAGGTCGTAGCCGTAGGACCAAACGTTCGTTCCGGCGTCCGTCTGGGTCTGGACGCGGCCGGCCGGGTCGTAGGTCACGCCCGTGTGCGTGCCGTCCGGGAAATCGGTCCGGATCCGCCGCCCCTCCGCGTCGTATTCGTGGCGGAGGCCCTCGTTCAGCGCGTTGGTGACGCCCGCCAGGCGCCCCATCGGCGTATAGCCGAACGCGACGGCGTTTCCGGCGAAATCCGTCGCCCGCGCCAGGCGGCCGGCGGCATCGTACTCGAAGGTCGCGGTCCCGCCGTTCGCGTTGGTGATGGCGCTCAGCCGCCCGGCTCCGTCGTAGGCGAACCGGGTCGTGTTCGCGTTGGCGTCGGTCACCTGCGTCCGCCGCCCCATCCGGTCGTAGGCGACGCTTTGGCTTTCCAGCAGGGGGCCGACGGCATTCGTGACGCGCCCCAGAGGGTCGTAGCGGTATACCCGGCGATGCCCCAACGGCGACACGACTTCCTCCACGTTCCCCTCGGCATCATATCCCCACGACCAGGAGCGGTCCGCGCGAACCAGGTTGGTTGGCCAACCGCGGTCGTCGTACGCCACCCAATTGGTGCCGGCCGGATCCATCTCCGCCACCGGCCGGCCCATCGCGTCATAGGCCACCGCCGCCAAAAGGCCGACGTTGTCGGTCCGGTTGGTGACGCGGTTCATCAGATCATGTTCCGTGGCGATGGCGTATCCGGTCGGGTCCGTCACGTTCGTGACCAGGCCGTTCGGGTCGTAGTGGATGAACGTCGTGCCGCCGTAGGAATTGGTGGCGGCCGTCACGCGGCCCAGCGCGTCGTACTCCCAGGCGTTGACGCCCCCGCCGGGCCGGGTTTCGCGAATGCGCCGGCGAAACGCGTTGTACGCGTAGGTCGTCACGCCGGTCTCGCTGTCGGTCTCGCTCGCCAGCGTGCCGTCGGCGTTGTAGGTCAAGGTCACCATGCCGCCGTCGGGCCGGATGACCGTCAGCGGCTGGCCGCGCTCGTTGACGGCGGTGGACCAGCGCGCGCCCGCCCGGTCCACGTAGCCGGTCACGTTCCCGCGCCCGTCGCGCTCGAACTGGCCGGTGGTGCCGTCCGGATGCGTCACGCTCTGCAAATCGCGGAAGTCGAACGCGACGTAGTTCGTGCCGGTCGCGCCGTTGGTGAACGTCTGGCGAATCGTGACGTAGGAAAAGACGGTGGTGCCCCCGTCGCGGTGGACCATGTTGGTCAGCCGGCGGCTGTCGGTCTCGTACTGATAGGTTGTGAGAAAACCCCGGCGGTCGGTAATGGCCGTCGGCAAATCGCGGTCGGTGCCATACTCCAGTTCAAAGGCGTTCCCGGCCTGGTCGGCCAGATTCGTCGCCCGGCGGTAGTTGGCGTTGGCATGCGCAAACGATCCCTGCGGATTGGTCACCGTCGTCGTGCCGTTCCCGTCGTAGTCAAACGTGGAGATCCCCCCGTAGACGTCGGACTGGGTCACGACCTGCCCGTTGGTGTTGTAGACCTGCACGATCGGGACGTTGCCCCGGGGATGCTCCACCTCCGTCAGCAACGCCCCCTGCGAATTCGTGAAGGAGTTCACCGGGTCGTAGCGGTAGCGCATGGTTTCGCCCACGGCATTTGTCACCGCCGCCAGCGTGCCCGTGGCGTCGTAGCCGAATCCCACCGTCCGCGCGCCGTCGCTCACCGACAGCAGGTTGCTTGCGGCCGAATACGCGAATGCAAAATTGCGCCCCAGCCCATCGCTGACGTTGGTGACCAGCCCGCCCACCGTGCGGTCCAGTTGCAGGCGGTTGCCGTTGCGGTCGAGGATCTCCCGCGAACGGATCGTGCCCTGGGCGAAGTTGCCGAGGCGGTCGAAGCGGTAAAGCAAGTCGTTCTCGGGATCCAGCAGCCACCAGCCATGGCCGTCGTCGCGAAGCTGGTAGTGAACGCCTTCCTGCGCGTGGTTGAGCTGCCAGGCGCGGATGCTGCCGATGTAGGTTTCCGCAAACACAACGATCTTGCCGCCCGGCAGCACGATCCGCAGCATGCGTTCGCTGGAACCCGTGACCGTGCCCTTTACCTCAAACGAGTGCATCCAGCCCCGGCCCAGCGCGCTGCCGATCAGGTCGATGCCCGGATCGTTCAGGCGCGACGCATACCAGCGGGTGAACGCCAGCGGCAGCGGGCCGCCCAGATCCAGGTCCGTCACCGGATCCATGAAGAATTCGCCCGTCGCCGTGCTGACCGGATCCCCGCCTTCATCAGTATTCCGGTTGCCCGCCGACGTCTGGTTGCCGCCGCCAACGACCACATAGCAATCCACGGAGATGTGATAAGCCGACTCGTAGGGATCCTTGTCCGCCATCACATAATTGCCGACGCGCTGTCCCGTAGACAGGGGCGACTGGAGTTGGACGGTGTAGGTCGCCTCGAACACGTCGCCCTGGTTCAGGGTGCGGTTCCACCGCAGTCCGGACGACGTTCCGCCTCCGACATCGGCTCGCGGGTTGACGCTTGCATAGGCGATCGTCGCACTGGAATCTCTCGCGTCGACGATCTTGATCTCGCCGGCATCCGCGCCGGTGCGTTCGACGCGCAGGTGGTAGGTGATCGTCCCGCCGGCTTCCGCCGAGGTTTCCTCAGCCTTCTTCTCGATCTTCCAGCCGTTGGCCTCGTGCGGCGTAGCCCGCACCTCGCCCGCCCAGGCCCATGCCAGCATGGCCACCAACATCCACTTCGCCCACGCCATTGCGCTCATGTCGTTCCTCCTCCTGCGGCCGCCCGGTCCGGTATTCCCCGCAGTGGCGAGAGGCTTTCCATGCGAAGGAAACGAGCAGGCGGGCGCTTGGCCATCTCCAGAATTCCTTCATAGCATGGCGTGGCCAGAGAGGGAACCCCGCCGGCGGACATTTTCCGCTAAAATCGTGTTAAGCCGCCGGGCGGGGGAGGAGCGGTTGCGGCCCGCCGGCGCCGCAATCCAAATTGTGCTGGATTTCGAGACGGGAAGGGGGAGAATGGAACGCGATTTTTTGAAGAAAGCGTGATCATCATGTTGAGTGCGATATTCCTGGGCTGCTGCGCGTTGTTTTTCGCCGTCTACAAGGTCTACGGCGGGTGGATGGAGCGGCGGCTGGACGCGATGGACGAGCGGCTGACGCCGGCGCACACGCTGCGCGACGGGGTGGACTACGAGCCGGCGCCGGACGCGGTGGTGTTCGGGCACCATTTCAGTTCCATCGCGGGGGCGGGGCCGATCGTGGGGCCGATCACGGCGGCGCTGGTGTTCGGGTGGGGGCCGGCGCTGCTGTGGATCGTGCTGGGGGTGATTTTCATCGGCGGGGTGCAGGACTACACCTCCATGATGGCCAGCCTGCGCAACAAGGGCCAGAGCCTGGCGCAGATCGGCCGCACGACGATGGGCCCGCTGACCTATCGGATGTTCCTGCTGTTCATCCTGCTGGTGCTGCTCTACGTCATCATGGTGTTTTTGGACATGACGGCGGCCACGTTCGCGCCGGTGACGCTGGGCCGGGGCGAGGCGGGGACGGACGTATCGCGCATCGGGGGCGTCGTGGCGACGGCGTCGGTGTTCTACATCCTGCTCGCGCTGGCGTTCGGCCGGCTGTTGCGCCGGTGGAAGATGTCGCTGCGCAAGGCCACGCTGCTGTCGCTGCCGCTGGTGTTCGGCGGGCTCTGGCTGGGCCGCGTCTTTCCGCTGTCGGCCGACGTGGTGCCGGCGTTGTTCGGCGCGGACAAGTACTTCTGGTCGCTGGGCCTGCTGGCCTACTGCCTGGCGGCGTCGGTGCTGCCGGTCTGGGCGCTGCTGCAGCCGCGGGACTACCTGTCGTCGTTCCTGCTCTACGCCTGCCTGATCGGCGGGACCCTCGGGCTGATCGTGGGGTCGTTCGTCGGTTCGACGGCGATCGTCTGGCCGGCCTTCAAGGCCTGGAGCTCGCCGACGGACGGGTGGATCTATCCGTCGCTGTGCGTGATGATCGCGTGCGGGGCGGTGAGCGGCTTCCATGCGATCCTGGCGGCGGGCACCACGTCCAAGCAATTGAACAAGGAAAGCTCGGCCAAGCGGGTGGGCCTGGGCGCGATGCTGGTGGAGGCCGTGCTGGCGATCCTGGCGCTGGCCACGGTGATGACGCTGAAGGATCATCCCGGGACGACGCCGGTCGCGGTGTTCGCGGCGGGGCTGGAGCGGTTTTTCCAGCCGCTGGGCATCAGCCAAGGCTGGGTGATGTCGTTCGCGATGCTGGCGGTGAGCACGTTCGTGCTGACGACGCTGGACAGCTGCACGCGGCTGAGCCGCATCATCCTGCAGGAACTGACGGGCATCGACGCCAAGACGGTGGGCCACCGGGTGCTGACGACGCTGATCGTGCTGGCGCTGCCGGCGCTGGTGGTCTTCCGGCAGATTCCGGGGGCGGGCGGCACGCTGATGCCGGCCTGGAAGGCGATCTGGCCGGCGTTCGGGGCGACGAACCAACTGATGGGCGCGATGGCGCTCTTGATGGTCCACGGCTGGCTGCGGAGCCAGGGCAAGACGGCTTGGTTCGTGTTCCTGCCGATGGTGTTCATGTTCGTCACGACGCTGCTGGCGCTGGGGCAGATCGTCTGGCGCAACTTCGCGCAAGGGGGCAGTCCCCTGGTGGGCGGGCTGAGCCTGGTGCTGTTCGCGCTGGCCGTGGTCGTGCTGGCGGACGTGGCCGGCCGCGCGTGGCGGCGCCGCGCGTGACGATCTCTTGGCGGGGGCGTCGGGGAGGGGCTGCGCCGGAAGGGCGGGATCCGCGCGGCCCGCTTCCCGGGGGGCCGGAACGGCCGGATCGACGGCAACGGCCGCAACGGGGGCCGGGGGGGGGCATAAATATCGGGTTTGAGCTTGGTTAGGCGTTGACCCATCCGGCCCGGAAAATCTATCCTCATATGCGAGGCTGTGTTCCGTGATGGGCCAAGGAGGTCTTGCGGGGTTTGGCTTTGGAGGGATGGAGGTCATGAACGCAAGAATTCTGGTGTTGGGCGCGGTGGTGATGGGCTGGGCGCATGGGGCGGCCGGGGCGGATGTGGCGGTCATCTTGGATTCCTCGGACGGCAGCAGCCGGTTCGGGGTATACAACGCTCAAACCGCCCAACTGGTGCGGGTGACGTCCGACGGCGTGGCCGTTTTCAGCAACGAGGTGAGCGTGATCCGGCAGGTGAACGGCGCGGGCGGATTGCGTCCGGCGCTGTCCATTGGCGGCGGAGAAGACCTTCAGGTGGGGGATGGCGCGGACGGGTACTCCATGGGAACGGGGGTGGGGGCGTATGCGCTCGGCGCGAGGATGGGCGTGGCGGTCGGTCATTCGGCGGAAGGTTACGACAGCGGCACGGCGGTGGGAATGATGTCGGGCGGCTACGATTTCGGCGCGGCGGCCGGGCGCGAGGCGATCGGCACGAACCGCGGGGTGGCGGTGGGCGCGGAGGCGCTGGGAATGGACTTCGGGGCGGCGGTAGGCTATCAGGCGAGGGGATTCAGCAACAACGTGGCGGTGGGGGCCATATCTTTGGCGGACAACCGCAGCGTGGCGATGGGGTATCTGGCCACGGGACAGGTCTACAGCGCGGCATTGGGTTACAATGCCGTGGCGAAGATCGATTCGGTTGCGATCGGTTGGAATGCCTCCACCACGAACCGGAGCGTGGCGATCGGTTCGGCGGCCCGCGGCGCAGACTTTGGCGTGGGCATCGGCTATTTTGCCAATGCCAGCGACCAAGCGGTGGCCGTGGGCTATGCCGCCAAGGCCAACGAAAATGGCGGCGCGGGGGTGGCGGTGGGCTATGAGAGCGTGGCGCACCAGAACGGGGTGGCCGTGGGCCATACCGCCCGTGGCACCAACAACGCGGTGGCCATCGGCCTGGCGGCGAATGCCAACAACCAGGGGGTGGCCGTGGGGCGCGGGGCCGAGGCCGAGTTGGAAAGCGCGGCGGTGGGCTATATTGCGCGCGCCCGGGAGATGGGCGCGGCCTTTGGCTGGCGCGCGGCGGCCTACACGAACAGCGTGGCGGTGGGGCGGGGGGCCACCGGCCGCTGGGCCAGCGTGGCGGCGGGTTCGGATGCCTTGGCGATGACGGGCAGCGTGGCGGTGGGGACGAGCGCAAACGCGACCCGCTATGCCATTGCCATTGGCAACTCGGCCAGCAGCGCCAACACGAACATCGCGATCGGCACGGGGGCGTCGGCCATGGGCGGAACGCATCGGATTGCCATCGGCTACGGGGTGCAGAACCAGAACAACTCCTCGGTGCAGATGCGGGGAAACCTTTATCTGGATGGATCCGACGGCATTATCCGCCATCGGCCAACGTTCGGGACGGGGGACTGGACGGCCAAGGCCTTCACCATCCCTCACCCGCTCGATCCGGAGAACCAGGTGTTGCGGCATTTCTGCATGGAGGGGCCGGATGTCTGGAACGTGTATGCGGGCAACGCGCAACTGGTCGACGGCCAAGCGGTCGTGGCCTTGCCCGGCTACTACGCCGCGCTGAACAAGGCGGGGTCCGAGGTGGTGTCGCTGACGGCGTGGGGGCCGGCCTCCGTGTGGGCGGTGGAAGTGGCGGGCAATGCCCTGCGCATCGCCGGCGATCGCGACGTGAAGGTGTCGTGGGAAATCAAGGTCCTGCGGAATGATCCCGCGCTTCTCGAAGACTTGAAGAACCGGCCCGTGGAACAGCGCTTGAGCGAGTTGGCGCCGGGGCAGGTCGAATCGGAAAACCAGATCGTCAACACGGGCCCTTGAGCGGAGCGCGGCGATGAAAAGCCCGATCATTCTGTTGGCGCTCGCGGTGGCGGTTTCGTCCGCGCGGGGATCTTCGCTGCGGGTGGACGGCGGGACGCTGGCGCTGGGGGGCGGGGCGGTTTCGGCCACGTCGTTCCAACTGGGGGCGGGCGGGACGCTGGGCGGGGACGGGGAAATCCAGGCGGCGGCGACGCTGGCGGGGACGGTGTCGCCGGGAACGAGCGTGTCGAACGTGGGCACGCTGCGGTTCACCAAGGACGTGCGGTTCGCCGGAGGGACGTACCGGTGCCACGCCGATGGCAACACGGCGCTGGACCGGATCGTGGCGGCGGGGAACGTGGACGGCACGGCGACGGTGCAGATGTCGAAGAAGTCGTCGCACGTGATTCCGCTGTGGCAGATCATGGTGGAGGGGGCGGCGGGGAGCGACTATTCCGGATTCGTCCCGTCGCGCCCGGACAACTGGCGGCTGGAAACGACGAACACGCTGGACTTGATGGTGACGGATTTGATCGGGGACACGAACATGGACGGGATGCCCGACTGGTGGGAGCAATGGCACTTCGATGGGCGCACGGCGGCGGGGGCGACCGGGGATCCCGACGACGACCGCTTCCCCAACCGGTCGGAATATCTCGCCGGAACGGATCCGAACGACGACGAGTCGCTCCTGCGGATCGAAGAATCGCGCCTGCTGCCCGGCGATGCGGGATACGAGGTGCGCTGGCAGAGCGTGCCGGGCAAATGGTATCGCCTCGTGGGGTGCGATGCCGCGCTGACGGGACAGTGGTTCGACGTGACCCAAGAGATTCCCGCCGAAGCGGGGGGGGGCACGACGTGGACCAATGTCGAACCGGTTTTGCCGCGGTTCCATGCGGTGCGATTGGTTGTCCCCTGAGCGGAGACGGGGATGCGGCGGCGCGGTTTGGCAAGGAAAAGCCGCCGTTCTTCGAGGGATTGTCCCTCCGGAACTTCGGCCGAAATATTCGGCCGAAAAGTTTGCGCAAGCCGGGGGCGGATGGTAGGGTGGGGATGTCGAAAGCGAGCGGCGATCTTTGAAAGATGCGAAAAAAGATTTTTTCCCTGCCTTGCACGACAGAGGCCTAATTCTCCTACCCAACACCATAAAAACGGGAGCTGGTGTTCGCTTGTGGACGGCACGTCCGATCCCCGGAATCTCCGGTAAGCAGACGACAGGTTCCCACCTTACTCAATAAGGTCAGGAGATTCGCCCCATCGACAAGGCGGGGATTTTTTTTGCATCGCAACGGGGGCGGGGGGGGTGCTAGAATCCGCCCCATCATGAGTTTCATCCAACGAGTCAAAGCCGTCTTCAGCGGCAAAAAAGCGTCCAAGCATGTTCCGGCGGTCCCGTCCACGGTGCCGAAGGAAAAGAAGCCGCACGCCGAAAAGCCGGCGCGCGGCCCGCGTTTCGTGGACGGCCCGAAGCGCGCGTCGGAGCCCGAGGTCTGGCGGGGCGGCCCCCGCAAGAAGCGCGGCGAGCACCATGCGCCGGCGCATCCCCATCCCCGCCATGCGGAGGCCGACCGGGCGAAGAAGCCGGCGGCGCCATGGGATCCGTCGGAGTATCAGGTGCCTGCGGCGGAGGGGAAGACCCGGTTCCTGGATCTGGGGCTGCCGGAGGAGTTGATCCACGCCATCGCCGACCAGCAGTTCCGGTATTGCACGCCGATCCAGGCCAAGGCCCTGCCGCTGGCGCTCGACGGGGTCAACATCTGCGGCCGGGCCCAGACGGGCACGGGCAAGACGGCGGCGTTCCTGCTGACGATCTTCAAGCAGCTGATGGAGCGGCCGGCGGCGGCGGACCGCCGCAAGGGGTATCCGCGCGCGCTGATCATGGCGCCCACGCGCGAGCTGTGCATGCAGATCGCCCGCGACGCGGAGGATCTGGGCAAATACACGGGGCTGCGCACCTTGGCCGTCTATGGCGGCATGGACATGCAGGGGCAGCGGGCGGTCCTGCGCGACAAGCATGTGGACGTGGTCGTGGCGACGCCCGGCCGCCTGCTGGATTTCCGCCAGCGGCAGGATGTGGAATTCTCGAAGGTCGAGATCCTCGTCATCGATGAGGCCGATCGGATGCTCGACATGGGGTTCATCCCGGACATGAAGCGCATCGTGTATGGCTGTCCCCCGAAAGATGCGCGCCAGACCATGCTGTTCAGCGCGACCCTCACGCCGGAAGTGACGCATCTGGCCGCGCAATGGATGCACCGTCCCGCCACGGTGGACATCGAGAACGAGCATGTGGCCGCCGACACGATCGACCAGCGCGTGTACATCGTCACCGGGGAGCAGAAGTTCACGATCGTCTACAACATCCTGCGGAGCATGAAGCCCGAGCGGGTGATCATCTTCGGGAACCGGCGGGACTCGACGGAGCTGCTGTGCGACAACCTGCGGAGCCAGGGGGTGGACGTGGCGCTGCTGTCGGGGGCGGTGGAGCAGCACAAGCGCGTGAAGGTGCTGGAGGACTTCCGCAGCGGCCATGTGGCGGTGCTGGTGGCGACGGATGTGGCCGGGCGGGGCCTGCACATCAACGGCATCGACTTGATCATCAACTACAACATGCCGGAGCAGGCGGAGGACTACGTCCACCGCATCGGCCGGACCGGGCGGGTGGGGGAGAAGGGCATTTCGATCACGTTCGCCGACGAGATCGACAGCTACTACATCGCCGCGGTCGAGGAATACATGAAGCAGCCGCTGAAATGCGTGCCGCCGCCGGAGGAATGGCTGGCGCCGCTGCCCAAGCCGCAGCTGGAGAAGAAGCGGCGTCCGCGGCCGGCGGGCGGCGGGTTCGGCGGGCGGGGGGGACCGCGCGCGGGCGGGCGCGGCGGCAGCCGCGGCGGACCGCGGCGGCGCTGAAAATATCCCTTGCGCGGCGGGAGTTCTGCTGGTAGGTTGCGCGCTCGTCGATTGCCAAGGAAGATGACGCTTGGGGCAGTAGCTCAGTTGGTAGAGCATTACGTTCGCAACGTAGGGGTCGAGGGTTCGAATCCCTTCTGCTCCACCAAGTTGTCCATCTCCTGAAATCCCCGTGGTGGGGTAGCGAAGTGGCCAACCGCAGCAGACTGTAAATCTGCCCTCTATGAGTTCGATGGTTCGAATCCATCCCCCACCACCATCTTGTCGTCCGGGCGGTCCTTCGTCCTATGAAGAAACACAACGCATTGGATTTGTTCGCGGGATGCGGCGGCCTGAGTTCGGGCCTCGAAATGGCGGGATTCCGGGTGGTCGCCGCGAACGACATCTGGGAGCCGGCCGCCCAGACTTTTCGGCGAAACCATCCGGACACCCGCTTCATTTTGGGCGACATCGCCAGCGAGGGCGTCCGGGAGCAGATCGCGCGCGCGTTCGACGGCCAGCCGTGCGACGTCATCACGGGGGGGCCCCCCTGCCAAGCCTACAGCATGTCCGGCGCGCGCAACGTCGACGACCGGCGCGGGCACTTGTTCGAGGACTACGTGGAGCTCGTGCGGAGGCTCCGGCCCCATGTGTTCGCCATGGAAAACGTGAAGGGGATCCTGACGATGGAGCATGACCGGCCGGGTCTCGCCCCGGCGGAGCGGCGGGAGATGGCGCGGCTCAAGGATCTCGAGCGGGAGCGCGCGGCGCTGTTGCTCCGGCGGAAGCAGTCCAAGAACACGGACAAGATCCCGTTCGCGGAAGCGGACGCCCAGCGGCTCGCGGCCGTGAAGGAGGCCTTGGCGCGCGGGGCTCCGGCGCGGGTCCGGTTGCGGGAGAAGGTCACCGACAAGATCGTCCGGAGCTTCCAGGAGATCGGCTACCGGGTGGAGTTCCGGACGCTCAATGCGGCGGACCACGGGGTCCCGCAGAAAAGGGAACGGGTCGTTTTCATCGGGACGCGCCATGGGGGCGCCATCGAATTTCCGGCACCGACGCATGGGCCCAGAGGGGACGGGACCGCTCCATGGATCACCGTCCGGCAAGCGATCGACGACTTGAAGCATGTTCCGGAGGATCCGGCTTGGTCGCACGTCTTCGCGCGCCACCGGAAGGATTTCGTGCGGCGTCTCCACCGGACGCCGGTGGGCGCCGGCGTGTTTGGCGGATATTCCGATGCATGGTACCGGAATCCTCCGGACGAGCCGGCGCGCACGGTCAAGGAGAACCACGGCGGGGTTCTCGTGCACTACGCGCAGGACCGGGTCATGACCCCCCGCGAACTGGCGCGCCTGCAATCGTTTCCCGACGATTTCCGCTTCGAGGACAGCAAGAGCATGGTTCTCAAGCAGATCGGGAACGCGGTGCCGCCCCTCCTGGGGAAGGCCATCGGGCTCAGTCTGAGAAAGATGCTGGCCCGGATCGAGAAGAAGCCGTCCGGTCGCACTCCGCGTCGATCGGCAGCACGTGGAGGGTCTCGACCGGCATGACGACCGGCACCTGCCGGCTGCGGTTTTTTTGTCCGGTCCGGTAGCGGGGCGCGAACGCTTCCTGGCCGCGGACGTATTCCTCCTTGGGGTCGAAGTCGAAATAGGCCCAGCAGTCGATGAACTTCAGCAGGAAGCGGACGGGGATTCTTTTGCCCCATCGCCACCATCTCCGGCGATTGAGCCGCCGGGCCGCCACGATTTTCGCGAACGGGAATTTCGTCTGGCGATAGGCGTTTAGCGAGCAGGAGCGCTCCTTGATTTCCAGATAGTGGTGGAGGCGGCCATCCGGCCCGCGGATGGTCCGGTCGATGTCGGAGGCGGCGGGCCGGCTTTGGTGCGTGAAGCCCGGCCCCAGATGGCGCACATAGAGGTCCGCCAGAATTTGTTCCCGGGCTTCGCCCTCGTCGACCGTCGCGGCTTGGCAGGCCTCCCCCTCGCGCCGCGTCGGCACGGCATAGACGGCGGTGCGGCATTTCGCGCAGGTCCCCAGGCGCAAGACGGCGCCCCGCCGGGTCGCTTCGGGAACCGGCCGCGCCGGATCGACTTCGCCGCATTTCGGACAGATCATGCGGAGGTTCTCATCCGGGTTGCGGCATCCGTTGCCGATGTTTCCTGGCCAGCCATTGGAAACCTTTTGAAATCCAATACGCGGGGAGGATGGCCGCAACAATCCCGTAGGCCCAGCCGAACAGCAAGGCGAAGGCCTTGGCGGCGCCGTCGGCGGGATTGAAGGGATGGGCGAACGCCCAGTGCACGGCCGGTTGCAGCATGGCCCAGAAGACGACGATGGCCATGAGCAGCAGCAGCCATTTTCCCCATCGGTTTTTCAGGAAGGAGGCCGCGATGGCCATCAGCGCGGGCAGGGCAAACAGGGGGATCGAATAGGGATTCATGATTTACGCCAACCGCATCCCGAGCCGCACCCGCGGCCCGGGCCCGTCCGCTTGTTCCAGACGGTTGGGATCATAGGATGCGGCGGGCATCGGGTCAACCGCGACGTGCGGAAGTTGGGGGGGGCGCATTGACGATCCGGGGGGCAGGGCGCTATTCTTGGAGCAACAGGAGGCCGCCCATGCTTGTCGTCCACGTCCATGTCCATGTGAAGCCGGAATGCGTCGAGGCATTCCGCCGCGCCACGGTTGAAAACGCGCGGAACAGCGTGCGGGAGGCGGGGGTCGCGCGCTTCGATGTGGCGCAGCAGGCGGACGATCCGACGCGGTTCGTCCTGGTGGAGGCGTATCGCACGGCGGAGGCTCCGGCGGCGCACAAGGCGACCACCCATTACGCGGCGTGGCGCGACGCGGTCGCGGAGATGATGGCCGAGCCGCGCGCCGCCGTGAAGTACGCGAACGTGTATCCCCCGGACGACGGCATGGCCGGAACGCCATGAACTTCGAATTTTCCGCGCCCCAGCGCATTCTTTTCGGTCCCGGCACGTTGAAGCAGGCCGGGCCGTTGGCGCGCGGACTGGGACGGCGAGCCTTGATCGTGACCGGCCGCGATCCGGCGCGCGCCGCGCCGCTGCTGGACATGCTGAAGGCGCACGGGATTTCGGCGGTCGTGTTTCCGATCCCAGGCGAGCCGACGACGGACATGGTGCGGCGCGGGACGGCGCGGGCGCTGGAAACCGGAGCCGAGCTGGTGGTCGGCTTCGGAGGCGGCAGTCCGCTTGATTCGGCCAAGGCCATCGCGGCGCTGGCGGCCAATGGCGGCGATCCGCTGGACTACATGGAAGTGGTGGGGCGCGGGCAGCCGCTGCTGAAGCCCTCGTTGCCGCTGCTGGCCATCCCCACGACCGCCGGCACCGGTTCCGAGGTGACGCGCAACGCGGTGCTGGCCTCGCCGGAGCACGGGGTGAAAGCCAGCCTGCGCAGCTTGACGATGGTTCCGCGCCTCGCCCTCGTAGATCCGGAACTGACGTTCGATCTGCCGCCGGCCGTGACGGCCAGCACGGGGCTGGATGCGTTGACGCAGCTGATCGAGCCGTTCACCTGCAACCGGTCCAATCCGCTGGTGGACGCGCTGTGCCGCGCAGGCATCGCGCGCGTGGCGCGGTCGCTGCGCCGGGCGTGGGCGGATGGCCGCGACGCGGCGGCGCGCGAAGACATGGCGCTCGCCAGCCTGTTCGGCGGCTTCGCGCTGGCGAACGCGGGGCTGGGGGCGGTGCATGGATTTTCCGGCGTGGTGGGCGGCATGTTCAAGGCCCCGCACGGGGCGGTCTGCGCGGCCTTGTTGCCGCACGTGATGGCCATGAACCGCGCGGCGCTGCAGCGGCGCCAGCCGCGGAGTTCGATCTTGGCGCGCTACGACGAGGTTGCGCGCCTGCTGACGGGGGACGCCGATGCCGTGGCGGAAGACGGCGTGGCGTGGGTGCGGGAACTGACGACGGCCCTCGGCGTGCCGTCGCTGGCCGCTTGCGGCGTCGCGAACAGCGATGTTCCGGTGATCGTGGAAAGGGCCGCCGTCGCTTCCGGAACCAAGGCCAATCCCGTCGAGCTGACCCGCGCCGAGCTGGTGGAAATCCTGGAGGGGGCGATCTAGGATCCTTGGCGGGAGCGAAAGTTTATGCGCGCTGGAAAACTCCAAGCGAGGGCTCCCGGCATGGGGCGAGGGGTCAGCGGGCTTCGGCGATGAGGCTGAAGGGGCCGGCCCAGACGATGCGGGCGCGGAGGAGATCGCCAGGCGCGGCGGCGGAGGCGTCGACGAAGACAGGCTTGTAGCCGGGGGTGCGACCGTGGCGGCGTCCGGTCTTCTCGATGGACTCGACGAGGATCTCGACGGTCTGGCCGAGGAGCGGGGCGTTTTTTTCGGTCAGCCTTTTGCGCAATTGGGCTTCCATGGCGACGCGGCGGCGTTCTTTGTCGGCTTCGGGGACGTCGTCGGGGAGGTGGCGCGCGGAATACGTGAGGGGGCGGGGGGAATATTTGGCGATGCGGATCATGTCGGGGTCGATGCGGCGCATGAGGGCCATGCTCTCTTCGAATTGCGCGTCGGTTTCGCCGGGGAACCCGACGATGATGTCGGTGGAGAGGCCGGCATCCGGAATCGCGGCGCGGACCTTGGCGATGAGGGCTTCATATTCGGCGACGGCATAGCCGCGGCGCATCGCGGCGAGGATGGCGTCGGAGCCGGCCTGGACGGGAATCTCGAAGTAGGGGCAGAGGCCGGGGGTGGTGGCGACGGCGGCGACGAGTTCGTCGGTGAACCAGCGCGGATGGCTGGTGAGGAAGCGGACGCGGGCGATGCCGGGGGTCTGGGCGATGCGGCGGAGGAGTTCGGGCAGATGGATTTCGCCGGGGCGGTCGCGGCCGTAGCGGTCCACGATCTGGCCCAGGAGGATGAGTTCGCGCGCGCCGCGGGCGGCGAGGGCGGCGGCGTCGGCGAGGATTTCGGCGGAGGGGCGGGAGCGTTCGCCGCCGCGCCGGTACGGGATGACGCAGTAGGTGCAGGCGTGGGAGCAGCCGAGCACGACGGGCAGATGCGCGACGATGGCGCGGCCCGTCATGGAATCGGGCAGCGGGGGGGGCGGCAGATCGTCAAGGGCGGATCCGGCGGCGGGGGGCGGCGCAGCGAATCCGCGGTCCTGCAGGAAGGCGGTCAGCGGGGCGAGATCGGAAGGGGGCAGGAAGAGATCGACGAACGGGAATCGCTCGCGGAGGGCGGTGATTTCGCGCGGGTTCTTGCCGACGAGGCAGCCCATGAGGGCGACGACGAGGGCGGGATTCTTCCGCTTGAGTTCGGCGATGTAGGTCAGGCGGGAATAGATTTTGTCTTCGGCCTGCTGGCGGACGACGCAGGTGGCGAGGAGCAGCAGGCCGGCGTCGCTGGCGCGCGGGACGGGGCGGAAGCCGGCGGATTCAAGGGTGGCGGCGGCGCGCAGGGCGTCAGCCTCGTTCATCTGGCACCCGATGGTCCAGAGATTGTAGGTGGGAAGGGTCAAGGAAGCGCCCGCCGGGCGGAGCCCGCTCAAGCCTTGCGCTTTTTGGGCGCGGGCTTGGCCTTGGCTTTCGGCCGGGCCTTGGCTTTTGGTTTGGCCTTGGCTTTCGGCTTGGCTTTGGAGGCGGGCTTCCTGGCTTTTGCCTTGGGCGTGGCCGGGGCTTTCTTGCCCTTTGCTTTCCCTTGGGCCTTCGGTTTGGCTTGGGGGGCGGCCGCTTTCTCCGGCGGGGGCGGCGGCGCTTCTTCCTCGGCGGGTTCGTCGTCGTTGAACCCATCGAGCAGGAGCAATTCCTTTTCCTCTTCGGTCGGCTCCTCTTCCTCGTCCGCGTCGATCTCCGTCTGGGCGGCGCAATCGGGGCAGAGGGCGGACTGGGGGAAGCAGGCGGAGCAGAACTCGATGCCGCACATCGTGCATTCGCGCAGGAAATCCTCGCCGTGGAGTTCGCACCCGCTGCCGAAGCCGCCGTAGTGGCTCATTTCCTCTTCTTCCATGTTCATCGCCGCGTCTCCTCTTCCGTGTTGGGTCTGAAATCTCGGCGGGGCGCCCAGAGCCCACGCGTACCATGACTAACTGTTCTCACGAGAACAGCGATGCGTCAAGCGGGGAGTGGCCGAAAAGTGAATAGATTTTTTTTGTTTGCGGCGGCCGGTCGCATCGTGGAGAGTACGGGGTGCGGCGGACCGCGAGAAGAGATGAAATCGGCATTCTGGAACAAATTGATCGAACGGCTGGACAAGCTCGATCCGGGGAGCGTGCAGGCGCAATTCCTGCGGTTGGCGTCGGAGCGGGGCCTGCTCGAAACGATTTTCCACGCCTTGCGGGAAGGCATCCTGGTGCTGGACGCGGAGGGGCGCATCGTGTATGCGAACCGGGGGGCGTGCCATCTGCTGGGGCTGGATGAAGCGGGGGCGACGGGACAGCCGATGAAGCGCTACATCCGCGAGATCGAATGGGGGAACCTGCTGCGCCTGGACGAGAAGGAATGGGCGCGGATGGCCAGCCGCGAGATCGAAATCTCCTATCCCGAGCACCGGTTCCTGGCCATCTACCTGGCGCCGCTGGAAAATCCATCGGACGGGCGCCACGGGGCGGTGATGATCTTGCGCGACGTGACGCAGGAGCGCGACCATGCGGCGGAGCTCGTCGAGTCGGAGCGGCTGAACGCCATCCTGATGTTGGCGGCGGGCGTCGCGCACGAGATCGGCAACCCGCTCAATTCGCTCACGATCCATCTGCAGCTGATGGACCGGGAGATGCGGGCGCTGCCGGAGGCGCGCCGGGCGCCGTTGAAGGAGTTGCTGGACGTGGCGCGCGGAGAGATCGCGCGCCTGGACCAGATCCTGTCGCAATTCCTGAAGGCGATCCGGCCGAGCCTGCCGAATTTCGAGCGGTGGGCCTTGCCGGAGATCGTGGCGGAGACGCTTTCGACGCTTTCGGCGGAGATCCGCGACCGCAAGGTGGTGGTGGATGTGGAGCCGGCGGAGGGGCTGCCGACGGCGTGGGTGGATCGCGGACAGGTGCGGCAGGCGTTTTTCAACGTGATCCGCAACGCGATCCAGGCGATGGCCGGCGGCGGGGTGCTGCGCATATCCTTCGCGGCGGCGGACCGGCTGGTGGGGGCGGTGTTCCAAGACACGGGCCCGGGGATTCCGCCGGGACAGATGGGGGCGCTGTTCGAGCCGTTCCAGACGACGAAGGCCAATGGCCATGGCATGGGGCTGATGATCGTGCAGCGCATCGCGCGCGACCACGGCGGAACGGTATTGGTCGACAGCCTTCCCGGCGGCACGCGGATCCAGCTGAACTTCCGGCGCGACGACCAGCGCATCCGGTTGCTGTCCGCGCCGCCGGCGCAGGCCGGGGGAGAGGCGGCGGCCCCGTGAGCGGCAAGCCGGTCATTTTGATCGTGGACGACGAGAAGAACACGCGCGAGGGGCTGGCGCGGGCGCTGCGCGACGAGTATGCGGTGGCGGAGGTCGAGAACGGCCTGCGCGCCCTCGAATGGCTGGAGACGCGCCACGCGGACGTGGTGCTTTCCGACCTGCGCATGCCGGGCATGGATGGCATGGCCTTGCTGTCGCGCCTGCTGGGGCGGGAGCCCCAGCCGGTGCTGATCCTGCTGACGGCCTACGGCAACATCGAGACGGCGGTCGAGGCGATGAAGCGCGGCGCCTACGACTTCTTGGCGAAGCCGGTGAACCTCGACCGGCTCGAGCTGCTGCTGAAGCGCGCGCTGGCCGAGCGGCGGCTGGGCGAGGAAAACCGGCGTCTCAAGGCGCAGTTGGACTCGAAGTACGGGTTCGAGAACATCTTGGGCACGTCTCCCGCGATGCAGGAGGTGTTCGACACGATCCGGCAAGCGGCGCCGACGCGGGCGACGGTGCTGATCCAAGGCGAGAGCGGCACGGGCAAAGAGCTGGTGGCGCGCGCGCTGCACCAGTGCGGCCCGCGCGCGCAGGGGCCCTTCATTCCGGTGCATTGCGCGGCGCTGGCCCCGACGCTGCTGGAGAGCGAGCTGTTCGGCCACGAGAAAGGCGCCTTCACCGGCGCGCAGGAGCGGCGCCGGGGCCGTTTCGAGCTGGCCGACGGCGGGACCTTGTTTCTCGACGAAATCGGCGAGATCGACGCGGCGCTGCAGGTGAAGATCCTGCGCGTGCTGGAGGAGCGCCAATTCGAGCGCGTGGGCGGCACCGAGACCGTGAGCGTGGACGTGCGGCTGGTCGCCGCCACGAACCGAGATTTGAAGAAGATGGTGGAGGACGGCGCGTTCCGCGAAGACCTCTTTTATCGGTTGTATGTGGTGAACCTGACCCTGCCGCCGTTGCGGGAGCGGGCGGGCGACATCGCGCTGCTGGCGCAGCACTACCTCGAAACGCTGGCGAAGGAGCACGGCCGGAAGGTGGCCGGGATCACGACCGAGGCCATGGACGCCTTGGCGGCCTATCCGTGGCCGGGCAACGTGCGCGAGCTGCGCAACGTGATCGAGCGCATGGTGGTGCTGGGCGCCGGCGAGAAGCTGACGGTCCGCGACCTGCCGTCGTCGCTGCGCCTCGCGGCGGGCCGGGCGGCATCCGCCGCGCGTCCCGGCAGCGCGCTGCGCGACGCCGAGCGGCAGCTGATCGAAGAGGCGCTGCGGCGGCACAAGGGCAGCCGCACCCGGGCGGCGCAGGACCTGGGCATCAGCCGCCGCACCCTGCACCGGAAGCTCAACGAGTTTGGATTGCGGAATCCCCAGGACGGCCAGACCAAGGAAGGGCGGAGGACATGACGCTTCAATTCGAATCCAGCATGCAGAATCTGGTGTACCAGATGGATGCGGGGACGGGCCGCAAGGTCATCCAGGCGGTTCTCTTCGCGCTGTTCGCGTTCGCGATGGCGGCGCTCTACACGTTCACGAACTTCCAAGGCCTCAAGGACGCGCGGGCGATGGAGGAGGCCCAGCTGGCGCGGAATTTCGCGGTGCAGGGCCGCCTGACGACGCAGTGCGTGCGGCCGCTTTCGATGTGGCGCGTGGCGGAGCGGTCGCCCAACGGGTCCGCCGCGCTGCCGGCGCATCCCGACCTGTTGCATCCGCCGCTCTGGCCGGCCGTTTTGGCAGGCGCGTTCCGGGCGGGCGGGCTTCCGCAGTCCGGCGCGGCGGCCATCGAGCTGGTCCATGGCTGGGACTATGTGCCGGTGGGCCTGAACCACTTTTTCACCGCGCTGTCTTCGCTGCTGGTGTGGTTGCTCGGCCGCAAGCTGTTCGACCGGCGCGTGGGGGCGCTGTCCGCCGGCGCGTTTCTGATCAGCGATCTCGTATGGCGGCAAAGCCTGCTGGGGACGGACCTGGCGCTGGCGGGATTCTTCAGCCTGGCGGCGGTCTATGCGGCGCTGCTGGCCGTGGAGCTGCCGGCGGGCGTCGGTCCGCAGCAGGAGCAGGGCCCCGCGTGGCGCTGGCTGGCGCCGCTGGTGCTGGCGTCGGCGCTGACGGCGGCCGCCTTCCTGACCCGCTATGCGGCGGGCTGCATCGGGATCTTGGTGTTCCTGTTCATCGGTGTTTCCCGCCGGCGCCGCCCGTGGGCGAAGGCGTGCCTCTATGCCGTGCTGGCCGCGCTGCTGGTGGCGCCTTGGTTGGCGCGCAATGCCGCCGCGAGCGGGAATCCGCTCGGGCTGGTCTTCCACGAGATGCTGGCGGACACCTATCTGTTTCCCGGCGATTCGCTGGCGCGCTCCATCCGGCCCGAGATGCCCGATGCGGGCGCCGCGCTCTACTACGTGCAGCTCAAGATGATCGCCAATCTGCGCGCGTTCTTCGCGGAAGGCTTCGGATTCGGCGGCGTCGGCATCCTGCTGGGGCTGTTTTCCGCGATGTTCTTCCACCGGTTCGTGCGGCCCTCGAGCCGCGCGCTGCGCTGGTGCATCCTGCCTGCGGGGGCGGTGCTCATCCTGTCCGCGTCGGCCTTCGGCCGGGAGAGCTTGCGCGCGCTGGCGATCTTCTGGCCGCTGGCGATCCCCTATGGATGGGCGTTCTTCCTGGTGCTGCTCGACCGCTTGCAGTTCGAGATGCGCGTTTTCGCCGCCGTGGCGTTGGGGGCCGTGATGATCCTGACCGGCCTGCCGCTGCTGTTGAACGTGCTGCCGCCGCGGACGGGCCTGCCCTATCCGCCCTATTCCGCCCGCATCATCGCCTCGGTCGCGTCGGTGGTGGAGCCCGGCGAGGTCCTCGTGACCGACATGCCTTGGGCGATGGCCTGGTACGGGGACCGGACCTCGATCCTGCTGCCGAAGAACATCGACGGATTCTACGAGATCGACGGGAAGCACCAGCCGATCGCGCTGGCCTACTTCACGATGGTCACGCGCGACAAGCCTTGGGTCCGCGGCCTGTCCGATCCGTCGGCGCCGGAATACAGCTGGTACCAGGTGTTCGCCGTCGGCAAGGTGCCCATCAACTTCCCGCTGACCCATGGCCGGTTCGTCGCCGGCAGCGAACAGCTGATCCTCGCCGACCGTCCGCGCTGGTAGGGGGCCCTTCGCCCCTTCCCGCGCGGGGTCGCGCCGCATCCTCTCCGCCCCGGGTGTTCCACGCCGCGGGAAATTCCGGGAGCCGCCAGCCGCGGGGCGGGCGGGACTCAGGCGTCGAGGTCTTCGTAGGCTTCGGGACGGAAGCGGGGGGTGCAGAGGGCGAGGAAGACGAGGTCGGCCGGGCCGAGGTTGGCGATGCGCTGGGGGGCGCCGGGTGGAATGAGGATCACGTCGCCGGGGCCGACATCCTGCGGCGGAAGGCCGCCGATTTCGGCGCGCCCGCAGCCTTCGAGGATCACGTAGCGCTCGGCGATTCCGGCGAGGCGATGGCGGCGGGTGGTGACGCCCGGCTCGACGCGGGCGCGGGCGATGGAGCAGTCTGGATCGCCGGGCGCGTTCGAGAGTTCGAGGATGTGGCAGCGCTCGGCGGTGTGGAATTCCGCGGCGGGGTCCGGATGTCGGATGGAGGCGTTCATGGGGCTGTTTATCTCCAAATGGCCGGATGAAATCGAGCATTGATTGAGGGGGAGGGGGAGGCTAAAGTGCGGGGCAATTGATTTGAGGTGAATCCATGGCGTATCCGCATTCTGAAATCGAACCGAAATGGCAGCAGTTTTGGGAGCAGAACCAGACGTTCCGCACCCCCGACGAGGTGGACCGGAGCCGGCCCAAATGCTACGTGCTGGACATGTTCCCGTATCCGAGCGGGCAGGGGCTGCATGTGGGGCATCCGGAGGGGTATACGGCGACGGACATCCAAGTGCGCTACAAACGGATGAAGGGCTTCAACGTCCTGCACCCGATGGGCTGGGACTCGTTCGGGCTGCCGGCCGAGCAGTACGCGATCAAGACGGGGGAGCATCCGCGCAAGATCACGGATGTGAACATCGACAATTTCCGGCGGCAGCTCAAGATGCTGGGGTTCTCGTACGACTGGGACCGCGAGGTGGCGACGACGGACGAGGCCTACGTGCGCTGGACGCAGTGGATTTTCCTGCAGCTCTTCAAGCGCGGGCTGGCGTATGAGAGCGAGATGCCGGTGAATTGGAGCCCCGACCTGTGCGCCGTGCTGGCGAACGAAGAAGTCGAGGAATGGCGCGCGAAGGGCTTTTCCGTGGAGCGCCGCTCCATGCGCCAATGGGTGCTGAAGATCACGCTGTACGCCGAGCGGCTGCTGGCGGACCTGGACGGGCTGGACTGGCCCGAGAGCATCAAGGAAATGCAGCGGAACTGGATCGGCAAGAGCGAAGGCGCGGAGGTGGACTTCGCGCTGGGCGCCGACGTGATCCGCGTGTTCACGACGCGGCCGGACACGCTGTTTGGCGCGACCTACATGGTGCTGGCGCCGGAGCATCCGCTGGTGGAGAAGATCACGACGGCCGCGCAGCGCGAGGCCGTGGCGGCCTATCGCGCGGCGGCGGGGCGCAAGAGCGATCTGGAGCGCACGGAGCTGGCGAAGGAGAAGACCGGCGTCTTCACCGGCGCCCATGCGGTCAATCCGGTCAACGGCAAGGAAATCCCCGTGTGGGTGGCTGACTACGTGCTGTGGGGCTACGGCACGGGCGCGATCATGGCGGTGCCCGCCCATGACACGCGCGACTTCGAGTTTGCGCAGAAGTTCAAGTTGCCGATCGTGCAGGTGGTGCAGCCTCCGGCGGGCGTGGATTGGCATGGCTATGTCGACGACGGCATCGCGGTGAATTCGGGTGAATACGACGGGTTGGCGACGGCGGAATTCAAGAAGCGCATCACGGCGTGGCTGGAGAAGACGGGCAAGGGCGAAGGCAAGGTGAACTACAAGCTGCGCGACTGGCTGTTCAGCCGACAGCGCTTCTGGGGCGAGCCGTTCCCGCTGCTGCATTGCGGGAAGTGCGGCGTGGTGCCGGTGCCGGAGCAGGATCTGCCGGTGCGTCTGCCGGAGATGACGGATTACCGTCCGACGGCCGACGGCCAGCCCCCGCTGGCGCGCGCGACCGAATGGCTGAAGGCGACCTGTCCGGTGTGCGGCGGGCCGGCGACGCGCGAGACCAACACGATGCCGCAATGGGCGGGTTCGTGCTGGTACTACCTGCGCTACATCGACCCGCAGAACGCGCAGGCGTTCGTGGATCCGGCGAAGGAACGGTATTGGATGCCCGTGGACCTCTACGTGGGCGGCGCGGAACACGCGGTGCTGCATCTGCTCTATGCGCGCTTCTGGCACAAGGTGCTGTTCGACTGCGGCGCGGTGTCGACCAAGGAGCCTTTCCAGCGGCTGGTGAACCAAGGGATGATCCTGGGCGAAATGGAGTACCACGCCGATCCGAAGGCCTTCGCCGTCCATGCCGCGGCGCTCGCCGAGCAGGGGATCGAAGGCGTCGAAGACCGCAAGGACGGCGAGGTGTCGTCGCTGGTGGTCAAGGTCCGGCGGAATGGCGGGCTGATCGGCCTGCCGGACGACCAGGTGGAGAAGCGGCAGGGCAAGACCTTCGTGAAGGGCCTCGATCTCGAGATCGTCGGCCGCGCGGAGAAGATGAGCAAGAGCCGCGGGAACGTGATCAATCCGGACGACATCGTGAAGGAATACGGCGCGGACGCGCTGCGGCTCTACGAGATGTTCATGGGGCCGCTGACGCAGGTGAAGCCGTGGAGCATGAAGGGCGTCGAAGGCGTCTTCCGGTTCCTGAGCCGCGTCTACCGGCTGGTGCTCGACGAGGAGACCGGAGCGCTTTCGCCGCGCCTGTCGGATGGCGAGCCGACGCAGGCGCAGCAGCGCGCGCTGCATGCGGCGATCAAGAAGGTGAGCGGCGACATCGAGGGCATGGAGTACAACACGGCCATTTCCGCGATGATGATCTTCGTGAACGAGGCGCAGGCCTGGGAGCAGCTGCCGCGGTCGATGCTTGCGGCTTTCATTCAGATCCTGAGCCCGTTCGCGCCGCATCTGGCGGAGGAGCTGTGGAGCCGGCTGGGGCATCCGGACACGCTGGCCTACGAGTCGTGGCCGGTTTGGGACGAGGACGTGCTGCGCGAGGACGAGATCGAAATCCCGGTGCAAATCAACGGCAAGGTGCGCGGACGCATCCGGGTGGCCACCGAGGCCGCGGAGGCCGCCGTGCTCGCGCAAGCCTTGGCTTGTCCCGAGGTCGCGCCATTCCTGGCGGGCAAGGAAATCAAGAAGCAGATCTTCATTCCGAAGCGGATGGTCAATCTGGTCGTGGCGGGCTGATCCGCGCCAAGGACGGAGGAACAGGCATGAGCAAACTGTCGAATGCATTGCAAGGGAAGCTGAACCACAGCCAGAACCGCCACATCAAGGATCCTTCCGAGCGGCAGCTGGATTTGTTTTCGTCGCTTTCGGATCGGTCCCTGTCCCTGCCGAAGTTCGTGCGCTCCACGCCGGGATCGGAGCCGCAGGACGAGCCGGAAATGATTCTCCCCCGGCCAGGCCATCCGCCGGATGTGTCGGCCGACGTGCGGGCGGTGCTGTCCGAATCGGGCCAAGTTCGCCATGTCGATGCCGCTCCGCCGTCCGGCGAGGCGCCGGTGCCCTTGCGCACCGGCGTCTACCACCGGGTTCGGCGCCCGGCGGCCCCTCCGGTTTTTCCGCCGTCGAAGCCGGCGGCACCCTCTTCCGGCGCGCGGACTTCGCTTTTCCGGCGGATAGGCGACTGGCTGGCCGGCGTCGAAATGGACCGCCGGATGATTTCGCTGGTGGGGGTGCTGACCGTGTTGGTGGCGCTGATCGCGTTCTGGACCGCCCGTCCGGGGCAGGACGGAGAGGTCCCCGGCGCGGATGCGAGCCTCGATGAAATCCCGCCGGCGACGGAAGCCGCGCCCGCCGCGCCCCCGCCCGGGTCGGCTGCGACCGCTTCGGCCGCGCCCGCCGCGCCGTCCGTCGCCCCGGCCGGGCCGGGCTGGGAAACTCCCGGCGCGGTGGCGGTCCAGAACGGGGGCGTGGTGCTCATCCGGTTCACGGCCCCGGTGTTCGTGTCCGCCGACAAGATATCCATCGAAGGGATGGACGCGCTGAAGGCGGTGGCGGCCAAACTGGTCGCGATGAACGCCGGCGCGCGCGCGATCGTGACGGGCTACACCGACAACGAGCCATTGACCAAGCCGACGCCGCAGTTCAAGAGCAACGCCGACATCGCGGCGGCGCGCGCCAAGGTGGCCATGGCGCATCTGGCGCAGTTCGCCCGCGCCAACAAAGGGCTGGCGTTCGAGGCGCAGACGGGCGAGTCTTCCCGGGCGCCCTATCCCAACGACACGCCCCAGAACCGGCGGCTGAACCGCACGGTGACCGTGCAAGTGATTCCCGCGCCCTGACGGGCGCATCTGAAACCAGGAGATCCCCGTGGCCGGCGAATATGTCTTCAATCTGAACCATTTGTCCAAGCAGCACGACCGCCTGACGGTGTTGGACGACATCACGCTGGCGTTCTACTTCGGCGCGAAGATCGGCGTGATCGGCGGCAACGGCGCCGGCAAGTCGTCGCTGCTGAAAGTGATCGCGGGGCTGGACAAGGAATATCACGGCGAATGCATCGTCGCGCCCGGCATCCGCGTGGGCTACCTGTCGCAGGAGCCGCATCTGGACGAGACGAAGGACGTGGCCGGCAACGTGGCGGATGGCGCGGCCGCCGCGCAGGCCATCCTCGACCGCTACGACGAGCTTTGCGGCAAGCTCGGCGAGACGCTGTCGGATGCGGAATCCGAAAAGCTCAACAACGAGCTGGGCCGCCTGCAGGACCTGATCGACTCGCGCGACCTGTGGAGCCTGGACAGCCAGATCGAGCGGGCGATGGACGCCCTGCGCCTGCCGCCGGGCGACGCGGACGTGCGCAAGCTGTCGGGCGGCGAGAAGCGCCGCGTGGCGCTCTGCCGCCTGCTGCTGTCGAACCCCGACGCGCTGCTCCTGGACGAGCCGACGAACCATCTGGATGCCGAGACGGTGGCGTGGCTGGAGGAATACCTCAAGAAATTCAGCGGCACGCTGGTGGTGGTGACCCACGACCGCTACTTCCTGAACAACGTGACGGAATGGATCCTGGAGATGGATGCGGGGCGGGGCACGCCCTACAAGGGCAACTACGAGAAATGGCTGGAGACCAAGCAGGCGATCTCCGCGCAGCAGAGCAAGCAGAGCGCCTCGCGCCAGAAGATGCTGCAGCGCGAGCTGGAATGGGTCCGGCTGAATCCGATGGGGCGCCAGTCGAAGAGCAAGGCGCGCCTGTCGCGCTATGAAGAGCTCGCCGCCCAGCAGGTGGATGTGCGCGAGGACACGCTGGAAATCCAGATTCCCTCCGGCAAGCGGCTGGGCGATCTGGTCGTGCGCGCGGAGGGCTTGCGCAAGGTCTATGGTCACCGGCTGATCATGGACCAAGTGACCTTCAACCTGCCGCGCGGCGGCATCGTCGGCGTGATCGGCCCCAACGGGGCCGGCAAGACGACGCTGCTGCGGATGATCGTCGGCGAGGAGAAGCCCGACGGCGGCACGCTGACCGTGGGCGAAACCGTCGAACTGTCCTATGTGAACCAGTCCCGCGATGCGCTGGATCCGAAAAACACCGTATTCGAAGAGATCACCGGCGGGCAGGAGACGCTGGATCTGGGCGGCAAACCGATGAACGGCCGCGCCTATTGCACCCGCTTCAATTTCCGCGGCCCCGACCAGCAGAAGAAGGTCGGCGAGCTGTCGGGCGGGGAGCGCAACCGCGTGCATCTGGCGAAGCTGCTGCGGCGCGGCGGCAACCTCCTGCTGCTGGACGAGCCCACGAACGACCTCGACGTGACGACGCTGCGCGCGCTCGAGGAAGGCGTGCAGTCGTTCGGGGGCTGCGCGGTGGTGGTGAGCCACGACCGCTGGTTCCTCGACCGCATCGCGACGCACATCCTGGCCTTCGAGGATGACGGCGCCGCGACGTGGTTCGAAGGCAATTTCGAGGGGTATCACGAACAACGCCGCCGCTTGCTGGGCGACGCGGCCGACCAGCCCAAGCGGATCCGTTTCCGTCCGATCTGAGCGATGAACCGTTTTCTTCCTGCAACGATCATCCGCCGGCTGGCGCCGGGGCTGCTGTGGGCGGCCGGGTTCACGCTGGCGGTCCGGGCGCAGGCGCCGGAGACGGGCGCGGAGATCGCCCGCCGCGCGGGAGCCAGCGGGCGCGCGACCATCTACAGCGCCGACCGCCGCTTCATGGTGTCGGGCATGACGTCGGCCGAAAACATGGTGCTGGCCGGCCAGCTGGCCGAACTGGCCGGGCAGGTGGAGGAAAAGACCGGCATGCCGCTGCCGCTGCAGCGAGACCAGGTGCTTGGCGTCATGGTGCAGAGCTCGTCCTCGCCGGATGCGCAGGTGCTCAAGATGCAGGGGTGGGACGAGGGCCGCTTCTATCAGCGCCTCGTCGTTCCGGGGCGGATCCGGCTCGACGGCGAGGATCTGATGGACGGGGCCTGCTGGCTGCTGTTGAACCGCCATGCGGCGGAATACACGCCGGCCAGCCAGCGCGCGGGAATGGGCGCCACGGTCCCGGACTGGATTTCCGCCGGGCTGGCGCAGAACACTCAGGCGGCGCTCCGCTCCCGCAACCGCGACTGGATTTCGCGCGAGATCGCCGAAGGCCGCGTCCTGTCGCTGGCGCAGGTGGTCAAGCAGGAAGTGCTCCCGCCGGGCCGCTGGCGCGAGAAGGCCTATGCCGCCGCCGCCGTCGAGTTCCTCTTTCCCGACGGCGATCTCAACACCTGGGCGGCGCTGTTCAAGGCGGTCGGCACCCGCCAGCCGATCGATCCGGCCTGGCTCCGCAAGGCCTGTCCGGCGCTGCGGGACCGGAATCCGGAGAAGGCGTGGCGCGGGCAGCTGGAGCAGCGCGCCCGGAGCCGGACCCTGGAGGCGTGGAGCGACCGCAGCCTCCAGATCGAGGAGCGATTGCTGCAGGCCTTGAATTTCAGGCCCCGCGACCTGGCGCCGGGCGTTCCGGACGACGTGCCGCAGGAGGCCTTCGCGCGCGATCTCGTCGACTATCGCGGCCAGGAGTGGACGCGGTCGGTTGCCGCGGCGCTGTCGCTCCAGGTGCAGAGCCTGAAGCTGGGGGCGCCGCCGCCGCTGCAGGACGTGCTGGCTTCCTATGCGGCCTTCTTCGATCAGCTCACGACGCCCCCGCCTGAAAAACATTCATGGTGGCGCCGCTCGAAGAAGGATCCGGCGAAGCTCCGGCCTCCGGACGACGCCACGTGGCAGGTGGCGCTGAACCAGCTGTGGATGCGCGCCGAGCGCGCCCATCAGGATTTCCTGGAGAACCACCAGACCCGCAAGCGCTATGTCGATTCCTTCGACAAGGCCGCGCCGGGGGCATTCGACGACCCGCCCCCGTCCGTTTCCGATCTGCCCCGGACGCGGGCGCAGACCTACGTGGACGAGGTCGAGGAACGATTGGGCCAGGAGAGCTTCTAGTCCACAGATTCCCAGATTCACACAGATTGGAACCAAAGAGATGGACAGTGTTCCGATCCAAAATGCGGGTGGCGACCCGGAAACCCATGCGATCATCGGGGCGGCAATGGAGGTTCCTCGCGTACTTGGACATGGCTTCTTGGAGGCGGTCTATCAAGAGGCCTTGGCGGTGGAAATGACCGCGCGGAACATTCCCTTTGAACGGGAGAAGGATCTCGCCATTGTTTTTAAAGGGACTCCTCTGAAGACGGGTTACCGGGCGGACTTCCTGTGCGACGGCGGAATCGTGGTGGAGATCAAAGCGATCCGCACGCTTACAGGCAACGACGAGGCCCAGCTCTTGAACTACTTGAAGGCCAGCCAAGCCCATCGCGGGTTGCTGCTGAATTTTGGTTCGCCTAGTCTCCAGCAAAAGAGAATGGTTCTGTAGGCTTTCTTTCCTCTAGGTTTTTCAGATCGAAAATCTGTGTCCATCTGTGAAATCTGTGGACTACTTCTCCTTGATCATCACCAAGGCCATCTTGAAGGGCTGGGTGGCGTGGAGGGCGTGGGGGTGGTTCGCGGGCATGAGAACCATGTCGCCGGTCTTGGCCCGCAGTGTTTTTTCATCGAGGGTGATCTTCGCGGCGCCGGCGAGGATCCAGACCAGGGCGTCATAGGGCGCGGAATGGGTGCTGAGGCCTTGGCCCTTGTCGAAGGCGAACAGCGTCACGGTGCCGGCCGGCTTGGCGATGACGGTGCGGCTGACGACGGCGTCGGCCTGGATTTCGACCAGTCCGGCCATGGAAAGGACCTGGGACATCAGATGTTCCGCCGGTTTCGTTTTTTTCGAGGGGGGCATGGGGTTCTCCTGTGGGCTTGTCGCTCCACCCTACCGCAGGCCCGGGCGCTTGTCACCTGGCCGCGCAAGGATTCCGCAAAAACAGCTGGTTCTCGGGGCGGGTTTTGATAGCGTAGGGGCATGAGCCAAAAATCGCTTGTTTTCGTTGGGGTGTTGTTGGGGTTTTCGCTGGCCTGCGCGTTCGGGCAGGGGAGCGCGACCGAGTCGGATCTTCTCCTGAAGAGCCTGGTTCCGCAGGGGGCCGTGAGCGACTGGGCGGAGGTGTTCACGCCGGAGCAGAAGGCGGCGCTGGAAGGCCGCATCGTGGCGCAGCAGCAGGCCAACGGGGCCGCGCTGGCCGTGGTGGCGCTGAAGACGCTGAAGGGCGGCGAGATCGACGATTTCACGGCCAAGTTGTGGGACCGGGCGGAGTGGGCTCTCGGTGAAAAGGGCAAGGACAACGGCGTGCTGCTGTTGACGGCCATCGAAGACCGGAAGATGCGCATCCAGGCCGGCTACGGATTCGAAGGGGTGCTGACCGACGCCGCGTGCGGGCGCATCCAGGACGAATACATCGTGCCGCGCTTCAAGGAAGGCAACTACGCGCAGGGGCTCATCGATGGCGCGGAGGTCCTGCTGAAGGTGATGGGCGGGGAGGCGCTGCCGGAAGCCGCGCCGGCGGCGGAGGTGTCGCCGCTGGGAGGATTCATATTCCTGTTCTTTTTTGTGTTGATCTTCGTTTTGATCGTGCGCGCGGCGATCCGCGGCAACAAGGGCGGGGGGGGCTCGGGCGGGAATTTGTCGACCGGATGGAAGAGCGGGGGGAGTTCGGGCGGCGGAGGATTTGGCGGATTCAGCGGCGGGCGCTCGGGCGGGGGC
>SABN01000233.1 GCA_009928955.1 Opitutia bacterium | reverse complement strand
CTCGCCGATGACGCCGGCGTAGGTCGCGCCGTTGTTGTCGGTGAAGGTCAGATGCTGGCCCTGCTGGACGACGTTGAAGGAAAAGATGCTGCCCGTGGAGCCGGGGCGCGCGCCGCTGCCCGCCGAGCCGGAATTGGAAACCAGATAGGAATAACTCGCCCGGACATATCCCGCTTCCACCACCGGGTTCAACGCGTTGAAGGTGATGGTCCACGAGCCGGACACGTACTGGATGGACCCGGACTCCGTGCCGGAGATCAGCACGCCGTTCCCGTCGTCTTCCAAGCTGCGGATCGCCACGCCGGCGCTGTTGTACAGCGTGATGACCGCGGACTTGGGGGCCACGTTTCCATTCTTCAGCTTGCCGTTGAACGCGGTCGTACCGGCAACGAAGCTTCCCTGGGATTCATTCGCCACCGTGAGGGTGTTCGTGCTCCCGGGGGTCGAGGGCGTGGTGGTGTAGTCGGTCACCAGCAACCCGCCGGCCGCGCTGCGATAGACCCCGCTGAAGTTGACCCAGTTGTAGGCGGAACTCCAGTTCGTGGCATCATTGCCCGTTTCCCAGTTGCATCCCATGAGGCCGGCGGCCAGCACCGCGACGCACATGCCAATCAAAGCAAACCGTTTCATCCTGTCCCGTCTCCTTGCTAAATGCCCTTATTCTCTCCGACCATAAACCTTATGCCTGCGCTCCGTCAACGCCATTCGGCGGGCCCGCCTTGCCGGCGGGCCCGGCGGTCCATCCTAGCGGCTCCGGATCCGGATGTTGAGGATTCCATCCGCGTCCTGATCCGGGACCGTGTTGGTGCGGATGGAGCCCACATCGACCGCGTTGACGCTCCGCTGGGAGCCGGGGAGCACGGTCCATCCCGCCCCATCCATCAGGTTGTCGTTGACCATGATTTCCAGGATCGCATTCGCGCCCGACAGCGAAAGCACGCTGTAGACCACGCTGGCGCTGGAAGCCCCTGCCGTGATCCGGGTGATCTGCGTCTGGGCGCGCCCCACGCTCGGGATATCCGAGATATCCAGAGGGTTGCTGCCGGCGGCATCCTCGACGCCGTCGCTGTACCCGTCGCCGTCGCTGTCCCAATTGTTCGGATCGGTGCCCCGCGCTTTTTCCTGGCCGTCATTGAGCCCGTCGTCGTCCGAGTCGGACTTGTTCGGATCGGTGTTGTCCAACAGCTCCTGCCCGTTCGGCACGCCGTCGTTGTCCGCATCCAGCGCGGCATCGTCGACCAGCGGATCGAAGTTGTTCTCCACTTCGTACCCGTCTGGCATGCCGTCGCCATCCGTGTCCGTATTGCGCGGATTTGTCCGGCGGCGGAATTCGTCCACATCGGGCAGGCCATCGCCGTCCGTATCCTGTCCGGGGGCCGCCGCGACGCGGGGATCCAAGCCATTGGCATCCTCCCATCCATCCGGCATGCCATCGCCATCCGTGTCCGGATTCGTGGGATCGGTGGCTCCGCCGACCCGGTAGATTTCGTCGAAATCGCCCAAGCCGTCGAAGTCGCTGTCCCACAGGAGCGGATTGGTGCCGCGCAGCAGCTCGAGGTCGTCCGTCAGGCCATCGCCATCGCTGTCCACGTTGTTCCGCCGGTAGGCCAGCGAATCGTAGGCGATCACATCCTGCCCCAGCGCGGAACCCTGGGCGGACACGGCGACCGTCTTGACGGTGTACTCCACCGCATAGGGCGATTGCGAATCGGCCCCGGCCTTCTTGGAAGGCCCGGCCCGGCGGGTCGCCAAGCTGACGCTGGTCGACTGGGCCTTGAGGAATCCCCACGCCTCGCCGACATCCAGCGCTCCGTTGCCGTTGGCGTCCACGTACCCGCGGATGGAATA
>SABN01000232.1 GCA_009928955.1 Opitutia bacterium | reverse complement strand
CGGGCAGGTTGGCGAATTCCTTCTGCTGGTTCTGCCACGCGGTGCCGAAGTGGCCCTTGAGGTGCTTGTATTTCTTCAGGCCGGGATAGGCCAGGGCGGGGAGCATTTCGCCGTGGGTGTAGATATTGACGCCCTTGCCCTCGGACTGTTCGAGCAGCATCTTCAGGTCGTGCAGGTCGTGGCCGGTCACGATGATGAAGGGGCCTTTTTCCAGAGTGGTGGTCACTTTGGTGGGTTCGGGATTGCCGTAGGCGCCGACGTTGGCGGCGTCGAGCAGGGCCATGCAGGCGAGGTTGATCTGGCCGAATTCCATGATGAGGCCGAGCCATTCCTCGACGGAGTGGTCGTCGCCGAGGGCCTTCAGGCCCTTTTGGAACCAGGCGGAGACGGCGGGATCGGTCTTGCCGAGGACGCGGGCGTGGTGGGCGTAGGCCGCCATGCCGCGCAGGCCGAACAGGAGGGTGGAGCGCAGGGAGACGACGTCTGGATCGCCGTGGAAGAGATCTTCGGGGCGGTAGGAGTTCGCGCCGCCGGCGGCGACGGCCGCGCGCAGGATGCGGTCGCGCATCGCCGCCAGGTCCTGGGGATCGAAGTTGACGTTGGTGACGGTCATGAACAGCGCGTCCATGAAGAGCGCCTCGATCTTGGCGTCGGCGGGCTTGCCGTCGACGGCGCGGGCGAGGGTGATCATCGCCGCGGTGATGTCGTCCTGCAGGTTGGCGGCTTCGGGGGTCTTGCCGCAAACGCCCATCTTGGTGCAGCCTTTGCCGCCGGCGGTTTGTTCGCACTGGAAACAGAACATGCTCATGGGGGGTCTCCTGGGGGTTTTGTTTTCTAAATTGAGGGTATCCGGGTTCGGGGTTCAGGGAACAGGAAGAACAGCCGAAGAGTTATCTCTCACAGAGATGCACAGAGGTTCACGGAGAAGGATCCTGGAAGCATTCTCTGTGGCCCTCCGTGAATCTCCGTGAGAGGAATGGTTCTGGGTTTCAGTCTTCAAGGAATTCTCCGGCCATCGAAGAATGTTCTCTCACAGAGATGCACAGAGATTCGCAGAGGGGGATCCGTTGATTTACCTCTGTGGTTCTCCGTGAATCTCCGTGAGAGGAATGGCTGTGGGTTTCAGTCTTCAAGGATTTGGCCTTCGGTGGAAATCGTGACGACTTGCCAGGGGATGGTTTTGCCGGAGGCCTGGAGGGCGCGCTGGACGGCGGAGGCGATGCCGCCGCAGCAGGGCACTTCCATGCGCAGGACGGTCACGCTTTTGATCTCGTTGGCCTGGAGGATGGCGGTGAGTTTTTCGGCGTAGTCGCCTTCGTCGAGCTTGGGGCAGCCGATGAGGGTGACTTTGTTGCGCATGAACTTGCGATGGATGTCGGCATAGGCGAAGGCGGTGCAGTCGGCGGCGACGAGCAGTGCGGCGTTCTGGAGATAGGGGGCGCGGGGATTGACCAGCTTGATCTGGACGGGCCAGTTGCCGAGCTGGGCGACGGGCGCGGCGGCGGGGGCGCCTTCTTCCGGAATCGCTTTGGGCACGGGCGTGCGCGCGATGCTCTTGGCCATCTGGCCGGGGCAGCCGCAGGGCAGCGGGGGCTTGGCCGCGACGGGGGCCGGGGCCGGGACGGGCGCGGCATGGCCCTTGGCGGCGGCCATGCGGGCGGCGACGGCGGCTTCGTCGTAGTCGGCGGCTTCGCGCTCGACGATCTTGATGGCGTCGACGGGGCAGGCGGGCAGGCAGTCGCCGAGGCCGTCGCAGTAGGAATCGGAAATCAGCTTGGCCTTGCCGTCGATCAGCTGGATGGCGCCTTCGTGGCAGGCGCTGACGCACAGGCCGCAGCCGTTGCAGCGCTCTTCAT
>SABN01000103.1 GCA_009928955.1 Opitutia bacterium | reverse complement strand
GCGCCGGGACGGAGGAGAGGAATCCATATTTTCCCGAGGAATCAACAGGAATAACACATTCCTAACAATCTCCTAACAATATATTAACTATAACTCGCTCCCGTATATTGGTATAAAAGCTTGCGAAAATTAATTATTGATATACATTGTATGTGTCTACACAGAGAAATATTCGATCGATGTTAAGGCTGGGTCAACTGGATGGTGCTGGAAACGAGGATTTCGGCGGTGAAACATTCGCCGGGGTCTCAGGAGTAGGCATTCGATGAGCGAGATGCGAACAAAGAACGGCCTCGGGCGGCGAAGTGCTTTTGCGCTGGCGCTGGGGTTGCTCGCGACGTGCGCCTGGGGCGACATCGCTTCGCCGCTGTATGTGGGCAATGCCGCGCCGGTCCGGGATTCGTACAACCGGCCGATGGCCGGATCGCCGCAGGCTTCGGACGCCGCCAGCCGTTCGCGGGTCGAGTTGCGGGTGGCGCCCTTTGGTGGGCAGCGGTTTGAGCCGACGACGACCGGCGGGGCCGATGGGCGCAACCGATTGGTGACGGTGGACGGAAGCAGCGTCGGCGGCATCGGCATGAATTCGGCGCTGCCGGACTCGGGCCTGTTCTGCATGGTCTTCCCGCAGCGGCTGCCGACGAACGACATGGTCTTCGCCCGGGCCTACAACGCGCCGACGGTGGAGGAAGCCACGTTCTACGCCGATTCGTATCCGGTCCGCATCCCCACCCGGCTCACCGAGTCTTCGCTGGTGCTGGTGTTCGAGCCGGCCAAGCCGCTGGATCCCGGCGACGGCGACGCGGATGGGCTGAACAACTCCTGGGAGAAGTTGCTGGGCACCTTTGGCGTGGACACGCCGGACTTCGACGGGGACGGGATGAGCGACTACCACGAGATGCTGGCCGGGACGGATCTGACCGATCCGGGCTCGCTGCTGGTTTTGCGGTCCATCCAGCGCGAAGCGGGGGCGTCGCCGGCCGGGATGGGCGGAACGGACTCCAAGCCCGTGCGCGTGAAGTGGCAGTCCGTGCCGGGCAAGAAGTACCAGCTCCAGTACGTGTCCACTTTGATGGGCGGGCAGGAGTACATCCCCGTTCCCACCGAGGACGGGCAGGACTTCGTGGTTGCCGAAGAGGGCGAATACGAGATCGAGATGCTGGTGAACGTCTCCGAAGCGGCGGTCGAAGGCTTCTTCCGCGTGAAGCTGATCCGGGAGTAGGGGCGATGGGGGCGTGAAAACCGTCTGCGGGCTGACTTCGTTTCATGTTTGGGGCTGACAGGTTGTGGCGGGGGGTGCGGAGGGGGTTCTCCACGGAAAAAGGCCGCGCCGTCGGGTTGGCCTTGGCGGCGATGGCGGCGGCGTTTGCCTTGTATGCGCCGAGCATCGGCCATGGGTTCTGCCTGATGGACGACGAGTATTTCGTGCTGGGCAATCCGGTGGTGCAAGGGGGGCTGACCGGGCCGGGGATCCAGGCGGCGTGGACGACGGTCCAAGCCAGCTATTGGGCGCCGCTGCTGTGGATGAGCTTCATGGTGGATCAGGAGCTATCCGGGGGCGCGCCGTGGAGCTTCCATCTGTCCAACGTGGTGCTGTTCGCGGCGAGCGTCGGGTTGTTGTTTGCGCTGGTGCGGCGCTGGACGGGGCGGAACGGCGTGGCCTTCGCGACGGCGCTGCTGTGGGCGTTCCATCCGGCGCGCGTGGAAAGCGTGGCGTGGATCACGGAACGCAAGGACGTGCTCAGCGGGTTGTTTTTCCTGGCCGGGCTTTGGTTCTACACGGTCGGGCGGGGTAGGGACGCCGCGCCGTCGGCGTCCGTGGTTCTTGATCCGAACAGCCCGGACGGCGCGGCGCGCCGTCCCTACCTTCAGCCTTCCACCCTCATTCTCCTCTCCTGGCTCTGCATGCTGCTGGGGGGCATGGCGAAGCAGATCGTCATCGTGATGCCTGTGGCGATGGTCTTGCTGGACGTTTGGCCGCTGGGCCGGACGGACTGGAACCGGATCTGGAAGGATGTCTGGAAACTGGCGGCGGAAAAGTGGGCATTTTGGCTGTTGACGGCGGCATACGTGGGGCTTGCCGTTTGGACGCAGGCGGGGGAACAGGCGATCGTGGAGGTTTCTTGGAGACACCGTCTGGCGATGATCCCCATCCATTACGGGTTCTATTTCCAGAAGTTGGTTTGCCCGACCGCCTTGGCGCCCCTGCAGGCCGATCTGCCGTGGAGCGGTTGGCAAATGGGCGCGGGGCTGGGCGCGTTGGCCGGCCTCACGGCGCTGGCATCGCGAGTTCGGGTCAAGGCCCCGTGGGCGTTGTGGGGCTGGCTATGGTTCGTGGGTTTGCTGTTTCCCTTCAGCGGGGTGGTATGGGCTGGCGCAGAAAGCGTGGCAATGCGGTGGCTGTATCTGCCGCAGATCGGCCTGACGGTGGCCGCGGTGTTGGCGCTGGACGCCCTCGGGCGGATGCGCGGATCGAACGGGCGCTGGGTCCGGGTGCTGGGCGCGGGGGTGCTTCTGATCTCTGGCGGCGCCACGCTGCGGACCTTGTCGCATTGGCGCGACCCGAACGCCTTTGGCCTGTGGATTTACGAATGCCATCCGGAGCAGGGCGGCGCCTGCGCGATGGGGGGCGACACCTTCATGGCCCTGGGCGAGTGGGCCGAGGCGATGAAGGCGTTTGAGCAAGGCGTCGCGCGGGGAGACAAAGCGTGTTTCCTGCGGCTGGGCATGGTGTGGAACCATCTCGGCCATGCGGAACGCACGGCGGCGGCCTGGGACGAATTTGAAAAGCAGTCGGGCCGGCCGCTGGCGCAGTTCGCCGCGTGGGAGCGCCCGCAGGAGCGGGAACTGCTGTGGCGCGTGCGGGGACAGGCCTTGCGCGCGCAAGGCGATCTGGGCGGCGCCATCGCGGCGTTGAAAGAGGCGGTCCGGTGGGAGGCGGATTCCGGGGCGTTCGTGTTGGCGGAATATCTGCGCGCCTGCCACGAGGGCGGGCGGCCGGAGGAAGGCGCCGAGGCGGCGGAACGCATGGCGGAAGCGACGGGCATCCGCGTGCGCGAATGGCGCGATTTGTTCCCGTGCTACGCGCAGATGTGGAAGATGGGGGCGCGGGGATGCGCCTACGTCTATTTCGCGGACTACGCGGCGCGCTTTCCGGAGGACGCCGTCAATCTGAACTACCTGGCGTGGCTGCTGGCCACGGCGCCGCCGGACCGGTTGGACCACGCGCGCATGGACGAATGGCCGCAGGCGGCGGTGCGCTGGGCGGAACAAGCCCTTGCATCAAGCGATGCCCCTCCGGCCGGGGTGTGGCAAGTGCTGGCCGCGGCGCGGGCCAACGCCGGCGATTCCTCGGGCGCCGTCCGCGCGGCGGAGCAGGCGCGGGATTTGGCGCAGGAAAAGGGGGATAAAGACGTTGTGGCGCAGCTGGAAAGGCAAATCATGGCCTACCGCATGGGATTGGCGTGGCGGGAATGAGCCAGAAGCAAAAGCGGCAGAAGCGCCAGAAGCCGGGCGACATGGAGGTCGCCCCTCCAGATAAGAAGTCGGGCCGTTTTCACGTGGAGGGTCGGGCTCCGTCCCGACCGATCTGGCGGAAATATTTCGCGTGGCTCTTGGCGGGGGGGACGACCTCCGCCTTCCGCGACGCAAGGTCGCGGGGGGGCGGATCTGGCCAGCCGGGCGACACGGCGGTCGCCCCTCCAGAAAACCGCAAGCGCATGGTGCTGGCCTGCGGGCTGGCGATGGTGGCGGCGTTCGCGCTGTATGCGCCGACCATCGGCTATGATTTCGTGATGTTGGACGATCCGCTCTACGTGGAGAACAGCCAAGTGGTCCGGGATGGATTCTCCTGGGAGGGCATTCGGTTGGCGTTCACGACGGCGCCGGAGAACTATTGGGCGCCGTTGCTCTGGATGAGTTTCATGTTCGACATGGAACTTTCCGGCGGGGCGCCGTGGAGTTGCCACCTGACGAACGCGATCCTGTTTTCGCTGAACGTCGGCTTGCTCTTCCTGCTGGTGCGGCGTTGGACGGGCCAGACGGGCGTGGCGCTGGCGACGGCGCTGCTCTGGGCCTTCCATCCGACGCGCGTGGAAAGCGTCGCCTGGGTCACGGCCCGAAAGGACGTGTTGAGCGGCGTATTTTTCTTCCTGGGGTTGTGGTTCTATACAGTCGGGCGGGGTAGGGATGCCGCGCCGGCGGCGTCCGCGGTTCTCGACCCGAACAGCCCGGACGGCGCGGCGCGCCGTCCCTACCTTCGGCCTTCCCCTTTCATCCTGCTTTCCTGGCTCTGCATGCTGGTGGGGGGGATGGCCAAGCAGATCGTCATCTTGATGCCGGCGGCCTTCCTGTTGCTCGATGTGTGGCCGCTGGGCCGGACGCATTGGGATCGTCTGCACCGGGACATTTGGCGGCTGGCGGTGGAGAAGTGGGCGTTTTGGCTTGCGGCAATCGTGTTCGCCTCGCTGCCCATCGTGTTCCACGTGGCCAACAAGGGGGTCATGGACGTGCCGGTGTGGCATCGGGCCTTGATGATTCCCGTCCACTATCTGTTCTATCTGGGTAAAGTCGTCTGGCCGACGCGGCTGATGCCGCTCCAGCCGGATCTGCCGTCCTGGTGGGAACTTCTGGTGGGCGCGGCCGTCGTGCTGGGCCTCCTGGCCTGGGGCGTTTGGCGCTGGCGCCACAAGTTTCCGCTGGCGCTCTGGGGCTGGCTTTGGTTCGCGGTGCTGCTCTTCCCGTTGAGCGGCGTGGTGTGGGCCGGGGCGGAACGCGTGGCCACCCGCTGGCTGTATATCCCGCAGATCGGCCTGGTGCTGGCGGGGGTGGCGGCGGGGGCCGTCTGGATCCGTTCGCGAAGGTGGAACGCGCGGTGGGGGATCTTTGCGTGCGCGATCCTCTTGGCGGTCTGGGGCGGGATGTCGCTGGATCTGTCTCGGCATTGGCGAAGCCGGGATCATTTCGGCATTTGGGCTTTCACCTGCAATCCGGGCCATCCGATCGCCTGCATGTTGGGCGGGGATGGATATCTGGCCCAAAAAGATTGGGCGCGCGCGGCGGTCGCCTACGAGGCGGGCAGCGGGTTCTATGAAACCCATTCTTTTTTGCGCCTGTGCATGATTTGGAATTGCCTGGGTCGGACGGACTTGACCGACGATGCGTGGCCTCGGTTCGAAAAGGGCATCGGGATGACCGTGCTGGAAGCCATCGAGGCAGGGGAGGATTTGGAGCGGATATTTCTTTGGCGCATCCGCGGACAATGCATGCAGGCGAGGGGGGATCTCGCGGGAGCGGTCGGTGCGTTCAAGGAGGCCGTTGCCCTGGAAAAAAATCCGGCATCCTTCGCGATCGCGGAATATCTGCGCGTTTGCCATGAGACCGGGCCGCTCGACGACGAGGCGGCGGACGTCGCCGAGCGCATGACGGAGGCGGCGGGCGAGCCGCGGCGCACTTGGGGCGATTTGTTTCCCTGCTATGCGCAGATTTGGATGGATGGCGCGCGCGGATACGCCTATGGATATTTCCTTGAATATGCGAAGCGCCATCCCGAGGATGCCGTGGTTTTCAACAACATGGCCTGGCTGTTGGCAACGGCCAAGCCGATGGATATTGCCCATGCCCGCATGGAGGAATGGCCCGCGAAGGCGGTGGAATGGGCGCAGCGCGCGGTCGAACTGGATGGGGGGAAGGCCGCCACGGCGCTGGACACCCTCGGGGCGGCGCGGGCCAACGCGGGTGATTTCGCGGGGGCGATCGAGGCCGCGTCAAGGGGCGTGGCGCTGGCGCGGGCCGGGGGAGGCGGGGATCTCGCCAAGCAGATCGAGTCGCGGCGGACGGCTTATCGGGCGCACCAGGCCTGGCGGGAGTAAACAGGCGCCTATGTTCAATCGAATCCTCATCACGGGCAGCACCGGTTTTCTGGGGCATCACTTGATGCCGGTCTTGCGGGCGGCTTTTTCCGGCGCGGAACTGGTGGGGGTTGGCCGCCGCGCCGGCGATTTGCGGGAACCCGGCGCGGCGGCCCGCCTGTTGCGGGAAACACGGCCCGATTGCGTGATCCATTTGGCGGCGAAATCCGGGGGCATCTTGGCCAACCAGGCCCAGCCGGCCGATTATTTCTACGACAATCTGGCGATGAACACGCAGATGTTCCATGAAGCCTGGCGGGCCGGCGTCCGCAAGCTGGTCGCGTTCATGGGGGGATGTTCCTATCCGGCGACGGCCCGCTCGCCGATCGGGGAAGACCAGATGTGGAGCGGCCATCCCCAGATCGAAAGCGCCGGCTATTCGATGGCGAAGAAAATGCTGCTGACGCAATCCTGGGCCTATCGAGCCCAGCACGGATTCAACTCGATCGTGTTGATTCCGGGCAACGTCTACGGCGAATGGGACAATTTCAATTTGAACGAGGCCCACGTCGTTCCCGCGTTGATCCGAAAGACCATCGAGGCGCGGGAGCGCGGCGATTCCTCCATCGTCGCCATCGGCACCGGCCGTCCCGTCCGCGACTTCGTCTATGCGGGCGACGTGGCCGCAACCCTTCCCTGGTTCATCCGGAACTACGATTCCAGCGAGCCGGTGAACATTTCCGCCGGCGGCCGCATTGCGGTGCGCGATTTGTTCGCGGCCGTCTGCCGCGCGACGGGATTCGCCGGCGGCATCGCGTGGGATTCCTCGCGGCCCGACGGCCAGATGGAACGGGTTTACGACGTGGCGCGCCTGCACGCCTTGGGGCTGTCCTGCGCCACGCCGTTGGAAGAGGGGCTCCGGCGGACGGCGCGGTGGTTTGAAGAGGCCCGGCAGGCCGGAACCGTGCGCCTTTGACATGCCGCGCTGCATCGTCATCGGAGCAAAAGGGTTCATCGGGTCGGCCGTGGCGGCGGAGGCGGCTCGCCGCGGCTATGCGGTGGTTCCCGTCGACCGGGCCAACTATGGCGAGTGCGCGGGCCAGTCCGCCGACCTGCTCATCCAGGCCGGCGGGAACTCCCGCAAACATCTCGACGAACGGAACCCCGCCGAAGGCTTTGCCCTCTCGGTGGAGTCCGTTCGGCAGGTTCTGCTGGATTTCCATCCCCGGCATTTCGTCCATGTTTCCAGCGGGGCCGTCTATCCGCACGAGGAAGATCCCGCGCGGAACCGCGAGGATGCGCCGCTTGCGCCGGGCGGCATGACCCACTACGGGTTCCACAAGTGGCTGGCCGAGCAGCTGGTGCGGCACTACGCCGCCGACCATCTGATTTTGCGCGTGGGGGGATGCGTCGGTCCCGGCCTGCGCAAGAACGCCCTGTACGACCTGCTGTCGGGCGGGCCGTCATTTGTCCATCCCGACTCGGAATTCCAGTACATGGACACCCGCGATCTGGCGTCGGCGGTCTTCCAGCTTCATGAAATCGGTCTCGCCTCCGGAACCGTGCTCAACCTTTCGGCGCGGGGCACGGTCTCCATCCGGCAGGCCGCCGCCTGGGCGGGCGTGGCGCTGTCGGCCGCCGCCGGTCTTCCCCGTCGCCGGGTCGAACTCGACGTGGGCCGGGCGGCCGCCTTGGTGCCGATTCCGGAGACGGCAGACGTGGTTCGGCGGTTTATCCGCGAAGTGCGCGACGGGAGCATCCATCTGGGCCGAGATTGATGCGGCCGCAACAACCGTCCGCGCCCCATGTTTCTAGGAGCGGCGCCCGCGCGCGTGCAGGCACTTGAGCGCGAGGATGCCGCCGGCCTTGGCCAGGGCGAACCGGTTGCGGTGCATGGAGACGCCCGCAACCCGGCTGGAATAGCGAACCGGGATTTCCCGGATGCGGAGCCCCAGCCGGGCGGCCCGCACGACGATTTCAGCCTCGTAGCAATAGCCCTCGTCCCGGAAGTCGATTTGGGCGATGGCGGTTCGGCTCCAGGCCTTCATGCCGGACGTGACGTCCGTTGCGCGCCGACCCGTCAGGAGCGAAACCCAGCCGGCCAGCAGCCGGTTGCCGAAATCCCGGCACAAGGATGGCCGGGAGGTCGTCCAGGAAGAGCCGGGCAGGAAGCGCGAGCCGACGCATAGATCGCAAAGGCCGGCTTGGACCGGAGCCAGCAGCGCGGGCAGGTCGGCGGCATCGAATTGCCGGTCCGCGTCGAATTGAGCCATGGCTTGCGCACGCGCCAAGGCGATGCCGTCGCGGATGGCGTGGCCCTTTCCCCGGTCGGGAAGATGGGGGATGATGCGGATGTTTGGGTGTTTTTGAGCCAGAACGGTTGCCCGCTCGCGGGTCCGGTCGTTGCCGCCGTCCATGACCAGGACTTCAGCCTCCGGCATGGCGGACACCACGGACTCCAGGCAAGGGACGATGTTGTCTTCCTCGTCGCGGCAGGCGATGAGGATGGTCGCCGCAGGTTGGAAAGCGGACTCCATGCGGTTGCTTATCGCAGAAATCGCGAAGGCGAGACAAGTTCGAATTGCCGGCGAAAGGGGCGGCGGTTGGCCATCGGGAATCGCGGGCCAACGCGGGCGATTTCGCGGGGGCGATCCAGGCGGCGGCGCGGGCCCTCGCGCGGGCGCGCCAAGGGGGCGGCCACGATCTGGCGGCCCAGATCGAGTCGCGGCTCTCGGCTTATCGACAGAAGCTTGCGTGGAGGGAGCGGGTTTGATGTGGATCCCGGCTCCCTTGGTCGCGGGGGAACGTGGATGCAACCGTCCCCGGGCGTTTCTGTTGTAGCCGCGCCCGCTGGGCGCGGGGAGGCTGGATGCCGGACCGGCCCCGGGCGGGCCAGCTTCTGGACATTTATGAAAGATATAACCTTTTGATTAAAAACGGATTATGGATGTGGGTCATGGACGGCGGATTCGGTTGATTTTTCCGCGGCGGCAGGGATGTCTGGCATTGACAGAAAACGCATTCTGAACGATATTATATATATATACAAATATGGCTAGGCGTGTGTCGACGTGTGACGTATTCGGACTGCATGAAGCGGGTTGGCGATGAGGATGCCCGACGCAGGCGGTTCTTGGATGGTTGCGGCTTCGAGGAAAAGATGACCATGAAAAATTCCATCATGCGGAAAAACGAGGACCTCAAGAAAACGAAATTCTTGGGGCATTCATTTTTGAAGGCGCCGGCCCCGGCGGGGACGCGGCGGCCGCGCGGGTGGCAAACCGCGGTGGCGGCGGCGGCCGTGGCGGCGTTCTGCGCACTGCCGATGCAGGCGGAGGCCGCGTATTCGGGCTCGGGCACGTTCAACCTGATCACGAATGTGTCGGACATCACGTCGGGCGGATATTACGTGTTCGTGGGGAATCAAACCAACGCCATGGCATCGGCGAACACGGTCACGGCGGCATCAACGGGGGCCCTGCTCCATAATGGGTTGACCAAAGCCTCGACCGCGACCGTCATCAACGATCCGGCCGTCGGGATCGTCTGGAGAATCGACGCGGTTTCGAGCAGTTTCAGCATCAACACCGAGGCCGGCAACCGCTACATCGGACACTCCGGAACCGTCAATGCCGTGGCAAAAGGCACGACCAATTCCGCGGGTCAGTTTCAATGGACCTTTGCCACCACGATTTCGAGCCGATACTTGATTCGAAACGCGGGATCCACCTTGCGCGTTTTGAAATACAACACAGGAACCCCCCGGTTTGCTTGCTATTCTTCCGCCACCGGGGTTGATATCCAGTTGTACAAGATGGCGTCGGCGACGCCGGCGATCGCGCTGACGAACAACGGGACGCAGGTGGCGGCGGCGTACGTGGCGGCGGGGAAGACCAACCACATCCTGCAC
>SABN01000015.1 GCA_009928955.1 Opitutia bacterium | reverse complement strand
CCCCCCCCCCCCCGCCCCCGCCTGCACGATCAACAGCTCGCCCATCTCCTCCACCGACTTCAGCTTGCCCGTCGGCGCCAGGCGGATGAACTTGTCGCCGATCTCGATGGACCCCGCGTCGGCCGCGTTGTTCTGCCCCGCCAGCGCGTCCTGGATCTGCTTGGGCGAAATGCCCGTCGTCGCCAGCCGCGTGCGCGGGATCTCCAGATAGACGACCTCGGTCTGGTCGCCGATCAGCTCGATCTTGGCCACGTCCTCGCACAGCAGCAATTCGCGCCGCAGGATCTTGGCGTAGTCCTTCAGGTCCGCATAGGAATAGCCGTCGCCGTAGACGCCGTAGAACACGCCGAACACGTCGCCGTAGTCGTCGACGACCTTCGGCGTTCCGCAGCCGGGCGGCAGGTTGGCCTGCATGTCGACCACCTTGCGGCGCAGCTCGTCCCAGATCTGCGGCAGGTCGTTCTTGCCGTATTGGTCCTTCATCTCGACCATGACGATCGAGCGCCCCGGATAGGACACGCTCGTGACCTTCTTGACCTGCCCCATCTGCTGGATGGCGACCTCGATGGGATCGGTCACCTCCTCCACCACCTCCTGCGCCGTCGCGCCGGCATAGGCGGTGATGATCTGGGCGTTCTTGATGGTGAACTCGGGATCTTCGAGCCGTCCGATCTGGGTATAGGCCCACATCCCGCCCAGCAGCAGCGCCGCCGAGAGCGTGTAGGTCAGGACCTTTTTCTCGATGCAGAACTGGGCGATGCTCATGGAGCCGGCTCCCCCGCCGCCGCGCCGGCTTCCAGCAGGCGCACCCGCCGGCCTTCGGTCAGGATCGCCACGCCCGCCGCCGCGATGCGCGCCCCCGGCGCCAGCCCCTCGATGACCTCGACCTCGGCGCCGGTCCGCCGGCCCAGCGCCACGCCCTGCCGCCGGACCGCGAACACGCCGCCGTCCTGCGCGTCCAGGACCCAGACGAACGCCGAACCGTCGCTCGCGAAGCCCACCGCATCGGCGGGCACGGCGAGGAGCCCGCCCGCGGCCGGGGGCTTCGCCCGTTCGATCACCACGGTCCCGCTCATCCCCGGCAGCAGGAACACGTCAGCGGGCTTCTCCATCGAAAACGTCGCGCGGTAGGTCTGCGTGACCGGGTCCGCCATCGTCACGAATTCCTTCAAGCGGACCGGGAACAGCCGGTCCGGCAGCGAGTCGAACCGGGCCGAAAAGGTCGCCGTGCCGAGCTTGTCCGGCGTGGCCAGTTGCACATAGCTCTCCGGCACCGAGACCGCGATGGTCAGCTTGGCCACGTCCTGCAGCTTGAGCACCGGCCGCCCCAGCGACACCGTGTCGAACTGGTTCGCGAAGGTGTCCGACACCACGCCCCGGAAGCGCGCCACCAATTTCGTGTCGTCCAGCGCCTTGCGCTGGATCGCCAGTTGCGCCTCGGCCTTCTCGACCGCCGCCCGCGCCTGCGAGAACTCGTCCTGCGAGACCGCGTTGACCTTCAGCGCCTTCTGGATGCGCTCGAAGGAGCTCTTCGCCCGCTCCAGGTCCGCTTCCGCGTTCTTGACCTGGTTTTCGAAGTTGCGGGGATCCAGGCGCCCGAGGACTTCGCCCTCTTCGACCACGAGGCCGCGCCGCACCGGAAATTCGATCAGCCGCCCGCCCACTTCGAAGGACAGATCCACTTCGGTGTCGGCCTCGACCGTGCCGGGAAAGTACAGCTTCGGCGCCGCGGCCTCCGCGCCGACGACCAGGCTTTGGATGGGCCGGACCGTCGCGTCCGCCGGCTCCTCCTCCGGCTTCACCTTGAAGAAAAAGACCGCCGCCACGCCCGCCGCCAGCAACGCGCCGCCGATCCACCGCCCCGCCGCATTCTTCATCGTCTTGCTCATGATCCAGCTCCCGTTTGTTCGAAATTCCCGTTTCCGCGCCCGTTCAGCGCCCGGCCGCCGCGTCCCAGCCGCCGCCGAACGCCTTGTAGACCGCCACCAGGTTGGCCGCCGACTGGCCCAGCGACTGCGCCTGCGCGTCCTGGTAGGACGACAGCTGCCGCTGCATGTCCAGCACGTTCTGGAAATTCGCCAGCCCGCTGCGGTAGAGCTCGTTCACCAGCTCCACGCTCTGCGCCGCCGCCGCCGCCGCGTCGCGCAGCGCCGCCAGCCGCTTCGCCTCGTTCCCATGCGCCGCCAGCGCCGTTTCGCATTCCTGGTACGCCGCCAGCACGGTCTGCTCGTAGGCCGCCAGCGCCGCGCGCGTCGAGGCCTCCTCCGCGCGCACGTGGTTGCGGATCTTGCCCGCGTTGAAGATCGCCCAGGTCAGCGAGGGCCCCACGGTGAAATCCTGCGCCGCCGAGGTGAACAGCTCCCCGCCGTCCGTCGCCGCCAGCGCGAAGGTGCCGTTCAGCGCCAGCGCCGGGAAGTAATCCGCCTTCGCCACGCCGATCTTGGCCGTCTGCGCCGCCAGGGCGCGCTCCGCCGAACGGATGTCCGGCCGCCGCCGCAGCAGCTCCACCGGCAGGAGCCCCGGCAGCGCCGTCGCCGCCGGCACCGGCCCCGGCTCCCGCAAGGCATCCAGCGCGCCCGGCAGCTTGCCCGTCAGGACGCACAGGGCATTCAGCGATTTCTCGATCTGGGATTCCAGCGCCGGCACCTGCGCCGTCGTGGCCGCGAGGTTCATCTCCGCCTGGCGCACGTCCAGCTCCCCGGTCAGCCCCGCGTCGAAGCGCCCCCGCACCACCTGCAGCGTCTCCGCCTGCAGCTCGATGTTCTCTTGCGCGTACGTCCGCCGCCGCTGGTTCATGCGCAGCGCGACATATTCCGCCGCCACCTGCGCCTGCAGCATCACCTGCAGATGGCGCACATCCTCCAGCGAGGCATCCAGCTGCCCGCGCGCCGCCTCGACGCTCCGGCGCACCCGGCCCCACAAATCCAGCTCCCACGAGGCCGAAAATCCGGCCTGGTAGAGCCACCCCGGATTGTCCGTCGCCTCGTAGGCCTCCGGCACGTGCACCCGCTCGCTCTGCCGGTCCCAGCCCGCCGCGCCCTGCGCGCCCACCGCCGGGAACCCATCCGCCCGCGCCATCCCCACCGCCGCCGCATAGGCGTCCATGCGCGCCACCGCCGCGGCCAGATCCTTGTTCTGCGCGCGAACCTCCCCCACCAGCGCCTCCAGCGCCGGATCGTTGAACACCTTCCACCATTCCGTCAGCGTTTCCGGCGATTCCCCCGCCGGCGTCCGCCAGGCCTCCGGCGCGGCCGTCTCCGGCGCCCGGTAGTCCGGCCCGACGGACAGGCAGCCCGCCCCGCCCAGCAGCGATACCAGGCCCAAGCATGCGCACCGCCGAGCCAACCTCAAATCCGCGTGTCTCATATGCCATTCCTTACTCGGGAAACATCGCCCTCCGGCGTTCCCGGCACGAAACCCAACGGATTCAGGTTATCACGGCGCGGGGAGGGCTCTCAACGGAATAAATCGCCCCGAGAGTCCCGACCCGGGCGCCGGGGCGTCCCGGATCCGGTCAACCGATTTTTTGCGCTTCTGTCCGGACCGGAACGGGTGTATATTGGAAGAAATTGCATGGAGGCGACCGTGAAAAAAGCCCTTTTGTTCTGCACGCTGGTCCTGCTGGCGTCCGCCGCGCAGGCCACCCCGGCCAACACTCCGATTCTCGATGGCAAACCCATTGATTACGATTCCGGCGATCTGCGCGCCACCTTCGGCGTCGCTCCCTCCTGGACCACGGTGACGGTTTCCAACCTGTTCGTCACCTGGGATGCCACCCACCTGTACATCGGCTACCAGGCCTGGCTGCAAAGCGACAAGCTCGTCGTGATCATCGACGCCGATCCCGATGCCGGCACCGGCGCGACCACCACCACCAACTGGATCGGCTACGCCGACGACTTCCCCGGATACATCAAGTTCAACGATTTCGGCTGGGTGGACGACAGCGGGGCCTTCGGCCTCGACTACATGCTCGCCAGCGAAGGCAACTACAACAACCTCCTCCGTGTGCTCTACGACGGGACCGGGTTCGTCGACACCAACGACATCGTGGCGCTCTTCGACGTCGGGAACAAAAACACACCCACGGGCGGAACGCTGGACATGGCCTGCGAGCGCAACACCTCCCTGTGCCCCCATCAAGGCCTCGAAGCCAAGATCCCCTGGTCTGTCTTCTACGGCGCGGAAGGCCGCTTCGGCATGATCGAGCCGGGCGAGACCGTCCCGCGCGGCGCCACGATCCGCCTCCTCGCCGGCGTCCACAACAACACCCCCAACAACATCTACAGCGCCCCGGACACCCTCCCCCGCCAGACCGGCGGCGCCTGGGCGGACGGCGTCCTCACCAATCCGGAATACGTGGATGTCGTGATCGACGGCGACAACGACGGCATCCCCGACATGCTCGGCGGCGATGTGAACGCGCCGTGGATCCGCGCGGCGTCCGGCGCCGTCGGCGGCACCAACCTCTATGTCGCCTTCAGCGAACCCGTCACCGCCGGCACCGTCGAAAACACCGCGAATTGGGCCATCGGAGGCGCGACGCCTGGCAGCGCCACGGCCCAAAGCCCCCAGATCGTCCTGCTGGGACTGACCAATCCCATCGCCTCGACCGATCTCCTGGCCATCCGCGCCGAGGGCGTCCAGGACGCCGCGCTCAATTCGCGCCCCGTCGAACACTGCCTCTTCCCCGCCGCCAGCGGCATTCCGCTGCCTGTCACCGTGACCTTCCAGGTCAACACCAACTCCGGGATGGGCATCAGCGCCACCCATGCCAAGCCCAACGCCTTTTTCGTCAATGGATCCTCCCTCCCCCTCGAATGGGGCTATTCCGGCCATCCGCCGTTCGAGACCATCGCCCTCACGAACCTGCCCGGCTCGAACGGCTGGGCCTCCATGTCCGTCACCTTCCTGGCGGGCTCGCCCAGCGTGTTGTCCTACAAGTACAGCGCGCGCATTTCCGGCACCAACACCTACGAAGCCATCCGCCTGACCGACTACGGCGCCGCCGACCGCAAGCTCGTCCTCGACACCAACGGCGCGCCCATGACGGTCCGGGATCATCTCGGCGCCGCCGCCTATCCCTTGCGCAACACCGCCGACACCAACCTCCCCCCCGCCCACAACCGCCTGTACACCGATGGCCAGCGCGGCGATGCCGGCGTCCGCGTCCGCCGCGAGATCCTCTTCCAACTCGACCTCTCCCTGCGCCGGCGCGACAACCTCGCCCGCGTCTTCGTCGCCGGCTCCGACCCCCTCCGCGGATTCAACACCACCGGCCTCTCCGGCGCCGAAGCCAGCGACTATCCCGGCACCTATGTCGTCTGGACCAACGCGGGCGTCCAGCTGTTCGACGACGGCACCCATGGCGACACCGCCGCCGACGACGGCATCTACGCCCGCCTCTGGTCCTTCTCCACCGACGGATTCGATTCGGTCACGGAACCGGGCGCCCCGTATTCGCTGGTGGGCGGCGTCAAAACCGTCTGGCTCCCCGCGCCCGGCACGCCCGGCACGCCGCCGTACGATGGCGAGCGGTGGCAAACTCGCCGTTCGCCCCGCAGCGTCCTCTACAAGTTCTATGCGGTGACCCTCTCCGGCAACGCCACCAATTCCTTTGAAAGCCCGTCGAGCAATCTGGAATACTACGTGGCCGATCCCGAGGCCACGGAGCCCATCCTCCTCGATCCGTTCCCCTGGAACGACCCCTATCTCCCGCTGCCGCCGCCCTCCAACGCGCCTGCCCTCGCCGGCGTCGCGGTGGCCGTCGCCACCGCCGCCGTCCAGTTCGACAACGTCCTCACCGAAGGCGCCCACGGCGTGAAGATCTCCACCAACCTCGTTGACGGATTCGACGACTACGGCCTGCGCGCCGTCGGCGGCGTCACCAACGCGGGCCGCCGCCAGTGGTCCGCCGCCGTTGGGGAGATCTCCCCCGTCGCGGAATTCTACGCCCCCTATGCCGGCCCCGAACCCGCCCGGACCGCCACCCGCTGGGATCCGGAGGTCCTGACCAACGCCGCCACCACGGCGCAGCTCTACTTCTGCCAGTTTCAAACCGGGCTCCGCGGCAAGCGCAGCCTCGGCGTCACCGGCATCGCCGATTGGAGCTCGGAAATGCCCATGGCCTTCGTGGGCGACGGGACATGGACCGCCGAAATCGCGCTGCCCGAAGTCGCCCGCGGCACGCTTCTCCAGTGCAACTTCAAGCAAGGCACCAATTGGGCCGGCGTAGCCAACGCCTATATCATCCGGGGAGACCCGTGCACCTGGGCGCCGGACGCGCCGGTTCCCGGCGAACAGTTCACCATCACCCTCGACAGCTCCGCCCCCGGCGCCTATTTCAAGGACGGGGGGCCTCTCCTGTCCAGCGCCACCAATTTCCTCGTCCATCTCGGCTATGACGGATGGAACGAAGCGTCGGCCCGCCAAATGACCAACACCACCGGGTCCCTCTGGGAATATGCCGTGACGGTCCCCGCGCAATACACGAACCGCGTCGACTGGGTCTTCAAGGGACATGTCGGCGGCGCCGAGAAATGGTACCCCGCCTTTGACCGTCAAGCACCGATGCAGTAGGAAATCCACAACCCCTGATCCCCGGAGACCCCCTCCCATGCAAAAGAAAAACGCGTTCACCCTGATCGAACTGCTCGTCGTCATCGCCATCCTGGCCATCCTGGCCGCCATTTTGGTGCCGGCCTCCCTGAAAGGCATCGCGATCGCCCAGCGGACCTCTTGCGCCAACAACCTCAAGGCCCTCGGTTCGGCCTTCCTCTCCTATGCCGCCGACCACGATGGGGCCCTGCCCCATATCGTGCCGCTTCCCCCAGCCGACGGGGCCTTCGCCGAAGTGCAAGATTTCACCCCCATCATCGGCCTGGTCAGCAACTATGTCTCCGACTTGCGCCTCTGGGTCTGTCCCGCCGACAAGTTCGAAGGCGACGCGAACGAGAAGCCGGTTTTCCCGGGAAAGGCGCTGGATGCCTCGTTCAGTTCTTTCGGCAACTGCAGCTACATGTACATCTCTGGCTACCACCTGATGCGCACGCAGGAATCCCCCGCCCTGGCCCCGCTGCTCTGCGACGAGGCCAACCCGCGCGAATATGGCCATTTCGACGCCGGCGCCATGAAGCCCATCACCAAGGACGACAACCACGGCGCGAACGTCCGCAACATCCTGTTCCTCGACGGGCACGTCGTCACCTTCAAGGACATGAACGCCGCCGACGCCATCTTCCTGAACCTCAAGAACCCCAATGTGCTCTGCAGCGTGGACTGAACGTTCGTCCCCGCGCAACACCCAGAGAGGCCCACCTTCCGGCGGGCCTCGTTTGTCATGCCAGAACGGATTTGGTTTTCCGTAGCCGGGGGCGGGTGACCCCGGGGATTGAATCCCCGGCCCCGCGCCAAGGCGTGGCAAGTCCGCGCCCGCCGTGCGCGGCTACAACAAAGCAAAATCCCCTATTTCTTCTTCAGCGGGATGCAGATGTCGAACCGGCAGGTCTTGCCGCGGCAGTCGTCGTGGTAGAGCTCGTAGCACGCCCGGTCGGCGCATTCCAGCCCCTGCTCCACCAGCTGCCGGAACGCCGCTTCCCACGCCGCGCCGAAGCCCGTGATCGGCACGTTGAATTCGCAGACGAGGTGCGGCCCGCCGGGGATGTCCTGCAGGGCGATCGGCGCGTCCACCTTCGTTCCCGGCGGCACCGGCAGGCACGCGTCGTTCCGGCACTGGTCCGGCGCCGTCACCTCCGGATTGTCCCAGTACATGCCCATCATCGGCCCGTGGCCGATCAACCCGCGCGGACCCGCCCAGCGCATCAGCTCGCCGAACGCCGCCTCGGCCGTCGCCTTTCCATAGGGCCCCATCTTCCGCGCATACGCCACATGCCACGCCGGCATTTCCTTCACTTCCGCCTTCATCTCGATCTTCCTTTCGGGTTGCGGTGAAACCAGCTTCACCATGCCCGCATCCTGCCCGACGCGCAGGGAAGCCGCTTCTCCCCCCTTGCGCCCTTTGTTTCCCCGCTTGCTCTGGCGAAACGCCGACGGCGTTGTCCCGAACCGCGCCCGGAACGCCTTCGCGAAGTTCTGCGAGCTCGAAAACCCGCAGTCCAGCGCCACCGTCGTCACGTCCTCCCGCAGATCCGACAGCAGCCGGTTCGCCGCCCACTCCAGCCGCAGCCGCCGCAGGAACCCGAACACCGTCTCGCCCGTCACCGCCGAGAATATCCGATGGAAATGGAACGCCGAGAAGTTCGCCGCCCGCGCGATCTCCTCCAGCGACAGCTCCCGATCGAGGTTCGCGCTGATGAAATTCATCGCCCGGCAGATCCGCTGCCGATAATCCAGTCCCGTCGCCACGCGTGCCGATTTCATGGCGCCCATCCTAGCGCACCGGATTTCCGCCGACAACAGGATTGCGCCGCGCGCGCCCCTGCCGTAAGGTGGGGGTCGTTCTTCCGGGCGGTTAGCTCAGTTGGTCAGAGCGCCATGCTTACACCGTGGATGTCGGGGGTTCGAGCCCCTCACCGCCCACCAGTTCCGGGCGCCGCTGCGATCCGGTACCGGTGAGACCCCAACTGTCCGCGCAGGGCGGCAGGCTGCCGCCCAGCCCCTGGATCCAAACGGACCGGCGGCTTCCAGCCGCCGTTCTCGATCGGTCAACACCGCAGATGCGCCCACCCGTTCCGGCTCCTGCTCTCCATCCTTGACGCCCGCGCGCGGGACGGCGATGATGAGTTCCAATGAGTGTCCCGCAGGTCCCATCGCGCACGGTCTTGGTCACCGGTTGCTCTTCCGGCATCGGAGCGGCCACGGCCCTTGTCCTGCGGGAGGCCGGCTGGCAGGTCTTCCCCACCGCGCGGAAGCCCGCCGACCTCGACGCCCTCCGCGGCGCAGGATTCGCGCCCCTCGCCATGGATGTCGCCGACCCCGCATCGGTGGAAACCGCCGTGCGCGATCTGCTCGCCCAGACGGGCGGCTCCCTGGGCGCCCTCGTCAACAACGCCGGATTCTGCCAGGCCGGCGCCATGGAAGACGTCTCCCGCGACGCCTTGCGGGCCCAGTTCGAAGTCAACCTCTTCGGACCGCATCAGCTCACCCGCGCCCTCCTGCCCGTCTTCCGGGGCCAGGGGTGCGGCCGCATCGTCAACATCAGCTCGGTCTTCGGCCGCATCAGCGCCCCCATGGTCGGCAGCTATTGCGCCTCCAAGTTCGCCTTGGAGGCGATTTCCGACGCGCTGCGGATCGAGCTGCGGAACACCGGCGTCTGGGTCGCCCTCGTCGAGCCCGGAGCCATCCTCTCCCGTTTCCGCCGGAACGCCGCCGAGGCGCTGGACCGCTCGATCGACCGGACGCGCTCCGGCTTCGGCGAAGTCTACGCCCATGAGATCGAGCGCCGGCGGCGGCAAATCAAGAAGGCGGACTTCTTCACCCGCCCCCCCGAAGTCGTCGCCCGCAAGATCCTCCACGCCTTGGAATCGCCGCGCCCCCGCCGCCGCTATCTCGTCACCCTTCCGGCCCATCTCGCCGAATGGGCCGTCCGCTTCATCCCCCAGGCCTGGACCGACCCCCTGCTCGCCCGGCGCGTCCCCGAACGCCGGCCCCGACCCGAAGGACCCCGATGAAAAACCGCCCCAAGCATTGGGCCGAGTACCTGCTGTTGCGCGCCTTCTGCGGACTGGTCGCCTGGCTGCCCTACCGCCTCGCGCTCATTCTCGCCGCGGGCCTCGCCGCCATCGGCTTCGCGCTCGCCCGCTCCCGCCGCCAAGAGGCCGTCCGACGCATCCGGTCCGTCCTGGGCGAAACTTGCTCCCCCCGCCAAGCCCGCGCCATCGCGTGGCAATCCCTGCGCAACATGTTCTTCAACCTGGCGGAAATCCTCTACATCGGCGGCGGACGTCCGCGCCAACTGCCCGTTTCCATCGACATGCAGGCGGCGCTGGACCGCGTCCGGGCCTATGTCCGGGAACACCCCGGCCGCGGAGGCATCTTCGCCTGCCCCCACATGGGCAACTGGGAGCTGGCGGGCATCGTCGTCCCCTCGTGCGGCATCGACATGTTCACCCTCACCGGCGTGCAGAAGAACCCGCTGGTCCAGGCCTACCTCCAGCGCCTCCGCCACGCCCCCGGCGTCGAGCTGCTCCCCCGGGGGTCCGGCACCACGCTGCGCAAGATCTTCTCCAACCTCCGCAAGGGCAAGTTCCTCGCCATCATGCCCGATCTCCGCTCCCGCCAGCCGGGCGTCCGCGTCCGCTTCTTCGGCGGCGAGGCCAACCTCTATCCCGGCATGGGCCATTTCGCCCGCCAAGTCGAAGTCCCGATCTTCCTCGCCGTCATGAAGCGCCACGGCTGGACCGGCCACGCCATCCAATTGCACGGGCCCTTCGAACCCGATCTTTCCATCTCCAAGGACGAAGACGCCGCCCGCCTTTCCCAGCTCGTCATGGACATCGTCGACGCCGAGATCCGCCAGGATCCCGGCCAATGGTTCTGGTTCAACAAGCGCTGGATCCTCGATCCCCTCGATCCGGAAGCGCCGCCGCCCCCGGAAGAAGCGCCGCCCGCCCCGTAGCCTTCCGGAACCGGCTCAGGCCGGGTTCTTCGCGGGCTCCGCCGCGTCGGAGAATTTCACCGACACGATCTTGGAAATGCCCTGCTTCTCCATCGTGACGCCGTAGAGCGCGGCCGCCGCCCCGATCGTCTGCCGGTTGTGGGTGATGATGATGAACTGGGTGCCTTGGACGAAGATTTTCAGCATCTCCAGATAGCGCCCGATGTTGGCGTCGTCGAGCGCGGCGTCGAGCTCGTCCGTCAGGCAGAACGCGCTGGGCTTGACCTTGAACAGCGAGAACAGCAGCGCCACCGCCGTCAGCGTGCGCTCGCCGCCCGAGAGCAGCGAAACCGTCTGCAGCTTCTTGCCGGGCGGGCGGGCGATGATCTCGATGCCGGATTCCAGCACGTTCTCCTCGTCCACCAGCACCAGCTTCGCGTTGCCGCCGCCGAAGAGCTGCTTGAACAGCTCCTGGAAGTTCTCGTTCACCTGGTTGAAGGTCGCCGTGAACAGCGAGGTCGTCGTTTCGTTGATCTTGCGGATCAAATCCATCAGCTGCTGCTTCGCGTTCACCAGGTCGTCGTTCTGCTGGCTCAGGAACGCGAAGCGCTCCTCCAGCTCCTGGTGCTCCTCGATCGCCACGAGGTTCACCGGGCCCATGCTCTGGATCTTGGTGCGGAGCTCGGCCACCAGGGTTTCGAGGGTCTCGCGGTCGGAAACCGAAACGCCCTCCTCCCACTCCGGCTCCTTGGCCTTGAGCACGTCGGCGGGCTGCAGGCTGTATTCGGCGCTCATGCGCTCCACGAGGTTCTGGCGGTGCAGCCGCTGGCGGGCCAGCTGGATGTCCACCCCGTTGCGCTGTTCGCGCGTGGCGTCCAGCTCCGCGCGGCTCGCATGCAGGGCGGCATCGCTCCGGGCCAGCTCGGCGTTGCGGCTCTCCCGCAGCGCGCGCGTCTCGTGCAACTCGGCTTGCCGCCGCTCCAGCTCCGCTTCGAGCGGGGCGATCTGGCCTTCGGCCGCCTGCGTGGCCTGCGCCAGCGCGGCGAGGCGCTCCTGGTACGAATTGATGCCCGCCGCGCGCTCGCGGATCAGCGTCTCCAGCTCGCGGATGCGCGCCTCCAGCGGCTCGCCGCGCGCCCGCAGGCCGTCCAGCTGCTGCTTGTAGCCGGAGAGCGCCACCCGGCATTCGGTCGCCTCTTCCAGCAAGGCGTTGCGCTGGTCTTCGAGCTGGTGGACCTTTTCGGCGTCGGCCGCGTTCTGCGCGCGCACGTCCGCCTGGCGCGCGCGGATGCCCTCCATCTCGCCGGCCATCGCCGTGCGCCGCTGCGTGCCCGCGCCGGTCTTCTGGACCAGCGCTTCCAGCTCCCAGCCGATCGTTTCGGCGCGCTCGCGCGCCTGCTTGGCCTCGCGCTCCACCATGCGGATCTCGCCCTCGGCCAAGGCCATCTCCCGCCGATGGCTCTCCAGCGAGGTCTGCGCGGCGTTCAGCGCCTCGCGCCCCGCGGTCTCGTCCTGCTGCAGCGCTTCCGCGCGGACGCGCTTTTCACCGAGCGACTGGCGCAGGCGCTCCAGATCCTCTTGCCATTCGGCCAACTGGTGCTCGCGGGCCAGCGGATTGCTTTCGTTCTCGCCGGGAGCCCAGAATTCCACGCTGCCATCGCCCCGCGCCACGATGCCGTCGCGCGTCACATAGGTCAGCGACGCCGGGATCTCCCCCGGCACCTCGGCGGCCGACGCCACGACGCGCACGGCGCCCATCAGACGCCGCAGCAGCGGCGCCAGCTCCGCCGGCGCCTTCACATGATCCAGCAAGGGCTCGCCCGGACCTTCCGAAGCCGCGCCGCCTTCGCCGCCCGCGGCGGCCAGCAGGCGCACCGCGCCGCCTTTCGCCGCCTGCAACTGCTTCGCGATCTCCAGCGCGCTCGCGGCGTCCTTCACCAGCACCGCGTCCAGCCACGACCGCAGCACGGCCTCCAGCGCCAGCTTGTGCGCCTTGTCCGCGCGCACCTTCTCGGCCAGCGATCCCAGAATGTCCTGGGGATTGACGCCCGGCACCGGCGCGGCCTCGAGCAGCTTCTTCGCCCCGGCCGGGAATCCGCGCGCCTCGGCGCGGCTCTTGGCCAGCAGATTCACCTGCGCCTCGCGGGCGGCCGCCGCGGAGGCCAGCGCGGAGGTCTCGCGCTGCAAAGCCGCCAGCTGCTCGGCGCGGTCGGTCTGCGTCTGCCGCAGATCCTCGACCTGCCGCTGCGCCTGTTCGGCGCCGGCTTGCTTCTGTCCGCGCTGGGTCGCCATGAGGCCCAAGCGCTCCTCGTAGGACTCCACCGCCCGCTCGGCTTCGCCCTTTTCCGCCGCGAAGCGTTCCCGCCGGATCAGGTCCGTGCGCTCGCGCGCCTCGATCTCGTTCCATTCGTTCTGGAGCCTCGCCAGGCGCGTCTCGAGGTCCAGCGCCTCGGTGCGGAGCTCCTGCAGGCGCTTGCGCGCGGCGGCCGTCTCCTGGTCGTGCGCGGCCAGCGCGGCCTGCCGCCGCTCCAGCTCGGCGCGCGCCGTCTCGTGCGCGTCCGTCGCGGCGATCAAATCCTTCTTCAGCGCATCCAGCGCGGCCTGGTGGCCCTCCAGGCCGGCGCGCGCGCTTTCCGTCTCGCGCGAGTCGCGCTGCGAAAGCGATTCCAATTCCTGCGCCCGCTCGTGGTTCACGCGGATCAGTTCCCGCGCGCGGGCCAGCGCCCCGGAAGCCTCGGCGGAGGCATCCATCGCCGCGGCGATCCGGCCTTCCACCTCCGCCATGTTCTGGCGCAGCTCGTTGGCGCTGGATTCGGACGCCTCCACCCCGGCGCGCAACGTCTCCTCGCGCGCCGCGTGCGTCTTCAACTCGGCCTCCAGCGCGGCCAGCGAGTCATCCAACTCGGCGAGCCGGCTCTTGCCCAGCCAGACGTCGCTCGCGCGCAACTGGTCCTGCAGGCTCTTGTAGCGCTTGGCCTTGCCCACTTGCCGCTGCAGCGAGATGATCTGGCGCTTCACTTCCTTGATGATGTCGCTCAGGCGCAGCAGGTTCGCCTCGGTGTGCTCCAGCTTGCGCAGGGCCTCCTTCTTGTCGGCCTTGTACTTGCTGATGCCGCTGGCCTCCTCGAACACCTCGCGGCGGTCGTCGGGGCGCGAGCTCAGGATCTGGTCGATGCGCCCCTGCTCCATCACGCTGTACGAATTCGTCCCCAGCCCCGTGTCCATGAACAGGCGCTGGATGTCCTTCAGGCGGCAGGGCGCCTTGTTGATGAAATACTGCCCCTCGCCCGACCGGAACACGCGGCGCGTCACGGTCACCTCGTTGTACTCCGTCCCCAGCACCGCCTCGCAGTCCGTCAGCGTCAGGCTCACTTCGGCCATCGCCAGCGGCTTCGCGTGGTCCGTCCCGTTGAAGATCACGTCCGTCATCGCGCCGCCGCGCAGCGCCTTCGGGCTTTGCTCGCCCAGCACCCAGCGGATCGCGTCCGACACGTTGCTCTTGCCGCAGCCGTTCGGCCCCACGATCGCCATCATTCCAGGTTCGAACACCAGCTTCGTCCGCTCGGCGAAGCTCTTGAACCCGACCATTTCGAGCGCTTTTAGATACACGGTTTCTCCTCGCGCGGACGGAGGGTTCCCCGACCGCGCACACAGCGGGGCATTCACTCAAAAAACAGGGTTGGAATCAACCCTGTTTATGAGGTCCTCCCCGCAACGGGCGCCGGTGCGCACCCCCTTGGACCGCCCGGCCCCGGAATCCCCTACGGATAGATGCCGCGGAGGGTGGCGGCCTTGGCGACGCGGCTGACGGCGAGGATCTGGGCGGCCATGCGCAGATCGCACTTTTCGCGCGCGGCCACGTCGTAGACGTCGTTGAAGCTGCGCATCATGAGCCGGTCGAGGCTGCGGTTCACGTCCTCCTCGTCCCAGAAGTTCGCTTGCAGGTCCTGCACCCATTCGAAGTAGGACACCGTCACGCCGCCGGCGTTGGCCAAGATGTCGGGCACCACCGTCACGCCGGCCTTGGACAGGATCACATCGGCCGCCGGCGTCGTCGGGCCGTTGGCGCCTTCCACGATGATCTTCGCCTTCACCGCGCCCGCGTTCTCGCCGGTGATCTGGTTTTCCAGCGCGCAGGGCGCGAGGATGTCCACCGGCAACGCCAGCAGGCGGGCGTTGGCGGCCGCGGCCCCGGCCATGTATTCCCCGCCGCCGAAGCCCTCCAACTGCTTCTTCGGGCTGTTCTTCACATGGGCCAGCAGCGCCGGAATGTCCAATCCGCGCGGATTGAACAGGCCCCCGCCCACGTCCGTCGCGCCCACGATCTTGAAGCCCTTGCCATGCAGGAATTTCGCCGCCGAGCTGCCCACGTTGCCGAAGCCTTGGACCGCCACCGTGCTCTGCGCCGGGTGCAAGCCCAGCTTTTCCGCCGCCGCGATCAGCACCGTCGCCACGCCGCGCCCCGTCGCTTCGCCGCGCCCTTGGCTGCCGCCGATCTCGACGGGCTTGCCCGTCACCACGCCGGGCACCGCATAGCCCACCGTCATGGAATACGTGTCCATCATCCACGCCATCGTCTGCGGATTCGTGTTCACGTCCGGCGCGGGGATGTCCTTGGAAGGGCCGATGATGATCGAGATTTCACTCGTGAAACGGCGCGTCATGCGCTCGATCTCGCCCAAGCTCATCATGGACGGGTCGCAGACGATGCCGCCCTTGGCGCCGCCATAGGGCAGCCCGATCACGGCGCACTTCCACGTCATCAGCATCGCCAGGGCCTTCACCTCGTCGAGGGTCACGCCGGGATGGTAGCGGATGCCGCCCTTGGTGGGGCCGCGCTCGGAGTTGTGCTGCACGCGATACCCTTCGAACACCTCCACGTGGCCATCGTCCATGCGGATCGGCACGGAAACGATCAAGGCCCGCTCGCAGTGGCTCATCTTGGCCAGCACGCTGGGATCGAGGCTCATTCGCTTCGCCACCATGTCCAGCTGCTGGCAGGCCATCGCCCAAAAACTAAAGTTCGCGCTCATGGGAATCCTCCGGTTTTCACTTCTGTGAAACAAGTTAGGCTCCGCGAACCCGCTTGGAAAGCAAATCCTGCGCCGGACGTCCGCACTGTTTTACCGGCCGCGAAAACGTTTCGAACGGCGTTCCGCGGGGGCCCGGATCAGGGGTCCCTTCCCGGGCACCCCTCCACGCGCCACCCGTGCGGGAAGTCGCGGCATTGCTGCGGGCGCGCCGCGTAGATGCGGCAGCGGCCGTCCGGATCCAGGAATTCGCAAGCCCCGTCGGCGCGCTCCTTCAAGGTCAGTTGCGCGCGGTTGCGCGCCAGTTCCGCGTGCGCCGCGATGAAGGCCTCCGTCGCCATCCCCAGCGCCGCCGCCGCCGCCGCGAGATCCGCCTCCTCGAGCAAGACCGACCCCGGCCACCGGCAACACGCCCCGCACCGTTGACACGCGAAGGCAGCCATGTGGATTCACCCCTTCGGAAACCCGCCGCGCCGCCGCACCCCTACTGCGGCAGCAGCCGCTCGCCGCCGGGGCCGATCCGGATCACGTCCTTCTCGTCCAGCAGCTCGCAGGACACATTGATGCCGCGCAGCCAGGAGAGCGCGCGGGCCTGCTGGAAGACCTTGTAGCTGTCCGGCCGCACGAAGAAGCAGACGAACTGCGTATTGGGATCGATCGGCGCCAACCGGGATCCAAACCACATCGCGTCGGTCTCCTGCAGATAGCGCTCGAACTTGTAGCCTTCGGCGTCGGCGATCGGCATCAGCACGTATTTGCCCGTCAGCGCATAGGTGTAGTCCACCCGCTGCCCCTCCACCTCCAGAAAGGTCTGTCCGGCCATCTTCAGGAATTCGGTCTGGTCGCCCTGCACGCGCTGCCGGATGTCTTCGGTCTTGAGATCCACCGCCTTCTTCAGCTCCTCGACCGAAATGGAGAACAGCTGGTTGTTGCGGCACTCGAACAGCACCGGGCTCTTGTCGTCGCTGGTCAGCTCCTTGGGCGTGGACACCAGCACCGTGATCTGCGAGGCGTCGATGCCCGTCAGCAGGATGATCAAGACCAGGATCCCCAGAATGCAGGTCATGATGTCCGTGAAGGAGCTCAAATCCATCGCGGGGCCTTTGTTGCCCATGGCTAGGCCCCCCCCACGCCAACCACGATGGGGCGGTCGGCTTCCCACGGCTCGAAACCCACGTCGATCTTGCGGTCGCGGATCACCTGGCGGAGACGGCGCTGGAAAACCGCGCTGCCGGGACGCAGCAGCAGCACGATGTAGCGGGTGGACTTCACCTGCTCCACCTCGTCCAGGAACTTCTCGAATTCGTTCCCCTCGAACATGAGATCCCGCGCCGCGACCTCTTTCTTCTCCGCGTTCGCGATGCCGCCATAGATGATGAGCCGGTTGGCCTCCACGTCGATGTAGAGGGGGTCTTGGCGCATGTTCTGGAACTTGGGCGGGATGAACGTCTTTTCATCATCCGTTTCGTCGTAGACGGTGCCGGTGACCACGGCGCCGATCTTGATGTTCTCCGGGTTGCTGATGATGGTCAGCACGTTGCTGACCAACATGATCACCAGCACGCCGATCAGCATCAGCACGATGTTCTGGAATCCCGAGGTGTCGACTTCGGCGCTCTTCATGGCCCGGGCTCCCCGGCCTCTTCCGCCGCGGCGGGCTCGCCTTCGGCCGGAGCCGGCTCGGGCGCGAGGACGGGCGCGGAAGCCTCTTCCTCCGGCTCGATCGCCTCGATGTCCGACGCCGACTCCAAGCTCCCTTCCAACCGCCGCTTCTCGACGATCTCCTTCAGCCCGCTTTGGGCGCCCGTCAGCTGCGTGTCGCCGCTGTCGCCGAATGCCACCGTCATGCTGGCCGGGAACTGGCCCAGCTTGAGCCAGCCCACGGAGCGGTTCGCGGCCGTGTTGGAGTTGAAACCGGAGATCAGCAGGTTGCTCAGCTGTTCCTTGGTGATCTTTTCGCCTTCCATGCCGGCGATGGTGGCCTCTTCCATGAACGACGCCTCGTAGGTGATGGTGCCGCTCACCGCGGCGGCGGACTTGACCATCAGCTTGGCCTTCTGCTCGCGCGGACCTTGGAACAGGGTGAGATAGTAGTCCCCGTAGATGCCCGCGCCGAGGAAGGACAGGTTCACAAAGATGCCCCCGTCGGCCTGGTCCATCCCGCAGACGACCACCGGCACGTGCAGGCCGCCCGGCGCGGAAGCCACCTTCGACATGTTCGTTCCGGAAACGCGATACACCCCCACCTCGCCTTGGAACACCGGCTTGGTCTGCTCCACCTTGCCGCTTTTGCGCCGCGCCGAGAAAAAGCTCAGGCTGGGGCTGACCGCCGTCTCCGTCATCACCACCTTGCTCGGGAACAGCAAAAAGAACTCCACCTGCTCGATCGGATCCTCCTCCGCCCCCTCCACCTCCACGGCCGCCCGCACCCGCCCGGCCACGATGGGCATCTTGCCGGCGATGTCGCTCAGGTTGAAGGACACCGCATGCGTCGAATCCTCCTCCGGCAGGATGCCCTTGGCGGCGTCCTGCAGCTTTTCAAAGAAGTTGTTCAGGAAGGCGGGCGCCTCCGTCGGCAACCCCATCATCCCCTCCACCGACCGCACGATCTGGCGCATCGCCGCCTCGTTGAATTTCATCGGCGGATTGGGGGTGTATTCCAGCAGGCGGCCCGCCGCCGGATCCGTCACCAGATACCGCCCGTTCGCCCGGTCCATCTCGATGTCGCCAATGGACTGGAGCCCCTCCGCCAAGACCGTCTGCTGGCCCGTGAATGGATCCACCCGCACCAAGGCCGCCTTGCCGGGCGCGGACTGCTGGCCCAAAATGAACGCCCCGTCCGGATAGATGGCCAAGCTCGACAGGTCGGCGCGCCCGGAGGCCTCCGGAGACCCGCCCAGCATGATGTGGCGGTCCACCTCCCACCACGACAGCGTCCCCTTGTTCCGGTCGCCGAGCAGCATCACGTCCTGCTTGGCCGACAACGCGAACGTGCAGAAGTTTGCAAAGGGGCCGAAGTCGATCACCCACCAGTTCCCGTCCGGCTCCCGCACGAGCGCGGAACCGAACTTCATGAAGTCGGAGCCGATCTCGTCGGCCCCCACCACGTAGAGGCGCCCGAGGCGGTCGGCCTGCAGGTCGCGCCATTGGAATTCCTGGTCCAACCACGGCACCGGCACGCCCAAGGCGACGGCATACTGTCCTTTTTCGTTCGGGAAGAATTCCAGCAGGCGGCCGCTGGGATCCTGCTCCGCCACGAACAGGGTCCCGTTCGTGGAGATCGAGATCGGCCCCGGCTTCTGCAGCGCGGCGGACATCCATTTTTCAATCGGGACCTGCGGGGTGATGGCCCAGCGGGGCAGCGCGTTCGACACGGTCCAGCCCGCCGCGAGGGCCGGCTCCATCTTGCCGTTTCTCAGCACCAGGATCCGGCCGCCGCCCTTTTCCGAAACGTAGATCTCCCCCGTGACCGGATGCACCGCCACGCCATGCGGTTCTTGCAGGCCGTCGGCCAGCACGCGGACGCTGAAGGGGGCCTGCCCCCGGGCCTCCGCGCCCCACAGCAGGACCGCCGCGCATCCCAGCCGGAAGAACCGAGATCGAAAGGGGTTCCGCATGGCTGCGCCTTCCGTTCGCCCGGCCTAGGCGCGGATTTCCTCTTGCAGGGTGATCACCCGCGGCTTGCTCAGGCGCCGGCAGAATTCGTCGGTGGTCGTCAAATGCTCGCGCAGCTGCGCGAACGTCTTCTGGAATTCGTCGGCGCTGGTGACGCCCGCCATCGCCCGCTCCAAGGCCTGCTCCACCTGCAACAGCTCCTGGACCTTCGCCCCCAAGTTGGCGATGGTCGCGATCTGCTGCTCGACGATCCCCGCCGCGTTCGCCGCTTTCTCGAGGCTCGCGCCCAGCGTCGACTGGACCTCCTGGGCGCTCTTCGCGTATTGGCCGGCCAGTTCGGCCGCCCGCTTGTGCGCGTGCTCCATCGCCTCCGCCAAGGCTTGCACTTCCTCGTCGGTGGCCGTCTTGCGCGCTTGCACATACCGGGCGGTCAGCTCCTCGAACTGCTTGCCCATCTCCGCCGCCGCCTTGTCGATCGAGATCGTGAAGACTTCCTCGTAGCGGTCCGGATCCGGAATGTACCGGCGGAAGGCCGCTTCGATCGAATCCTCGAGGTTTTCGATCACCACCGCCTGCTGCTCGGCCGACGGCAGGCGCGAAATGAAGCGCTCGTCCAGATAGATGTCGATTTCCGACAGCAACGTCGCCTCGCGGCGCATGATCGACGTCAGCGGGAACTGCACGAAGGTCACCAGCATCAGGGCCAGGAACGTCGTGTCGAACGCCACGCCCAGACCGATGGTCACCTCGGCGATGGCCCCCTTGATGGCCGTCAGTTCCGCCGCGCCCGACAGGAATTCCGCGAATCCGCCCACGGCCGCGCTCAACCCCTGCACCGTTCCGATGAAGCCCAGGATCGGGATCACCCACATCATCGTGCGCGACAGCGTGTAGGTCATGTCCGACATCACGTTGTCCCGGACCCCTTCCGCGCTGATCCAGCCCGACACGCGGCCGACGTCCTTCGTGGACAGCCAAAGCCCCAGGCCCCGGTCCAACCGGCTCAGCATGATGCTCTTGAGATCGCCGCCGGCTTCATGGATGCGCTTGCGCAACAGCTGCAGCTCTTCTTCGTTGTCCATGTTCACGCCGCCGACCTGCGCCGTGTCGTCGTAGATGTGCTGGATCTGCGCGCTGATGAGCCGGGACTTCAGGATGAGGAACAGCACCACGACGAAAAAGCTGTACAGTTCGAGCCATTGGACGGGACCGCGCTTGTTGACCAGGTTGTTGACGAACTTGAGCAATCCCTCATTGTGGAGCTGGGCGCCGAAATGGAAGCCGAAACACACGATCAAGGTGATGACCAGCGCCCCGATCAGCTGGATCCAGACGTTCGCATCGGTGTTTGCCCGAGCATTGGTGAGTTGCTCACCCGATTCCACCGCTTTTTCTTTGGCCATATCGATACCCTGCTGTTGATGTTGATCTCGGTGCCGCGCATGCAGCTTGCAACTCGTATCATGCTCTCAAAAACAATCGCATCCGTCGATAGAAAATTGAGGCGGGCCGAATCTGCCCGCCCGCCCCCGGCCCGGAGAGAACGGACCTCACCGGCCCCGCTCGCTGAAATCCTTCCCCGGCCGCAGCGCTTCGGCCCATTCCGCCAGGCCGTAGGCCAGATGCATCAAGGGAATCATGGCCAGCAGCCACCCGTCGCCCCCTCTCCGCGTCCGCGCCACCGTCTCCGCCGCCACGGCCAGCGCCAGCAGGGCGTACAGGCCCAGCTCCGCCGCCAGCAGGCCGCGCGCCCACGGGAAAAACGGCGCCAGCAGGAGCAACCCCGCCGTCGCCCCCACCCAGAGGCCGGGGATCAACGGCCACGGCGTGAACGACACCCCCCCCCGCAGCAGCCGGATGCGCGTCGCCCCGTAGCCCCACATCTGCCGCCAAAACCGCCGCAGGGATTGCCGCGGATAGTGGTTCACCCACGCCGCTGGCAGGAACAACAGCGTCCACCCCGCCCGCTCCGTCCGGTATGCGGCGATCATCTCCTCGCCCGGATAGAAGTCCGCCGGAAATCCCCCCATCTGCGCGAACGCCTCCCGCCGGTACGCCGCGTTGCAGCCGATCACCCGGTCCCAATCGATGGCATAGCTCGTCGCGCGGTTCTGCCGGTACCGCTCCGCCACGTAGCCCGCCGCCCGCGACGACAGCGCCAACCCCGCCAACCGCCCGATCCGGTTGAGGTCCTCCGGCACCAGGCTCGGCCCGCTCGCCAGCCCGACCTTCGCATCCGCGAACGGCTCCGAAATCCGCTGGGGCCAGTCCGGCGCCACCACCACGTCGTCGTCCAGAAACGCGATCAGCGGCGCCCGCGCCGCCGCCGCCCCCGCGTTCTTCTTGCGGCTCGAATCCCCCGTCTCGAACTGGATGTCCAGATGCCGGACGTTTCCATGCCGCCTGCAAAACTCCTGCAACCGCGCGGCGACCGCCGCATCCGGCACCCGCCCGGCCACGATCACCTCGATCCCGGCGAACCCCTCCGCCGCCGCCAGCGATTCCAGCGTGCGGATCAGGATGTCCCGCCCCATCGTCGGAATCACCACCGACAGGAACGGCCGGTCTTCTCCCGCTCCGGTCATGCCGCCGCCGCCCCCCGGCGGCGCGTCAGCGCCAGCCACAGCGCCGCCCCCAGGCCGGCCATGATTCCGGCCCCTTGCAGATAAATGGGCAAGGACGGCGGCGCATAGCGCAACGCCACGGCGTGCGTCCCCGCCTCCTCCAACGCGACGCCTTGGAACATGAAGTCGCACCGGATCACCGGCACCCGCTTGCCATCCACCGTCGCCTGCCAGCTGGGATCGTATTTCTCCGCCACCCGCACCACCACCGGCCCGCGGTTCTCCACCGTGAATTCGCACCGCCCCGGCGTCAGGCGCGAAATCTCGATCCGGGCCGGCGGCCCCGGATCGCCCGACGGCGCCGCCGCCACCCGGGTTCCCGGCGCCAGCAGCACCGTGGAAAACGGCGTGAACGCCGGATCGGCCAGCGTTTTCAGCGCCTCCTCGTCCTCCACCACCCGCCACGACGACACCGCCGCCACGCGCGGCGGCACCGGCTTCAGCTTCAGCACGACCTCCGGCGCGTTCGGTCCCGGCGGCACGCTCCGCGTCGCCACCCCGCCCCGGCCGTCATCCGCCGGCTGATACGCCCACGACCGCTCCAGCTGCGCCGCCCACGCCGGATTCGCCAGCAGTTGCGCCGCCACCGGCCCGTGCGCCAGCACATGGCTCACCGCCGTCAACTGCCACATCCGCACCGGATCCTTCACCGCGCCCCAGAACGCCGTGTAGTCCGCCGGCGGCCGCGGCAGCTGCGTCACGTTCACCGACGAGATTCCGTGGTACGGGAACAGATACGTCAGCCACAGATTGTAGAACCCGTCCTGCGTCGCCATCGCCGTCCGGTTGTGCCCCAGCTCGCGCTTCAGCTGGCGCACCAGCTCGTTCTCCGCCACATACCCCGGCGGCATCGTCTGGATGTACCGCGGCGCCAAGATCGCCGCCGCGTCGAACAACACGACCATGGCCGGCAACCATGCGCCCCACGAAGTTTTCCACGCCGTGGAAAACTTTTTTCCACGCTGTGGAAGATTTTCGCCGTTTTTTCCACGGTGTGGAAAACTGTTGCCGCTGCGGTCGCTGTCGCTCCCTCGCTCGCCGCGCGGAGGCGCGGCGCTATAGACCTCGCGTTCGCCCTGCGCCTTTCGGCTTGGGCTCGGCACTCGGCTATTTTCCACACCGTGGAAAACTTTCCCCGCCAGCAGCCACAGGATCCCCGCGCCGACCAGGAACGCCCCGCCCGCATACGTGACGGCAAACGCCTTGTTCCACTGGATCGCCCGGCCCAGCGGCCCCCATCCCGCCGCCGCCAGCCGCGCCGCGCCCGAGCCCAGATCCGCCCACAGCGCCAGGCCCGCCAGCAGGAATAGACCCGCCGCGATCCCCGCGCCCCAGCGCCATTTCCGCGACGCGCCCCCTTCCATCCGCAGCGCCGCGTCCAGTCCGAACGCCGCCAGCACCCCCCACGCCATCTGGAAGAAATGGATGAACTTGTTCGGATTGCGGATGCTCCCGAATCCCGGCAGCCAGCTGATCGGCCGGTACAGCGGGAAATATTTCCCGAACGCCAGCAGCAGCGCCACCGCGCACAGCCCGCCCCACACGAAGACCGCGGCCGATTCCGTCCCCGCCTTCCGCCGCCGCCGGAACGCTTCTCCCAGCCCGATCAGCGCGAACAACAGCGGCACCGCCCCCACGTACACGTTCTCCAGCTTGAAATTCATGAAGCCTTGGCGCGTCTGCTCCCACCCCTCGCTCCGGCCCATCTTCCCCCAGTACGGCCCGCTCTCTTCGCCGCTCCGCCATCCCGTCCAGCCCGGCGCGATGAAATCCAAGCTCTCGCCCGGTGGCTGGCTCCATTGCGTGAGGTACGCCCACTGGTCCGCCTCCGATTCCCCGCCGGGCACTTCCGTCACGCCCGACCCCATCGCCGCCAGCGAGGTGCCGCCCGCCAGCACGGCCGCCGCCAGCGCCCCCCCCCACGCCTGGTTCGCCAGCGCCACGATCTTCCAGCCGCCCACGGCGCGCACCCCTTCGAACACCCCCAGCGGCGCCAACAGCAAGGTGCAGAACAGCGAAACGTCCGGCTGCTCCAGGAACATCGCCCCCGCCGCCGAACCCGCCACCACCGTCCACGCCGCGCGGCCCGTCTTCCCCCACCGCCCCAGCGCGAACACCGCGATCGACAGGAACATCATCGTCCCGTATTTGCCGATGTGCCCCGCATACGTCAGCGTCAGGTTCGTCCCCACCCAGAACGCCACCAGCCCGCCCAGCGCGCACGCCGCCGGCGCCACCCCCTTGTCCTTCAGGTACAGCGCCAGGAACCACGCCGCCAGCACGAGGCAAAACCCGTGGTAGACGTTCATGAAGACCGTCGGCGGCAGCACCCCGATCGCCAACGCCCACAGATGCAGCCCCGATATGCCCGGCAGGCCCCACAGCAATTCGCCCGTCCAATTCGCCAGCGGAGAGGACTGGATCACCCGGCGGGTCGCCGAAACATGCCCCAGGTTGTCGTCGCTCGTCATCAGCACCGCCCCCGGCGACCACAGCGCATGGAACACGATCCCCGCCGCGACCAAGAACAACACCAGAAGGAGAAGGCCCCGGGCCCCGCGGTCGCGACCTGTCAAAGCAGCTTGCGGCTGAATGGATTTCATCCGGACATCAAATAAGTTCCCGCCCCCACTTGCAACCCCAAAACGGCCGTTTGCGCGCCGGGACGCCGGATATTGCTTGTTGAAAACGGCCGGATGCGCGATAGTCCGGCACGCGAATCGTGGAAACGGCCCCCGCCCGGCCGGACCGTTCCGATGGACCGGACGGAGGCCCCGACGCGATCAGGAACATGTGATCCGATGACCAAAGTGCTGTTTATCAATCCCCCGCAATCCGCTCCGGCGGAGTTCCAGTACTGCAACATCAAGACCCCGCTGGGCTTCATCTACATGGCCGGCGTGCTCGAGGAGAACGGCTTCGAGGTCCGGATCCTCGACTGCCCCCTCGACCATGCCACGCACACCCCCGTGGATGCCTCCACCATCCGCATCGGCACCGCCCTCCCGGACATCGAAGCCCTCGTCCGCGACTTCGCCCCCGCCGTCATCGGCGTGGGCTGCGCCTATTCGGCCTTCGAGTCGGATTCCTTCGCCCTGATCGACCACCTCAAGGAATGGGCCCCCGCAACCCCCGTCGTGGTCGGCGGCGCCCATACCTCCGCCAACCCGGCCTATGTGCTCCGCAACCCCCACATCGCCGTCGCCGTCATCGGCGAGGGGGAAACCACCATGCTCGAGATCGCCCAGGCCATCCGCGACGGCCGCCCCCTGACGGACATCCGCGGCACCGCCGTCTCCATCGACGGCCAGGTCCGCCTCAACCCGCCGCGCGACTACATCCAGGACCTGGATTCCCTGCATCCGGCCTGGCATCTGCTCGACCTGCCCGCCTACTTCCGCCATCCCGCCAACAGCGACGCGACCTTGCGGACGAACAGCGTGGACCTGGTCACCAGCCGCGGCTGCCCCGGCCGCTGCGTCTTCTGCTCCATCGTCACCGTCTGGGGCCGGGGGTGGCGCAGCCACGGCGCCCGGCACGTGGTGGACGAGATCGAGATGCTGCACCGCCAGCACGGCGCCCGCCAGTTCCGCTTCCAGGACGACAACCTCACCCTCAACCGCGACCGCATCCTCGAAATCTGCGACGAGATCGTCCGGCGCAAGCTGGACATCCGGTGGGACACCCCCAACGGCGTCGCCATCTGGACCCTCGACGAGGAGGTCCTGCTCAAGATGCGCCAGGCGGGCTGCTACCGCCTCACCTTCGGCATCGAATCCGGCTCCGCCCGCACCCAGAAATACATCGGCAAGATCGTCTCCGAGGACAAGATCCGCCACCTCGTCCGCTGCTGCCACCAATTCCGCATCTGGGCCTGCGGCACCTTCATCATCGGCTTCCCCGACGAAACCCTCGAAGACATCCGGGAAACCGAGCGCATGATCCTGACCAGCGGCATCAATTTCGCCTTCATCTACATCGCCCAGCCCCTCCCCGGCACCCGCATGATGGACGACTTCCGCCGGCTCCACCTCATGGATGGCCAGCGCTTCGGCAGCATGATCGGCCACAGCGAATACGACACCCTCCATTTCAAGGCCCCCGAAATCAACGCCCTCCTCCAAGACCTCCACCGCAAATTCTACCGCCGGAAATACCGCTCCTATCTCAATCCCGTCCTCCTCTGGCGCGAGATCCTCTCGAAGCTGCGCACCCCCGAGGAGTGGCGCTATTTCCTGCGCATGCTCGCGACCGTCCTGTTCTCCTACCGCCGCCGCCACACCGCCCCGGTCAGCTGACCCGGTCCGCCCGGCGCGGCGCGCGGGGTTCCGCGCCGGGAGCTCAGGCTCCGCCGCCCGACTCCAGCTCCCCCCAGCGCGCGTAGAGCCGGTCCAACTCCGGCGAAATCTCCGCCAAGCGCGCCGTCGCCGCCTGGATGTCCGCCGGCGCGCGCTTGTAGAAATCCGGCGCGCCCATCCGGGCGTGCAGTTCGTCCAGCTCCGACTCCAGCGCGGTGATGCGCCCCGGGAGCTCCTGCAATTCCTTGCGCGCCTGGTTGGACAGCTTGCGCGGCTTGTTCGCGACGCCGGACTTCGCCGGCTCGTCGCGGATCAAGGCGACCGCGGCGGCCGCCTTGCGCTGCGCCACCCAGTCGTCGTAGCCGCCCGGATATTCGCGCACCGCCCCGTCGCCCTCGAAGACCAGCGTGCTCGTGGCCACCTCGTTCAGGAATTCGCGGTCATGGCTCACCAGCAGCACCGTGCCGGCATATTCCACCAGCAGGTCTTCGATCAGCTCCAGCGTCTCCAGGTCCAGATCGTTCGTCGGCTCGTCCAGCACCAGCACGTTCGACGGCCGCGCGAACAGCTTCGCCAGCAGCAGGCGGCTGCGCTCCCCGCCCGACAGCACCCGCACCGGGCTGCGCGACCGCTCCGGCGCGAACAGAAACTCCTCCAGATAGCCGATCACGTGCTGGCGCTGCCCGTTCACCGTCACGTATTCGTTGCCGTCGGCCACGTTGTCGAACACGGTCTTGTCGTCGTCCAACGCCTCCCGCATCTGGTCGAAATAGGAGATCTCCAGCTTCGTCCCGTGCGCCACCGCGCCCTCGCCGGGCGCCTCCTGCCCCAGCAGGACGCGGATCAACGTGGATTTGCCGCAGCCGTTCGGACCCAAAATGCCCACCTTGTCGCCGCGGCAGATCTCGACGTCCAGCCCCCGGAACAGAAACCGGTTGTCGTAGGCGAGCCCCAGATTCTTGGCCGTGACGACCTTGTAGCCCGACCGGCCCGACTCCTGCAGCGTGGCCCGGACCGGCCCGCTCAGCTCCCGCCGCGCCGCGCGCTCGGAACGCAGCTTCATCAGCTCCCGCACCCGCCCCTCGTTGCGCGTGCGGCGCGCCTTGACCCCCTTGCGCAGCCAGACTTCTTCCTGCGCCAGTTTCTTGTCGAACACGGCGTTCTGCCGCTCTTCGTCCTCCAGCGCCGCCGCCTTGCGCTCCAGAAACTGGTCGTAGCCGCAGGCCCACGAGCGCAGTTGGCCGCGGTCCAGCTCCGCGATGCGCGTCGCCACCCGCCGCAGAAAGGCCCGGTCGTGCGTCACGAACAAGATCGCCCCCGGAAAGCGCTGCAGGAAGTTCTCCAGCCATTCGATGGATTCCACGTCGAGGTGGTTCGTCGGCTCGTCCAGCAGCAGCACGTCCGGCTCCGACGCCAGCGCCTGCGCCAGCAGCACGCGCCGCTTCATCCCGCCCGACAGCGTCGCGCACTCCGCCCCGCCGTCCAGTTCCATCAGCGAGACGACTTTCTTCGCCTGCGTGTCGCGGTGCCACGCGTCCAGCCCGGCGCGCGTCCCCTGCCGCACCGTCGCCAGCACGGTCCCCGGCAGTTCCGCCGGCACGACCTGGGGCATCAGCGCCACCACCAGGTTCCGCGCGCGCACCACTTCGCCGACATCGGGCGGAATCAGCCCCGCCGCCACCTTCAGGAACGTGGACTTCCCCTCGCCGTTGCGCCCGAGCAGGCAGATGCGCTCGCCCCGCTCCACGTTCAGCGTCGCCCCCTCCAGCAGCCACGGGCCGCCGAACCGCACGCCGATCTCCTGTAGACTCAACAACGCCATTTAGAAAAGCCTTTGGCCACCAAGAACACAGAGACCACAAAGATCCCAACCAAATCCATGTGCTCTTGGTGTTCTGTGCGGCGATTTTTGATTTTCGGATTTCCCCGCATGCTTGCGGATTTCAAACTTGTAGGCCCCAAAATTGACCAGCGGTCCGTGCCGCTTGCGCGCCGATTTCAAATATCCCAACATCTGCGCCTCGTGTTCCGGTGCGATGGTCTTCGCGGCCTTCAGTTCAACGATGATTTCACCCTCGACCCGCAAATCGGCGAAATAGTCGCCAATCAGGGTCCCGTCTTCATCGAAAACCTGCAACGGAACCTGTTGCTCAACTTTGAATCCTGCCTTCTTCAACCTATGCGCCAACGCATTCTCATAGACTTTCTCCAAATAGCCGTGGCCATGATAAACATGGAGGCCGACGCTATTTGCCTGATCCGGTCGCACAACGCTTTCGCCTGTTCTTCGTTCATCATGTTCCCCCTTGGTGCTCCTTGCGTTCTTTGCGGCTGACAACCCGGTTTCCAAACGCAAACCGCCCCCTCCTCGCGGAAAGGGCGGTTGCGCCGGGCCCGGCGGTTTCTGCCTACGCCATGAACGACGAGCGGATGAACACCAGCACGAACAGCGCCACGGTTTCGATGACGCCCAGCGTCATCAGGTAGTTGCCGAAGCCCTGGCCGGTCTCCGCGAGCGCATCCGCGCCCGCCGCGCCGGCATAGCCTTGGAACCAAGCCGAAACGCCCATGCCCAGCCCGCCGCAGAGGCCGCCGATCAGCATCGTCGCCCAGTTGGCCGCCGCCAACTCGGAATTCTTCGCCACATCGACCATCCAGCCCATCAGGATCATGCCGTAGATCGTCTGCGACAACGGCGCGCCGATGAACGTGATCAGGATGAACGGCGCCGCCTTGCCCTGCGCAAAGCACTTCTTCCAGGCGCCGATCGCCGAGGCGCCCGCCAAGCCCGCCCCGATGGACGAACCCACCGCGGCCAATCCCAGCGCCGCCGCGCCGCCCGCCTTGCCCAATGCTTCAATTGTTGCTGCATCCATGTTTGCTCTCCTCGATTTCGGGCGTCGCCGCCCTTCTTTTTTAAACTTGTTCCTTCGTTCCCTAAACCGCCGCTTCGGGCTTCGCGAAGGGCCGATAGGCCGACCCGCTCCACGAAATGCCCTTGTGGTTCGAAAATTCCAGCGTGTTCAACCGGATGCCGTGCACCAGCACGCCCATCGTGGCCAGCAGGATGTTCAGCGTGTGCGCCAGGAAAGCCAGCACCGCGCCGATCAACAGGCCGACGAGCGATACGTCGCCGCCCGGGAAAATCATGTTGTTGAACGCGTTGGCCACCGCGAAGCCCGCCGTGCCCACCGCGTAGAGACGCACATAGGAAACCACGTCCGTGAAGTTGCTCACCAAATTCAGCGGCAGCAGCGCGAGGTTGAACCAGCCGTCCTTGATCTCCTTCGGCGGCATCATGAACAGGACGATCAACGCGATCCCCGCCACGAGCGCGTAGCCCAACCCCTGCCACAGCGCGGCGGCGGCCGTCTCCGACAGGTGCAGATAGGAAAGCATGTTGCCCTTCAGCACCATGTCGTCGGCCATGAAGAACATGAACCACGTCGTGAGGATCCAGCCGAACTGCTCCAGGGCTTTGAGCTTCTTGACCATGAGCAGATCCACCACGTTCCACAAGTGGCCGATGGTGATCTGGATCGCGCCGATCAGGAAGCACAGGCCCATGATGTTCTGCGCGGACTTTTCGGGATCGGTCAGGAACGGGATCTGGATCTTGTCGAGCCCCGCCTTGGCCAGGATCTCCGGATTGATTCCGAAGATCGTGCCCGTGACCAGACCCCAGAGGATCGTGCAGGAACTCGTCACCAGCAGCAGGCGGAAGGCGTCCTTCGGCAGCTTCTTCCGCGCCCACCACGTCAGGCCCAGGAAGATCGCGCCATAGCCCGCGTCGCCGATGATCATCGCGAAAAACAGCGAGAAGAAGAGCATGAAAACCACGCTCACGTCCGCCTCGGCGTAGCCCGGCAGGATGGAAATCCCCTGGAACACCGCCTTGATCGGCGAGGCCCAGCGCGGCGGCTTCAGCTTGACCGGCACGTCGTCCTGCGGACCGGGCTCGTCGACCACCAGACCCCAGCCGTGCGGGGCGGCGGCGGCGCGGATCGACTCGACGTCCTCCGCCGGCACGAAGCCCTGCACATAGGCGATGGCTTCCGCCGCGCCCATGCCGGCGCGCACTTCCTGCAGCCTCACTTCGGCCTCGGCATGCGCCAACAGGCCCTCGAGCATCGCCCGGTCGCCGGCGGCGGCCTGCAATTTCTTCTCGCCCTCCGCCAACTCCCCTTGCAGGCGCAGCAGGTCCGCCTGCAGCTTCGCCAGCGATTCCGAGGGCAGTTTCTGCTCTTCGGCGCCCGCCCACTCGAACGGGGCGCGCGCGAACAGCGCCCAAAAGGCGTCGGCCTTGCGCACGGCCAGTTTTTGCGCCGTCACGCCGTCGGGCAGCGGCAACACGGTTTTCGTCGCGGCGCGATACAGCTTGAGAACCACGCCTTTTCCGGCGAGGGCCTTCACGGCCGCGGGTTCGAACGAACCGAACGGCTCCGTCCGCGCCGCCTCGGCTTGCAGGGCGTCGACTTGCGCCTGCTTCTCCTTGCGCTCGTCCAGCAGATCGCTCGTTTCGGAAACCACGGCGAAGGCGGCCCGCCCCGTGGGCTTCGCGCCTTCAAGTTCGGGAATGGCCTCCAGCAGGCGGCGCAGGCCCGCCGCCTTTTCGCGCGCGTCCTCCAGCCCGGAACCCGCGGGAGGCACCACCGGCTTGACGTGCAGCACGCCCAGGCCCCGCAGAGCCTCCAGCGTGGCCGCGCGGCCGTGCGCCAGGCACAGCAACGTCACTTTTTTCATCTGGACGATCATGCCGCCGTCCCTTCCCGCGCCGCCGCATCCGCGGCCGCGGCCTTCTTCACGCTCTTGCCCTTGGCGATCTTCGAGCGCACCACCGCGCCCGTGTTTTCATCGCCCAGGAAGATGCGGATGCGGCGGATGTTCTCCGCGCACTCCGGAATCTTCACCTTCTCGAACAAATTCACGCGCTGGCTGGTCGTGCGCAATTCCTCGGCCAACAGCCGGTGCTGCTCCTCGAGCAGGCGCCGCTCGATCCGCAGGCGGAACAGCGTCTCCAGCGTCGACAGCCCTTCGTCCAGCCACGCCGGCGTCGCCCACAGGTCCGGCGCCGTCCGCTGGAAGCGGATCTCCTTCAGCGACCGCACCGCCACGCCGGCGATGTTCCCCGGTTCGACGTCGATCGCCTCGACCTTCAGCCAAGCGAGATAGTCCAGCGGATCGGAAAACAGCTTGACCCAGCCAGCCAGCGCGCCGCGCGCGGCCTCTTCCTCGGCCTTCTTCTCGGCCACGCGCTGGTCCACCAGCCGCATCTCCATCTGCAACTGCTGCTTCTTCAGCTGCAGCGTCGGCAGATAGCGGCGGTAGCGCTTCAGCGAGTCCCGCTGCGCCTTCAGTTCCGTCTTGGTGTTTTTGACCTTGCCCATCGCGGCTCCCGCCCTACGCGGTCTTCTTCGGCCAGAATTTCTCGGTCAGTTTCGACGAAATGCCCGTTTCCGCGGGGTCGAAGCAGTCCGCCATGATCTGCCAGCCCAGGTCCAGCGCGGCTTCCAGCGGGATGTTGACCGTCAGGTCCATCATCTCCTTCTCGAAGCGCTCGCCGTATTGGAGCAGCTTGTTGTCCCACGCGCTCATGCGGAAGCCCATGGATTGCTTTTCCAGCGTCTCCTTGTAGGACGCGTAGAGCTGGATCATCGTGTTCATCACCGTGCGATGGTCCTCGCGGGTCTTGCCGTTGACCTGCTGCTTCAAGCGCGACAACGAGCCGAACGGCTCGATGCGCCCGTTGCGCAGGTAGAACTGGCCTTCGGTGATGTAGCCCGTGTTGTCGGGCACCGGATGCGTCACGTCGTCGCCCGGCATCGTCGTCACCGCCAAGATCGTGATCGAGCCCGCCCCCTCGAAGTCCACCGCCTTCTCGTAGCGCGCCGCCAGCTGCGAGTACAGGTCGCCCGGATAGCCGCGGTTCGCCGGAATCTGCTCCATCGTGATCGCGATCTCCTTCAAGGCGTCCGCGAAGCTCGTCATGTCCGTCAGCAACACCAGCACGCGCTTGTTCTGCAGGGCGAACTGCTCGGCCACGGCCAGCGAAATGTCCGGCACCATCTGGCACTCCACGGTCGGATCCGCCGCCGTGTGGATGAAGAGGATCGAGCGCGAAAGCGCGCCGTTGGCCTCCAGCGTGTCGCGGAACTGCAGGTAGTCGTCGTGCTTCAGGCCCATGCCGCCCAAGATGATGATGTCGACTTCCGCCTGCAGCGCGATGCGCGCCAGCAGCTCGTTGTACGGCTCGCCCGCCGCCGCGAAGATCGGCAGCTTCTGCGACTCGACCAGCGAGTTGAACACGTCGATCATCGGAATGCCCGTGCGGACCATCTTGCGCGGAATGATGCGCTTGGCGGGATTCACCGACGGCCCGCCGATCGCGATGCGGTTCTCGTCCAGCACCGGCCCGTTGTCGCGCGGCTGGCCCGACCCGTTGAACACCCGCCCCAGCAGGGCGTCCGTGAACGAGATGTCCATCTTGTGCCCCAGGAACCGCACCTGGCCGTCCGTCGCGATGCCGCGGCTGCCCGCGAACACCTGCAGGAACACCTTGTCGTTCTCCAGGCGGATGACCTGCGCCAGCGAGACGCCCAGCGTGCCGACCACCTGGGCCAGCTCGCCGTTCGCCACGCCCTCGGCGCGGACCGTGATCACGTTGCCCGCGATCTGCTCGATGCGATGATAGACCTTATGCATGTTCCGAAACCTCCGCCAGCATCGCGTCGATGCGCTGCTCCAGTTGCTTGAATTCCGCCGACTCCATCGCGACCAGGTTCCAGTCCTTGGTCACCGAGGTCAGCTGCAGGAACCACTTGCGCGCCGCGTCCTTGTCCGGGAAGAACACCTTCGCGGTCAGGATGCCGTGGATCTTGTTGAACACGTACTTCTGCCGGTCGGCGCCCGTCGCGGCGTCCACGTCGTGGAAGCTGTTTTGCTGCAGGTAGGTCGCGTCCAGGAATTCGCTCTTCAGATAGACCACGAAATCCTCGATGCTCGTGCCTTCCTCGCCCACCACCTTCATCATCTGGCTGACTTCGTTGCCCTGCCGCAACGTCTTGCGCGCCTGCGCCACCTGCTGGCCGTCGACCACGCCCGGATACTTGCTCCAGCTGTCCAGCGGATGGATCGCCGGATACCGCCGCGCATCCGACCGTTCGCGGTTCAACCCGTGGAACGCGCCCACCACCTTCAGCGTGGCCTGCGTCACCGGCTCGTCGAAGTTGCCGCCCGCCGGCGACACCGTCCCGCCGATCGTCACCGATCCCGTCGATCCGTCCTTCAGCCGCACCACCCCGCCGCGCTCGTAGAACGCCGCGATCACGGATTCCAGGTACGCCGGGAAGGCTTCTTCGCCGGGGATTTCCTCGAGGCGGCCGCTCATCTCGCGCAGCGCCTGCGCCCAGCGGCTCGTCGAGTCCGCCAGCAACATCACGTTCAGCCCCATTTGCCGGTAGTATTCGCAGATCGTCACCGCCGTGTAGACCGACGCTTCGCGCGCGGCCACCGGCATGGAGGAGGTGTTGCAGATGATGAGCGTGCGCTCCATCAGGCTCTTGCCCGTGCGCGGGTCGGTCAGCTCGGGGAATTCGCGGAGGGTTTCCACCACTTCGCCCGCGCGCTCGCCGCACGCCGCCACCAGCACGATGTCCACGTCCGCGTGCTTGCTGGTGATCTGCTGCAGCACCGTCTTGCCCGCGCCGAACGGCCCCGGAATGCAATACACGCCGCCGCGCGCCACCGGGAAGAACGTGTCGATGATGCGCACCTTCGTCACCAGCGGCTCCGTCGGGCGCAGGCGCTCGGCGTAGGCCTTGATCGGCACCTTCACCGGCCATTCCTGCACCATCGAAACCGGAATCTCGTCGCCGCGCTCGCCGCGCAGCTTCGCCACGACCTGGTCCACGGCGTAGGTGCCGGCCGCGACCGTCTCCGCGACCTTCCATTTTCCCGCCAACTTGAACGGGACCATGATGCGATGCTCGAAAATGCCTTCGGGGACGGTCCCGAGCGTGTCGCCCGCCGTCACGTCGTCGCCCTTGCGCGCCTTGGGCGTGTAGGCCCACGTCTTCGCGCGGTCCAGCGCCTTCAGGTACGTCCCGCGCTGCAGGAAGAAGCCGCACTGCTCCGCCAGCTTCGGCAGCGGATTCTGCAAGCCGTCATAGACCTGCGCGAGCAGGCCCGGCCCCAGCTCCACCGTCAGCAGGTTGCCGCTGAACGCCACCGGATCGCCCACCTTCAGGCCCGTCGTGTCCTCGAACACCTGCAGTTCCGCGTTCTCGCCGCGGATGCGGATGACTTCCGACTTCAACCCGATGGCGCCGGTGCGGGCATAGCCCACTTCGCTCTGCGTCACCGGCTTCTCGAAATGCACGGTGATCAGGTTGCCGCTGATTCCAACGATTTTTCCGACGTTCTCGCTCATCTTCGCCCGCCTTCGTTATTTGAAGCCCGCCGCGCCGCTCGACGCCGCATTCTCTTCCAATTGGGAAACCAGTTGCTCGAGCCGCGCCCGCCCGGCCTCTTCCTTCATCGCCGCCCAGCGCGCCACCAGCGTCAGCTTGACCGCGAACGCCAACACCGCCGGCAGCCCGAAGGCGTCCGCCCGCGCCAGATCCTCGACGAACTTCCACCGCGCGCCATCCAGCCCCATTTCGCGATCCAGCGGATTCGCCTTCGCCAGCGCGTCGGACACTTCCTTGTCCAGCCACACCGCATAGCCCGGATGGCTCTTCAGGAACGGCTTCGCCTCCACGCCCAGCTTCGCCCCGCGCGCCTTGGCCGCCGTGTTGCGGAGCTGCGCGTCGCCCCCCGCCCATGCCTTCGAAAACGCCGTCCGGCCTTCCGAGGACTTCCCCGCCAGCAGCAGATCCAGCTCCGCCAGATCCGCCGTGCTCAGCACGCCCTGGCATTTGAACCGGAATTCCTCCGGCGCGAACGGCGGCGGCGCCTCCAGCGACAGCGCCGGCAGCGACGACACCAAATATTGATACAGCCCCATCCCCGGCCCTTATTCCGCCGCTTTCTTGACGATCTGGGCCAAGTCCGGCCGCAGGAAGCTCGCCAGCGACTCCGCGATCGCCTCCTTCGTGAAATCGTGGAACACCTGTCCGCCCTTCGCCCCCACGCGGAACCCCTTGAAAATTTCCTTGTCGCTCTCGATCTGGATCCCCGCCGCCAGCTTGCTCTGGTATTCCTTCGCGAACGCCGCCTTCACGGCCGCCGCGTCCGCCTCGCCCAGCATCGCCACGATCCCGCCCGCGCCGCCATCCCGGGCATACGCCTCCGCCAGCTTCAGCAGCATCTGCGCCATCAGCTCCGGCGTCAGCGCCGCGCCGACCTGGGCGTCCACGAGGCCGCCCACCACGTCGCCCACCGAGCCGCCGATGCTGATCAGCAGGTCGCGCGCCGCCTGCCGCAACGTCTTCTGGCCCCGCTCCGCGAACGCCGCCGAATCCGCCTCGGCCTTCGCCACCAGCTCCTTGGCCTGCTTCTGCGCCTCAGCCACGATCGCCGCGGCTTTCTTCTTGGCCTCGGCCACCAGGGAATCCGCCGCCTTTTCCCCGGACTCGACCCCCTCTTTGCGGATGCGCTCGATCAAATGTTGCAGTTCTTCAGCCATGGCTTTTCCTTTGCTCCAAATGGAAACTATAACGCGCCGCAAACTTTACACGCGCCCCCCCCTTCCCTTCAACTCCAAAAACCCGCTCCTCCGCCATCGGGAGTGAATGCCGGACATTGGAGATGGAGTCGGATTCCCTTTCACTGGCTATAAATGCTCCCGCCCATGAACCTCCTCGCCCATCTCCACCTCTCCGAGGGCCGCCCCGCCGGCGTCGCCGCCGGCAATCTCCTGGCCGACTGCCTGCGGCGGCTGCCGGTCGCCCCCCTCGATGCCGATTCCATGGAGGGCATCCGCCTCCACCGCGCCATCGACGCCTACGCCGACGCCCACCCCGCCCTCCGCGCCGCCCGCGCCGCCTTCGCCCCTCCGGGGCGCCGCTGGGGCGGCATCCTCCTCGACGTGGCCTGCGATTTCTTCCTCACCCGCGACTGGCCGCGCCATTCCTCCGTCCCCCTGCGTGGACACGTCGCCGCGCGCCTCGCGGAGATCCGGCGCTATCTGCACCCCCAGGCCACTCCGCTCGGCCCCCTCCTCGACCGCGCCATCGCCGAGGAATGGCTCTTGGAATACGGCACCTTCGACGGCCTGCGCACCACCTTCGGGCGCCTCGCCCGCCATTCGCCCGCCGCCAACGCCCTTTGCGGCGCCAAACGCGAGATCGAGCGCCGGCAGGCCCCCCTCCAGGCCGCCTTCGATGAATTCCATCCCCAGCTGCTCGCCCGCTTCGGACGCGGCGGAAGCGAAGGGATCAATCGTCCACGCGCCAGTATTTCTCCATGCCCCACGGAAAGTCGTGGCGGCGGTGGTTGCGCAGGCGCGCATGGCGGACGCTGAAGGCCATCGGATAGGCCGTCAGGATCCACGGACAATCCTCCATCACCACCGCCGCCGCCGCCCGGCAGAGCGCTTCGCGCTCCGGCGACTCGGGCAGGGCGATCATCTCGCGATAGAGCCGGTCGAAGGCCTCGCTGCGGTAATTGGCCCGGTTCGGCCCCGGCGACGCGTTCTCGCTGGCGAACAGCTGCAGGAAATTCTGCGCGTCCGGATAATCGCCGATCCAGGTGACGCTGAACAGCTGCGCCTGCCGCCGCTCGATTTTCTGCAAGAACGCGGGCCAGTTGTTGTAGCTGGGCTCCAGCACCACGCCGATGCGCTCCATGAAGCTGGCCATCAGCTCCGCCGCCTGCCGCGTCTCGGGGTTGTCCGCCGCGCCCAGCTCGAGCGTGAGCTTCAGGCGGCGGCCGGTGGCCGGATCCCGGCCCTCGGGATAGCCCGCCTCGGCCAGCAGGCGTTTCGCGCGGTCGAGGTCGAAGGCATGCGGGGGCTTCCCGTCCGAATGCCCCGCCACGCCGGGCGGCACCGGCCCGGTGGGCGTCATCATCCGCCCGTTCTGGAACTCCATCCATTCCTCCGCGTCGAACGCGCAGGTGAGCGCCTGCCGCAATTTCTTGTTCGGCCCCACGACCGGATCGTCCATGTTGAACGCCGCGTAGCTCACCGACAATTGCGGCGATTTGCCCAGCGAGATGCCCCGCGCGGCCAGCTCGGGGCGGAGCTCCTTCTCCGGCGTGATGATGCTGTCCCACTGGTCGCGGCTCACATCGACCAGATCCAGCCGCCCCGACAGGAACAGCAGCCAGGCGGTCGAGGGATCGCCCACCACCGAATCCACGATGCGCGGAATCAGCGGCAGCCGCTTCCCCGCGTCGGGGGTCGGCGCGTCCGCCGGCATGGTTTCCACCCGCCCCGTCTCCGCCCACTTGGGGTTGGCGCGATATTCATAGCGGTAGTTCTGCCGCGCCGACGCCAGCACGTAGGGCCCCGTGCCGACGGGATGGTTCACGAATCCGGCCCCGTAGAATTCGACCGCCTCCCGCGGCACCGCGAAGGCATAGGGCATCGCCAGCACCCACGGCAGTTGTGGATAGGGCTGGGTCAGGCGGATCTCCAGCTCGTGGCTCCCGACCACCCGCAATCCGTCGATGTCGCCGTCGTAATCCGTCGCCGCTTCGCCCCGGCTCGCCTCGCGGAACTCATCCAGCCCCGCGATCTTGCCGCGAAACACCCAATAGCCGCCAGAACCGACTTTCACGTCCGCGATCCGCCGGATGGAATACGCCACATCCTGCGCGACCAGTTCCCGCCCCTTTCCGCCGGTCGCGGCGAAACAGGGGTCGTCGGAGAAGAATATGCCCTTGCGCAGGGCGATGCGCCAGACCCGCCCCCCTTCGGAAACCTCGGGCATGGCGGCGGCGAGCAGCGGCTCCACGCGATACGGCCGCTCCCAATAGGCGTATTGCAGCAACCCCTCGTAGACCTTCCCGACCGCCAGGATCGACGCCTGATCCACCGCATGCGCCGGATCGAACCCGCGGATGCGCGCCGTCGTCATGCGCAAGGTCGGCGCCTCCCCCGGAACCGCTTCGGACGGCTTCCCGCATCCGGCGACCCCCGCCGCCAACAGGCCGGAAAGCAAAATCCCCGCGCACCGGCGCGGGGACGAGTTCGATCGGATGCGCTTCACCCGGTCAGTCCTGGGGAGCGGGCTCGCCCTCCGCCGGCTGTTCTTCCGCGACGGGGACGGAGCCTTCGTCCGGGGGGATCGCTTCGGCCGGAGCCAATTCGCCGCCTTCGCCCATCTGCAAGACCATCGGGGCGGACGCCTCCGCCGCCGGAAGGTCCATCGGCATCTCGTCCATGCTCAGCGGGGCGGCCGGCTGGGGCGCCGCCATCGGCGCGACCGGCGCCAGCGGCGCTTCCCGGTCGGCCTTCTCCATCACGGAGCCGCTGCCAACGCTCCGGTTGGCGAACAAAATGCCCAGGACGATGGTCGTCAGCATGAACACCGTCGCCAGCGTGATGGTCATGCGCGTCAGCACGTTCCCCGCCCGGCTGCCGAACAGGCTCTCGCCCATCCCGCTCCCGAAGGCCATGCCCAGGCCCTGATCCTTGGATTTCTGCGCCAAGATCACCACGACCAGCAAGAACGCGGCGAGAACCTCGACAATCAAGAGAATGCTGATGAGAATGGAAGACATGTGTTTTGCTCCTGCGATCTAAAAGGGCTCTCTTTTAGACTGCGGCCCGGACAATGTCAATGAACGACTTGGCGTCGAGCGCCGCCCCGCCGATCAGGCCGCCGTCGATGTCCGGCATGCCGAACAGCTCCTTGGCGTTGTTCGCCTTGACGCTGCCGCCGTATTGGATGCGCACGCCCTGGGCGACCGTGGCGTCGTACAGGCTCGCCAGCACGCTGCGGATCAGCGCGTGGACGTCCTGCGCCTGCTGGCTGGTCGCCGTCTTGCCGGTGCCGATGGCCCACACCGGCTCGTAGGCGATCACGGAATCCAGCAGCTCCTTCGAAGAAAGCCCGGCCAGGCTGCCCTGGACCTGCGTGGTGATGACGCTTTCAACCTGGCCCGCCTCGCGCTCCTGCAGGGTCTCGCCCACGCAGATGATCGGATGCAGGCTCGACGCCAGGGCCGCCTTCGCCTTGCGGTTGACGATCGCGTCCGTCTCGCCGAAATACTGCCGGCGCTCGCTGTGGCCCAGGATCACATAGTGGCAATACAGCTCCCGCAGCATGCCCGCGGAGATCTCGCCCGTGTAGGCGCCGCTCTTCTCCCAATGCATGTTTTGCGCGCCGAGATCGATGTGCGTGCCCTGGACCAGTTCGCTCACCGTGCCCAGCGCGGTGTAGGGCGGACACACCACCACTTCCACTTCGCGGAAATTCGCCAGGTCCGCCTTGAGGGCGCCCACCAAGGCCGCCGCTTCCGCGGTGGTCATGTTCATCTTCCAGTTGCCGGCCACGATTTTCTTGCGCATGTTCGATCCTTCTCTTTCTTCAGGTCGTTTCGAGAATCCCAATCACTTGTCGTTCAGGGCGGCCACGCCGGGCAGCTCCTTGCCCTCGAGGAACTCGAGGCTCGCGCCGCCGCCGGTGCTGATGTGCGTCATCTTCGCCGCCAGCCCGCTCTGGTTGACGGCGCTGACGCTGTCGCCGCCGCCGATGATGCTCGTCGCGCCGCTGTCGGCCACCGCCCGGCAGACGCCGAGGGTGCCCGCCGCGAACGGCTTCATCTCGAAGCAACCCATCGGGCCGTTCCAGACCACCGTCTTCGCGCCCTGGATCGCCGCCGCGTAGAGCGCCGTGGTCTTCGGGCCGATGTCCAGCGCCATCCAGCCGGCGGGGATGTCGTTGCCAACCACCCGCGTCGCCGCGGCCGCGTCGAACTGGTCCGCCGCGACGTTGTCCACCGGCAGCAGGAGCTTCTTGCCGCTGGCCTTGGCCTTTTCGATCATCTCGCGGGCGTAGTCCAGTTGGTCCAGCTCGCACAGCGAGTTGCCGACGTCGTGGCCCTGCGCCTTCAGGAACGTGTAGGCCATGCCGCCGCCGATGATCAGGGTGTCCACCTTGTCCAGGAGGTTGTTCACGACCGCCAGCTTGTCGCTGACCTTCGCCCCGCCCAGGATCGCCACGAACGGCCGCACGGGGCTGTTCACCGCGCCGCCCAGGTACTTCAGTTCCTTCTCCATCAGGAACCCGGCCACGCTGGTGCCGATATACTTGCAGATGACCGCCGTCGAGGCGTGCGCGCGGTGCGCCGCGCCGAACGCGTCGTTCACGAAAATTTCGCCGTACGAGGCCAACTTCTTGGCCATCGCCTTCTGCTTTTCCTTCAGCTCGGCCTTCTTCGCCTTGAGCTGCTCCTCGGTCAGGTCGTCGGTCTTCTTGACCTTGGCTTCCTCTTCCTTGTAGAAGCGCGTGTTCTCCAACACGAGCACGCCGCCGGGCTTCAGCGCCGCCACGTCGGCATCGGCCGCCTGGCAGTCCGCCGCGAACGCCACGGGCTGGCCCAGCAGCTTCGCCAGATGCTCGGCCACCGGCTTCAGGCTGAACTCCGCCTCGTCGCCCTTGCCTTTCGGGCGGCCCAGGTGGCTCATCAGCACCAAGCTCGCGCCCTGCTCCAAAACGTGCCGGATCGATGGCAGCGCCGCCGTCACGCGCGTGTCGTCGGCAATGACGCCGTCCTTGATCGGCACGTTGAAGTCCACGCGCATGACCACGCGCTTCCCGCCCAATTGAACGTCTTTCAAGGTCTTCTTGTTCATGTCCGGAGTCCTTTTGCTGTTGCCTGCGATTGCGAAACATTCCGCCGGGGCCTGTCGCCCCGGCGGAATGGGATGGAACCGTCGCGCGCCTACTTGGCCATCACGCGGACCATGTCCAACACCTTGTTGGAATAGCCCCACTCGTTGTCGTACCAGGCCACCACCTTCACGAAGGTCGGATCGAGCTGGATGCCCGCGCCGGCGTCGAACACGCTCGTCAGGGTCTCGCCGACGAAATCGGTGCTGACGACCTTGTCTTCCGTGTAGCCGAGCACGCCCTTCATCTCGCCTTCGCTGGCGGCCTTCATCGCGGCCTTGATCTCGTCGTAGGTGCAGGGCTTCTTCAGCACGACCGTCAGGTCGACCACCGAGACGTCGCTCGTCGGCACGCGGAATGCCATGCCCGTCAGCTTCTTGTTCAGCTCGGGAATGACCTTGCCCACGGCCTTGGCCGCGCCGGTGCTGCTGGGAATGATGTTCTCGAGGATGCCGCGGCCGCCGCGCCAATCCTTCTTCGAAGGGCCGTCCACCGTCTTCTGGGTGGCCGTCGCCGCGTGGATCGTCGCCATCAGGCCCTTTTCGATGCCGAAGACGTCGTTGAGCACCTTGGCCACCGGCGCCAGGCAGTTCGTCGTGCAGCTCGCGTTCGAGATGATCGCCTCGCCCTTGTAGCTCTTGTCGTTCACGCCGAACACGAACATCGGAGTGTCGTCCTTCGACGGCGCGCTCAGGATGACCTTCTTCGCGCCGGCCTTGAGATGGGCTTCCGCCGTCGCCTTGTCCAGGAACAGGCCCGTGGACTCCACGACGATCTCGGCGCCGACTTCGTTCCACTTCAACGCCGCCGGATCCTTCTCCGCCGTCAGGCGGATCTTCTGGCCGTTCACGATCAGCGTGCTGCCGTCGACCGCGATCGTGCCCTGGAACCGCCCATGGACGCTGTCATACTTCAGCATGTACGCCAAATATTCCGGCTCCAGCAAATCGTTGATGCCGACGATTTCGATGTCCTTGAAATTCTTGACCGCCGCGCGGAACACCATGCGCCCGATGCGCCCGAATCCATTGATGCCAACCTTGATAGCCATTTTGTGATCTCCGTTTCTTTTCTTAAATGTCGCCGATGGGCCGAGCTGCCCGCAAAACGGCGGAATTGCGCGGGACTATACGCCCCCCCTCCGCCCCCGTCAATCCCAGATTCGCAATTAAATTGCCGCAAAAAACGGTTTACCTCTGCGGCCTCCGCCGGCGGGCGCCGCGCGCGGGCCTTCTTTGGCGGCGGTCTGCCCTTGCGGGTCGCGGGATCTCGGCTTCGCCCGGGGCCAGCGCCGGCGCTCAACTTGGCCGGAACCTCAACCACCGGCCAAGCCGGCTCGAGAATGTTTCGCCTGATTCCGCAGCCTGATCATAAGACCGGCACGTGGTCGGCCGACTCCAAACAGTCAAACTTCCGGGTCGTGGAGCCCCCGCCGACCTCCTCGGGGGAAAGGGTGGCCGCAATACTCTGAAATCTGCTCGACGTGGGGACGCCGCGCCGAGGCCGCCGGGCGGTTCGGTTCCTGTATCTTTGACGGGATTCACGGGATTTACAGGATCGAATGGACCCCCTGAAGGGCAATGGGCTCCATCGCCGAAACTCCGGCGGCCGGGCCGACCGCCCTCCAACCATCCGAAATCCGCCGCGACAGCGGCGGCCGGACTCCCCCATGCCTTTGGCTTGGCAAGCTCTGCGGCAAAATCCGCTCTTTTCTCGCGTGTTTCGGCCCCCCCCCCGGCCGCCCGCCTGCGCCCCGCTATCCCCCCGCATCTGTCGCGACTCTTTGAAAATGTCCCCTTGTAACTCAATAGAAATGTCCCCATCACGGGACTCCTGCAACCAGGCAAGGAGGCCCGATGGAGAGGATCG
>SABN01000102.1 GCA_009928955.1 Opitutia bacterium | reverse complement strand
GCAGCCTCCCGTAGGAGTCTGGGCAGTATCTCAGTCCCAGTGTGGCTGACCATCCTCTCAGACCAGCTAACCGTCATAGCCTTGGTGGGCCGTTACCCCACCAACTAGCTGATAGTGCACGGGCTCGGCTCCAAGCGACGGGCCTTGCGGTCCCCGCCTTTAGATTCTCCGGCATGCGCCGGATCACCACATTCGGGATTATCTCCCCTTTCGAGGAGTTATACCCAACTTGAAGATAGATTACCCATGTTGTACTCACCCTTCCGCCACTGTCCTCCGATCCTTCTTGTCCGAAAACTTAAAGGATCAGATTCTCGTTCGACTTGCATGCCTAATCCACGCCGCCAGCGTTCGTTCTGAGCCAGGATCAAACTCTCCATATGAATATGGGTTCAAACCTTCGGTTGCCCTCCGGTTCGAGTTTGCTGATCCTTAATCGACAGGCCGGCTTTAGGAAACCGGCCCGATCTTAAGAATTAACTTATAGACTCAACACAAGCTGTTTGTACTTACCACACCACTTCTGATTCGAAGCGGTGTTACATGAATGTTATTCCATTGTCAAAAGAACAAAAATGCGCAAAATCCCGTCTGCCCTCTCCCTATTCGTTCAAGGGCTTTCAGAACCGCGCAGCGGCAAGCAAGCTTGCTCGCTTAATCAATCCTGTCGTGAATCTAACCCGAGACTGGCTTATTAGTCAACAGGCAAATTACATTTTTTAAACAGAACCGAACTCTCATTTCACAAGCCGTTCGCACGACCCAATCCATTCAAGTGAGACAGAGAATACGCGCCTCCCCCTTTTTCGTCAACCTCATTTTTCAACAATTTTCACTTTTTTCGCAACCCGTTGATTTCATTGGCTTAAAACATTGTTTTTTCCATTGAAAACATTCTTTTGGCCCCCCGTTTTCTTCTGATTTCCAGCGCGCATGCCGCGGGAATATCTTCTCCGCATCTGCCTCATTCCCGTTTTTCCAGGTTTCCTGTTTTCCCGGTGACCGCTTTTCCCCCTTGTCCGGCTTGCGTTTTCTGTGCGCGCGCGTATTCTTGCCTCCAGTTCCGCGCGTGTGATTCAACCGCGCAAAGGAAAGGAAAACAACATGGCTCCCGTCTTCATCATGCTCGGCATCCTGGCCGTTCTGGTTCTCTGGTTCGTTTCGATCTACAACCGCCTCGTGCATCTGCGCAACTATGTGGACAACGCCTGGTCGCAGATCGACGTGCAGCTCAAGCGCCGCCACGACCTCATTCCCAACCTCATTGAAACCGTCAAAGGCTACATGGGCCACGAGCGCGGCACGCTCGAGGCCATCACCCAGGCGCGCGCCAACGCCATGAGCGCCAAGGGGCCCGCCCAAGCGGGCCAAGCCGAAACCGCGCTTTCCGGCGCGCTGCGCGGACTCATGGTCAACGTCGAGCGCTATCCGGATCTGAAGGCTTCGCAAAATTTCCTCGCGCTCCAGGAAGAACTTTCCTCCACTGAAAACAAAATCTCCTTCGCGCGCCAGGCCTACAACGACAGCGTCACGCGCTACAACTCGCGCATCCAAACCATCCCCACCAATCTCGTCGCGGGCCCCACCGGCTTCTCCAAACGCGAACTCTTCGAATTGACGGACGCCGCCGAACGCGCCGTGCCGCAGGTCAAGTTCTAACCGGCAGGCTGAAGACCGAAGCCTCTCAGGCCGTGAGTGTTGGATCCTACAACCGCAAACCGCTGAACCTTGAACTGTGACCCCTAACTTATGAGCACCATGATGTGGGAGGCCATCTCCGCAAACAAGCGGCGCTCGGCCTTGCTGATCGCCACCTTGGCGGCCTTGTTGGCCGGCATGGGAATGGCCATCGGTTTCCTCATGGGAGGAAAACCCCAGACGGCCTATTTCGGCGCTTTCATTGGCATGTGCATCTGGGGCGTCATGCTCCTCGTCAACATGATGGGCGGCGAATCCGTGTTGCTCTCTTCCGCGAATGCACGCGAAGTCTCGCACGACGAAGCGCCGCAACTCTACAACATCGTCGAGGAAATGCGCATCGCCGCTTCGCTGCCCGCGATGCCGCGCGTGTTCATCATCGACGCGCCCGTGCCCAACGCGTTCGCCGTCGGCCTCAAGCCCGAACGCGCCTGCGTGGCCGTCACCACGGGCCTGCTCGAACGCCTGAGCCGCGATGAATTGCAAGGCGTGATCGCCCACGAGCTCGGGCACATCTCCAACCGCGACACGCTGTTCATGACGCTCGCGGGCGTGACGCTCGGCGCGATCGTGCTGCTCGCCGACATGGGCATGCGCATGCTGTTCTGGGGCGGCAGCGGCCGGCGGCGCTCGTCGTCGTCCTCCGGAAAAAATGGCGGCGCCGCGATGGCCGTGATGATGATCGCGGCGCTGGTGCTGGCGATTCTCGCGCCGCTGATTGCGCGCTTGCTTTACTTCGCCTGCTCGCGCCAGCGCGAATATCTGGCCGATGCCTCCGCCGCGCAATACACGCGCCTGCCCTCCGCGCTCGCCAGCGCGCTGCAGAAAATCTCTACGCAGCAGGAAGCGAAAAAAATCCCCGTCAACCGCGTCGTCTCGCCGATGTACATCATCAACCCCCTCGCCGCTTCTGGCTCCACTTCCGTCTTCGGCACGCACCCGCCCACGCAAGAACGCATCCAGCGCCTCCTCGAAATGCAGGGCATCTCCGTCCGGCCATCCCCATCTTAACCCTCCATCCTTCAATCGGTTGCGTTCGTCTCCAGATATTTCGGCGCCGAAAACAAACAAGGGGGGGAGGCGGACGGCCTACATGCCGGCGGGCAGCTGGGTGCGCCATTTGGTGATGGAGTAGGGTTCCGCGCGCCAGCAACGGAGGGCCTCGCGCAGCATCGCTTGGGCGAAGTTCGGCGCGCGCACGATCAAGACGTTTTCGTCATTCTTGTCGAAAGCCGATGCCGAGAAATTCGCCGATCCCAATACGACGGTCTGCCGGTCCACCACGATCACCTTGTGGTGCAACAGCACCCCCGGCGACATGCGCACGTTCGCGCCCATCGCCTCAAGCGCTTTCGTATTGGCGCCCGGATGGGTCGCCATCCCGGAATCCAGCACGATCACCACGCGCACGCGGCGGCCAAGAGCTTCGCGCACCGCGTCGGTCATGGCCTTGTCGGTGAAGGAAAAGGCCATGATGGCGATCTCGTTGGTGGCCCTGGCCATCTCGGCGATGATCGCCCCGCGCACGTCGTCTTCGGGCGTGAAGTAGTTCTGGACAAGAACTCCTCCGACATCCACCTTCGGATGCGGCGTGGGATAGGCGAAGCGCTTGCCGTGGCGCTTCTCGAAGATCTCCGTCCACTCCATCGAATAGTTCTCGGCCAGTTCCTTGCTTTCCAGCACGATGGCGTGGTTGTCGTTGAAGCGCGAGCAGTTGCGGGTGAGGTTGTAGGAGCCCGTCCAGATGCGCTCGCCATCGGCGACCATGAACTTGTTGTGCATCAGACCCGAGCGGTTGTGCGCCAGCGTCAGGATGCCGAGCTTCTCCATCTCCGCGAGCTGTTCCGCCACGGCATAGGCCTTCGCGGCGTTTTCCTCCGAGATGATCACGCGGACCTTCACCCCCCGCGCGTGGGCGGCCAGCAGCGCCTGCGCGAACTCCGGCAGATTCAGGTCGTAGACGCACACGTCGAGCGTCTTGCCGGCCGAGCCGATGAACGCCACCACCGCCCTCTCCATGGTCGGCGAGGGCCCCAGGAAGAAATAAACCGGCTTGTCCCCGAACCTTCCCTTGAGCATCGTCTCCACATAGAATGGATCCACCTCGAATTCAAAGGGCGACGCCGCGCACGGCAGGACCCAGATAAGACCTGCCGCAACCGCCATCGCCCCTTGTTGCCTCCATTTCATCATAAGGGGATCAGTGTGCCACACTTTCCCGGCGGAATGAACCTTGTATTTTCCCGGATGAGCCGTTTCCAGACTTTATAAAGTGTGGAAATGGTTCCGGGCGCCGTCTTCCCATTCGGAGAGGAAAAACCCACGCCGCCTCACATCAGCGAAAGCGCATCCACGTTGACGGAGATGGAAACGCCCTTGGGTGCCTTGAAGGCCTTGAGCAGGGCGCGCAGGGCCGGGACATATTCCTTGGCGGAGGCGGCCCACAGCATGAGCTGCGCGCGGTGCTGCCCCTTCGCCTTGGCCAGCGGCGCGGGCGCGGGGCCGGTCATGCGCGCCGCGGCAGGCAGATTCGCCTTCAGTCGCGCCGCGAAATCCTTCGAGCCGGCCTCCACCGCAACCTCGTCCGCGCCTTTGAACAGCACCGTGGTCAAGCGGGTGAACGGCGGATAGCGCATTTCCCGGCGCATTTCGATCTCCTGGTCGTAGAAGGTGTCGAAATCGGCGTTCCGCGACGACTGCACGGCCGGATGGAACGGCGCATAGGTCTGGATGAGCACCTCGCCGGGCACGTCGCCGCGGCCCGCGCGGCCCGCCACCTGCGTCAGCAGCTGGAACGTGCGTTCCGCGGCGCGGAAGTCGGGCATCATCAGGCTCAGGTCCGCGTAGATCACGCCCACCAGCGTCACGTTCGGGAAATCCAGCCCCTTGGCGATCATCTGCGTGCCGATCAGGATGTCGAGGTCGCCGCGCCGGAACTGGCCGAGGATCTTCGCGTGGGCGTCTTTGGCGCCGGTGGTGTCGGAATCCATCCGGGCGATGCGCGCCTTGGGAAAGATCTTCCGCACGGCCGCCTCGACGCGCTGCGTGCCGACGCCGGTCATTTTGACATTCGGCGCCTTGCAGTCGGGATTGGAGCACAGGACCGGCACCTTGCGGATCGAGCCGCAGACGTGGCACATCATCAGCTCCGACTGCTTGTGGTAGGTCATCTTGACGCTGCAGTCCGGGCATGTCTCGGTGTGGCCGCACAGGGGGCACATCACGGCGGTGGCGTAGCCGCGGCGGTTCAGGAACAGCATCGTCTGCTCCGCCTGCGCCAGCCGCAGGCGGATGGCCTCGACCAGGTCCTGCGAAAGCAGATGCGCCGCCCCGGCCTTCTCGGTCTCGATGCGCATGTCCACCACGCGCACCCTCGGCATCACGCGGCGGTCCACGCGCTTGAGCATCTTCACCATCCGATACTTGCCCGCGCGCGCGTGGCGGTAGGATTCCAGCGAGGGCGTGGCGCTGCCGAGCACGACGGCGCAGCTTTCGAGGTGCCCGCGCATCACGGCGACGTCGCGCGCGTTGTAGCGGGGCGACTCGTCCTGCTTGTAGGCGGGCTCGTGCTCCTCGTCCACCACCAGCAGGCCCAGCGGCCGCACCGGAGCGAACAGCGCGCTGCGCGCGCCCACCACCACCCGCGCCTGGCCGGCCGCGATCCGCTGCCACTCGTCGTGGCGCTCGCCATCCGACAGATGGCTGTGCAGCACGGCCACCGTCTCGCCGAAGCGACCCCGGAACCGCTCCATGGTCTGGGGCGTCAGCGCGATCTCCGGCACCAGCGCGATGGCCCCCCTGCCCGCGTCCAGCGCGGTCTGGATCGCCGCGAGATAGACCTCCGTCTTGCCGCTGCCGGTCACCCCGTGCAACAACACCACGCCCGGCTTCGGCGCGGCCATCTCCGCGCGGATGGCCGCCAGCGCGGCGGCCTGCTCGTCCATCAGGACCGGGGCGGAAGTCGGCAGCACCGTCATCTGCGCGTGGGGATTGCGCCGGATCACGCCCTTGCCCAAGGTGATCCACCCCTTCTGTTCCAGCCGCCGCAGGCCGTCGGGCGCCACGCCGGCCGCTTCCGCCAGCGCGGCGGCGGTCATTTCCCTCCGCTCTTTCAACACCGCCCAGGCCGCGGCCTGCTTCGGACTTTTCTTCGCCAGCGCGGCTTCCTCCACCGGCGAGGGCAAGGCCGCTTCGCACCGGGTGGCGACGAGCTGCTCCTTGAACTTCGCGCCCACGCGCCGCACGGCGGCGGGCAGGATCGCGGCGATGGCGCTCTCGAACGGCGCGGCGTAGTACTCCGCGATCCAACGCGCCAGCCGCAGCATCGGCGGATCGAACAGCGGCCAGTCGCCCGTGACCGATTCAATGGCTTTCAGGTTGGGAAAATCAGAGCGGTCAAGCAGCCCCGTCACGAACCCGCGGGCCCAGCGGCGGCCGAACGGCACCCGGACCACGCTGCCGATCCGCACGCGGCCGGCCAACTCCCCCGGGATGAGATAGTCGAATTCGCGGTCGAGCGCGATGTCCGTGATGATCTTGGCGACGACCGGCGGCACGGGAACGCCCTACATGTCCTTGGTGAGATAAATCACCATCCCGAAAATCCAGAGGATGATCGTCGCTGAAACAAACGTGTTCATGGCGGGAAGTATCTCAAACCCGGGCGGGGATGGGAAGCCCCGCCCCCGATGCGCGCAAGCGCGGATGGTTCCCGCCAAAACCGTTTTCCGCGCAACCGCTTGCCGCCTCCCCTGCCGCGCGGAAAACCGGCGGGCCCCGGATCCGCGCGCCGGGGGCGGACCTAGTTCCGCCACCGCCAGCGCGGGGGTTCCTTGCGGACCACGACGGCGTTGGTGCCTGCGGGAAACGTCAGCGTGCGGTGGGCGCGGACATACTGGATGACCATGTCGCGGGTGGTGGTGGACAGCAGCTCCAGACGGGCGTTGGGCGTGGCGGCGGCCGCGACCAGCGAGGGAAAGCGCCCGCCGCCACCGGCCAGATGGTAGCTGTTCAACGCCGTTTTGATCCGCCGCCGGCCGTTGATGGCACTTCCATCGGCCGCGCGCAGGTCCCGAATGCGTCGGCCTTCCGGCGCGTTGGGATGCACCGCGTATCGCACCCCCCAGGCGCCGAAATAGCGGTCCGTGCCGAGATAAGCGGCGGCTTCCTCCATGATGGAGTGGATTTCGGCCAGCGTGAGCCAGAGGGTCCCCACCGTGTTCTCGTAGGGCACGATCTTCCAGACGTCGGACACGCGGATGTCGCCGGCGGAAATGCTCTGGTCCGACAGGATCCCGTGCAGCACCACCTCGGCCCCCGTCTTCTCGGCGATGGCGGCGCACAGGAGCTGCTGGACTGGAGACAATCCGGTCCCCGCCGGCGAATAGGTCAGGTCCGCGGTGGTCTCCCCCAGCACGGTGCCCAGCCATTCGTCCGCCCGCGCCAAATCGTTCGAAACCAGCGCGGCGATCTCGGGATCCTCCTTCAGGCGGCGCGTGACGGGAAGGTACTCGAATTTCTTGTCCACCACGGCGTTTTCGACGGTGTCGAAGGTCAGATCCGTCCGCATCACGCCGCGCCCGCCCGAGCCGCTTTGGGCGTAGTCGGCCTTGCCGATCCGCGCGCCGGCCAGCACCCAGTGCAGATGCCCGCCCAGCACCAGATCGAACTCGCCGAAGCGCCGGCAGATGCCGTTGATTTCGTTGGCGGCGTCATCCTCCGCCATGAGCCCTTGATGCACCAGCAGAATCAGGATCTGCGGACGCTCCTTGCGCACCTGCGGCAGCGTGGCTTCCAGCGCGCGGCGCGAATCCACCACGCGCAGATCGTGCGTCGCCACGTCGCGGAACCAGTTCGGGATGTTCGGCGTGGTCAGCCCCACGATCGCCACCTTGAGGCCATCCACCTCCTTGATGACGTACGGCAGCACCTTCCGGAAGGCCGCCGGCGCCGCCGGTCCCGCCAACAGGTTCGCTGCCAGCGCCGGGGCCTCCATCCGCCCCAGCATCTCGCCCAGCGCATCGACGCCCCAGTCGAATTCGTGGTTGCCGATGGCGAAGGCGTCGTAGCCCAGCGCGTTCATCGCGCGCGCCATGATGTCCCCGCGCGTCAGGAAGCTCTCCGCCGTGCCCTGGAAGATGTCGCCGCAATCGACCAGCAGCGAATTCGGATTCTCCGCCCGGATGCGCCGGATGATCCTCGCGCACTGGAGCAGCGACCCTTCGTTGTGCTCGGCATAGACGCCCGGGGTCTGGCGGATCGAGCCGTGCAGATCCGTGGTGCTGATCACCGTCAACGTGACGGTGCGGGCCGGCGCGGCCGCCGCGCCCAGCGCCACGGCCGCGAAAACAAAAAACCCGCGCGCCGCGGCGCGCAGGTTCCGGGATCTGGCTGGACGACGGTTCATCCCGCCGCTTCCAGGGGATGGTCCTTGTCCGTCGCCTTGGACGAGATCTTCTTGGCCGAGTCCAGCGCGCTTTCGTGCCCGCGCACCACGGAATCGCTGATCACGTAGCGCTCGTCGTTCTTGCGGCGGGGGGCCTCGTACATCACGTCCAGCATGATGTTCTCCAGCAGCGAGCGCAGCCCGCGCGCGCCTGTCTCCCGCCGGACCGCTTCGCGCGCCAGCTCCCGCAGCGCCGCCGGCGTGAATTCCAGCTCCACGCCTTCCATCGCCAGCAACTTCTGGTATTGCCGGATCATCGCGTTCTTCGGCTCGGTCAGGATATGCACCAGATCGTCCTCGGAGAGCGCTTCGAGCACCGCCACCATCGGCAGGCGCCCCACGAACTCGGGGATCAGGCCGAACTTCACCAGATCGCCTGGCTCCACCGCCGGCATGACCGGATGGGCCTTCTGGGCGCGCCGGTCGCTCTCGTTCTCGAACCCGATCACGCCCTTGCCGATGCGCCGCTTGATGATGTCGTCGAGGCCCACGAACGCCCCGCCGCAGATGAACAGGATGTTCTCCGTGTTGATCTGGATCATCTCCTGCTGGGGATGCTTGCGCCCGCCCTGCGGCGGCACGCTGGCCACCGTGCCCTCCAGGATCTTCAGCAATCCCTGCTGCACGCCCTCGCCCGACACGTCGCGCGTGATGGACACGTTCTCCATCCGGCGCGCGATCTTGTCGATCTCGTCGATGTAGACGATGCCCACCTCGGCGCGGGGGATGTTGCCGTCCGCCGCCCGGATCAGGCGCAGCAGGACGTTCTCCACGTCTTCGCCCACGTAGCCGGCCTCGGTGATGGTCGTCGCGTCGGAGATGCTGAAGGGCACGTCCAGGATGCGCGCGAGCGTCCGCGCCAGCAGCGTCTTGCCGCTGCCCGTCGGCCCGAGCATCAGGAGGTTGCTCTTGTCGATCTCGACGCCGTCGTCGGCCTGCTTGCCCGCCAGGCGCGATTTCACGCGCTTGTAGTGGTTGTGAACGGCGACGGACAGCACCTTCTTGACGCGCTCCTGCCCCACGACGTATTCGTCGAGCTTCGCCTTGATCTCGTGCGGTTTGGGCACCTCGAGGCGATGGGCGGGCGAAGGCGCCGCCGCGCCGGCCTTGGCGTCCGGACGCGCCATCACCGTGTTGCAGATGTCCACGCACTCGTCGCAGATGTTCAGGCCGTCGGGGCCCGCGATCAGGGTCTTCACGGCGGAACGGGGCCGCCCGCAGAACGAGCAGGTCGCCTCGGAAGGGGGTTGTTTCTTGCCGGCCATGGCCTTACACCTTCGAAGGGGCCGCGCCCAGCACGTCGTCCACGAGGCCGTACTTCACGGCTTCGTCGGCCGACATGAAGAAATCGCGGTCCGTGTCCTTTTCGATGGTCTTGAGGGGCTTGCCGGTGTGCTTGGCGAGAATGGCGTTGAGATGCTCCCTCAGGCGCAAGATCTCCTGGGCCTGGATGTGGATGTCGCTCGCCGTGCCCTGCGCGCCGCCCCAGGGCTGGTGGATCATGATGCGCGCGCCGGGCAGCGCGTGGCGCTTGCCCTTGCTGCCCGCCGTCAGCAGCACCGCTCCCATGCTGGCCGCCTGGCCGATGCAATAGGTCACCACGCCGCACTTCAGGAACTGCATCGTGTCGTAGATCGCCAGCCCGGCCGTCACCGACCCGCCCGGCGAATTGACGTAGACGCTCACGTCCTTGGCCGCGTCCTCGCTCTGCAGGAACAGCAGCTGCGCCACCACCAGGTTGGCCAGGTCGTCGGTGATCTCGGAGCCGATGAACACGATCCGCTCCTTCAGCAGGCGCGAATAGATGTCGTAGGACCGCTCGCCGCGGCCC
>SABN01000014.1 GCA_009928955.1 Opitutia bacterium | reverse complement strand
GATGATCACCGGCATCCGGTGCCCCTCTTGCCGGACCCGCCGCAACCACGTTCGGCCGTCGCCGTCGGGCAGGTTCAAGTCCAGCACCACCAGCGCGGGAACGCCGCGCGCGAACTGTTCATCCGCCGCGGATAGGCCTCCCGATACCGCGACGGAAAATCCCGCTTCGCGCAACCCCCGTTCCAAGCTTTTCGCCACGTGTGGATCGTCTTCCACCACCAGCAATCCGCCATTCTCTTTGACTGCGTCGTCTGTCATGGTTCTGAAGCAATCTTAAGATTGATCGGTTTGAAAGCGAGGACATTCCGATACATTGTTCCCCGCATGACCAACGCATGGAAAGCCTTGTTCGAAACCGGCCGCATCGCCCGCACCGCCTTGCGGGAACAGCAGGAATGCATCCGCGAGATCCACGCGCGCCTCGCGCCCCATCTCGCCAGCCCGGCGGACACCCCCCCCGCCTACGCCGTCCGGCCCGCTCCGCTCCCCGCCGCCAACCTCGGCTGGCGCAAAAACCTCTTTTCCACCCTTTTCCAGTCGGTCTACCACCTGATGGACGTCCCTGAACCCCGCCGCCTGCTCTACGGCAAGCTCATCCACCTCTTCCGCATCTGGGTCACCTCCGCCGACAATCTCCTCGATGGCGAAGACAAGGAAGTCGTCCCCGTCGTCCTGCCCGGGAATGCCCGCGTCATGCGCCAGGTGGTGGCCGTCATGGCCGCCGACCGCGTCCTGGCCGAGATCCTCAACGACGCCGTCGCGGCTGGTACGGTTACCGCCGCCCAGCGCGACGATCTCTCCCGCGAATCCCTCTGCCGCCTCCTGCCCAGCGCCGCGCAGGAAGCCACCGAGGAAGGCGGCATCGCGGTCCGCCCGCCGCCGGAGGAAGTCCTCGGCGTCATCCACCGCCTCAAGACCGGCCTGCTCTTCAACGTCGCCTTCGTCGGCCCTGAGATCGTCGAGCCCCTCGTTTTCGTCCGCACCGCGCGGCTCCGCGATGGTCTGATGGATTTCGGGCTCGGTTGCCAGGTGCTCGACGACGTCCGCGACATGGCCCGCGATCTCCTTGAAAATCGAAACAACTACGTTTTGTCCATGCTGGCCCATCAGGCGCCCGCTCAACTGGAAGCGCTGGCTTCCCGCACCCAAACCGTGTCCGACCGGATCTATCTCGACGTTTCTCCGTTCGCCCTGCCGGCCGCCCGTCGCGGCTTCGACCTGCTCGTCTCCGGCCTGCGCACCCTCGGCGAGGCCGGCCTTGGCTACGACGGCGCCCAGGCCGAATCCATGGCCCGCGCCATGTTTCCCGTGCTCGATCTGGAGGGTCTGTCCATTGGCTAAGCGTCTCCATCCCCGTTCACCGATCGCCCAGCGCACCGCCGGCATCACGCTCGACCACGCCGCCCCGCTGTACGATTGGCTCGCGCCGCTCATGACCCTCGGTTCGGAACACCGCCTCCACCGCCGCGTCGTCGCGCGCCTCGCCCTCGACCGCCCCGCCGACGTGCTCGACATCGGCTGCGGCACCGGCGCCCTCACCCGCCAGGTCTATGATGCCCTCCCCGCCAACGCGCCTCGACGCGTCTGCGGCGTCGACGCCGCCGAGGCCATGATCGCCATCGCCCAAAAGAAAGCCGGCCACCGCCCCGGCCTCGAGTTCGCCGCCGCCCTCGCCGAGGACCTGCCCTATTCCGACGCCTCGTTCGACCGCGCCCTCTCCACATTTTTCTTCCATCACTTGAACTACGACCTCAAAGTGAAGGCTCTCGCCGAAATCTGGCGCGTGCTCCGTCCCGGCGGCCAGGCCGCGATCCTCGACGTCGACATCCCCTACACCCGCTTCGGCGCCCTCTGCGCTTGGTCCGGCTACTTTCTTTTTCGCCAGCCTGAAATCGCCGAAAACATCCATGGCCGGCTCCGCGACGCCCTCCAGAATTCCCCATGGCACGACCGCTGGAGCATTCCTTCGCGCCACTCGGGCTATCTCAGTCTTTTCAGTTTGGTCAAACCCCAGGAGAACACACCATGAAAAACACGATCCTCGCCCTCATCGGACTCTGCGCCCTGCCCTTTGCCGCTTCGGCCCAAGTGCAACCGCCCGACGACCCCGTCGGAAAGGCCACCGCCGCCTACTTCGCGAAGACCTTCACCGACCTCCAGGCCGTGGCGGACCAGCACCCCACCAAGGAAACCTTCCGCGAAGCCATGAAACCCCTCGAAGAGGCCACCAAAGGATTTTTCGGCGGCTCGCTCATCGATACCGATTTCGTCATTCGCGAAGTCTACCATCCCCGCGATTTCCTCGCCCGGGGCTTCGATCTCAAGAAGGTCAAGCAGCTCGACCATTTCTGGGAGCTCATGCGGAAGAATCCCACGCCGCAGCTCAGCGAGCCCGGCCATGGCAGCATCGTCCAGCCCCGCCTCATCGCCATGCGCTATCCCGTGATGAAAGATGGCCAGCTCGCCGCCGTCGTCAGCTTCTTCGTCCGCACGGGAGCCTTCCTTGACGCCGTCGGCCTCGGCGACGCGAAGGGCTACCGCATCACCTGCCGCGGCGTCCTCGCCGAGGAAGACGGCAAGCTGGGCGACAACTCCAAGTCGGTGACCGTCTCCCTCCCCGCCAACGAATGGCTCATCGAGTACGTCCTGTGAATCTCCTCATCGCCGGAGCCGGCGGCGTCCTCGGCCGCGAACTCGTCCGACAAGCTCTCGCCCGCGGCGACCACGTCGCCGCGCTGGTCCTGCGGAAGGGCGAGTTGCGCGTCATCGAGCATCCCCACCTGCGCATCATCGAAGCCGACGTCACGAAACCCGCGCAGCTTTCGGGCATCTGCAAGGGGCTGGAACAAGTCATCTCCTGCATCGGCATCACCCGCCTCAAGGGCAACCTGACCCATGAGATCGTCGACTACCGCGGCAACCTGAACCTGCTCGAAGAGGCCCGGCGCAGCAGCGTCGCGAAGTTCGGGTTCATCTCGCCCGCCGGCACCGAGCTGGGCTTCGGCCATGCCCCCCTCATCGATGCCAAGCACCGCTTCGAGCAAGCCCTCCAGGCCAGCGGCGTGCCGTGGGTCCTCTTCCGCTCGGGCGGGTTCTTCCCCGACCTCGCCGAAATGAAAGCGCTCGCCGCCAAAGGCCCCCTCTACGCCATCGGCAAGGGCGACTCCCGCAGCACCCCCATCCACATCCCCGACCTCGCCGCCATCATGCTCGACGAGATGGGCAAACAGCAAAACGCCGTCGTCGGCGTTGGCGGCCCCGAAGATCTCAGCTGGCGCGAGACGTGCGCGATCTGCTTCGAAGTCCAGGGCCGGCCCCCGCGCATCCAGCGCGCGCCGGTCTGGTTGTGCAAGCTGGCTCTCGCGTTCATCCGCCCCTTCAGCTATCGCTACTGGGCCATGGGCAAGCTCCTCCTCTTCATGTCCACCCACGACGTCTGCACGCCGCACCGCGGAACGGTCCGCCTCCGCGACTATCTCGCAAAACTCAACGGCGCATGACCTCCTCCCCCGCCGCTGGATTCAGACGCGGCGCGCGGATTTTCCACACTGTGGAAAACTTCCCGCCGCGAGTTCCCGCGCCGGAGGGAGCGGGCCGCCAGATCCAAACGGCCCGGAAAACACCCGAATTATGCGGTTGCATCGCCCCTCCCCGCGTGATAGGGTGTTCATCGTCTTCAGGGCGGGGTGAAATTCCCGACCGGCGGTACAGCCCGCGAGCCGACAGGCAGACAAGGTGCGATTCCTTGGCCGACAGTACACAGTCTGGATGGAAGAAGACATGCGTGCGGCCGCTTGCGCCGCATTCCCGCCCGAAGCCAGAAAGGTTTTCGGTTTTTTTATGGTGAAATCCGGACAAGAGTCCGTCTTCTGCTCCGTGGAAGAGGCGCTTGGCATCATGCGCGCGGGCGGCATGCTGCTGGTCGTGGACGACGAAAACCGCGAGAACGAAGGGGATGTCGTCGCCGCCGGCGAGACCGTCACTCCGGAAATCATCAATTTCATGGCCACCCACGGGCGCGGCTTGATTTGCGTGCCGATGGAAGAGCAACGCCTCTGCCGCCTCGGTCTGGGCCGCATGGTCCCGCTGGACGAGCGGGACCGCTACCGCACCGCGTTCACCGTTTCCGTGGATGCCCGCGAAGGCATCACCACCGGCATCAGCGCCTTCGACCGCGCCAAGACCGTCCGCCGGCTGGCCGATGACAACTCCACCGCCTGCGATTTCATCCGTCCCGGCCACATGTTCCCGCTGCAGGCCGTGCCGGGCGGCGTCCTCCGCCGCACCGGCCATACCGAGGCGTCCATCGATCTGGCCCGGTTGGCCGGACTCAAACCCATCGCGGTCATCTGCGAAGTCATGAACGACAACGGCGAAATGGCGCGCCTGCCGGACTTGATGGGGTTCGCGCTGCGCCATCATCTCCGCATCCTGACGGTCGCGGCGCTGGTCGCCTGGCGCCGGGCGCGGGAAAAAACCGTGCGCCGGGACTCCGTGGTCCATCTGCCCACGGAACACGGGGATTTCATGCTGCATCTCTATGTGGATGAACTCACCGGCGAACACCATCTCGCGCTGGTCCATGGCGAGCCGCACCAGCAAGAGGCGCCGCTGGTCCGCGTCCATTCGGAATGCCTGACGGGCGACGTGTTCGGCTCCCGCCGGTGCGATTGCGGCAGCCAGCTCCACGCCGCCATGCGGCAGATCGCCGCCGCCGGCCATGGCGCCCTGCTCTACATGCGCCAGGAGGGGCGGGGCATCGGCCTGGCCGGGAAAATCCGCGCCTATGCGCTCCAGGAGCAAGGCCTCGACACCGTCGAAGCCAACCTCGAGCTCGGATATGCCGCCGATCTGCGCGACTATGGCGTGGGCGCCCAGATGCTGCTCGACCTGGGCATCACCCGCATGCGCCTGTTGACCAACAACCCCCGCAAGGTCGTGGGCATCCAGGGCTATGGCATCGAAATCGTGGAACGCGTCCCCATCGCATCCCCTTCCAACCCCCACAATGAACGATATCTGAAAACCAAGAAGGATAAGCTGGGCCATTTGATCTGACCCGGAAAGGACACCATGAACTGCAAAGAAACCAGCGGCCAACTGAACGCCAAGGGGCTCAAATTCGGCATCGTCGTCAGCCGATTCAACGACTTGTTCACCGGACAGCTGCTGAAGGGCGCCGTGGACTGCCTGCTTCGGCATGGCGGGGACGAAAAGCACATCGAGATCGTCTGGGTTCCCGGCGCCTACGAGCTGCCCCTCGCGCTCAAGAAGCTGGCCCAGGCGGGCAAGCACAACGCCCTCATCGCCTTGGGCGCCGTCATCCAAGGCGCCACTTCCCATGCCGGCCTCATCAATGCCCAGGTCGCCCGCGCCCTCACGCAAATCAGCTTGGAAAGCGGCCTCCCGGTGGTCGACGGCATCGTAGCCGCCGAAACCATTGATCAAGCCATCGAGCGCTGCGGCAGCAAGGCCGGCAACCGCGGCTGGAGCGCCGCCCAGACCGCCATTGAAATGGCTTCGTTGCTCCAACAGCTTTCCTGAAGAGCACATCTTCCGGACCATCTGCTTCACTCCTGTTTCCACCAACGAAAGGACACCTGAATGGGAATCCGCCACGAAGCCCGCGAATGGGCGCTGCAATTTCTTTTCCAGTCCGAATTCAACCGAGCGGAATCCATCGACGAGGGATTCAAGCTTTTTTGGCAACAGCAGGACGAGGATCTCCCCGTCCCCGTTCCGACGGAAAAAGATCCCGCCGCGCCCGTCGGATCCGCCGCCCGGGAAAACCGGATGCGCGCCAAAGCCCGCATGTTCGCCGAAGAGCTGGCGCGCGGCGTCATCGCCCATCATTCCGAGATCGATCCGCTCATCTCCCGCCATGCGGAGAACTGGGAGATCGACCGCATGGGCACCGTGGACCGCAACGCCATGCGCATCGCGATCTACGAAATGCTCTACCGCAACGACATCCCGCCGGTCGTCTCCATCAACGAGGCGGTCGAACTGGCCAAGGCCTTCAGCTCCATCGAGTCCGGCAAGTTCGTCAACGGCATTCTGGACCGCATCCGCAAGGGCATCGACCGCCCGGCGCGAGATCCCAACGCCCCCCCTCCCCCGGCGCCCCCCCCGGCCGGGCCGGCCGAACAGATCTGAACGCCGGAGAAAGAAGCCGCAAATGGGATCTTGGTTCAATGGCCTCCGCAAAACCCGCGAGCGCCTGGCCGGCGGGCTGAAAGGGCTCTTCTCCTCACCGAAACCCGGCGAGGCCACGGCCGAAGAACTGGCCGACTTGCTCATCACCGCGGATGTGCCGATGCGCCTGGTGCAGACGCTTTCGCGCGAACTGGAGAAATCCGCCTCGCGCAAGGAACCTCTCGTGGCCACCTTCCGGCGCGTGCTGATGGACGCGCTGGGTCGGAATCCACCGCTGGATTGGGCCTCGTTGCCGACGCCCTCCACCCTGCTGTTGGTCGGCATCAACGGCTCCGGGAAAACCACCACGGCCGCCAAGCTCGCGCGAATGGCGCTCCAAGCCGGACGGCGGCCGCTCTTGGGCGCGGCCGACACCTTCCGCGCCGCCGGATCTCACCAGCTCAAGCTCTGGGCCGACCGGATCGGATGCGAGGCCGTGGTCGGCGCCACCGGCGGCGATGCCGCCGCCGTCGCCTACGACGCCATCGATGCCGCCTTGGCCCGGCATTGCGACATCGCCATCGTGGACACGGCCGGCCGCATGCACACGCGCGAGCCCTTGATGCGCGAGCTCCAGAAAGTGCGCGCCGCGATGGACAAGCGCCTCCCCGGCGCCCCTCACCACACCTGGGTCGTGCTGGATGCCATGCTCGGCCAGAACGCCGTGGTCCAAGCGCGCCAGTTCCATGAAATGACCCCCCTCACCGGAGCGATCATCACCAAGCTCGATGGCAGTTCCAAGGCCGGATTCCTGTTTGCCATCCGCCAAGAACTGGACTTGCCCATCCTCTATGCCGGCCTGGGGGAAGGTCCAGACGACCTCGCCGCGTTCGATTCCGCCGCGTTCGTCGATGCCCTTTTGGACGTGGGGGAAGCCCCATGAGCCGATTTCCGGAATCCGATCTGCGCTGGATGCGCCAAGCGCTCGCGCTCGCCCGGCGCGCGGAAGGCCTGACCCGCCCCAATCCGCCCGTGGGAGCGGTGGTGGTGAACAACGGACGGGAAATCGGCCAAGGCTGGCACAAGAAAGCCGGGGGTCCCCACGCCGAGGTTTTCGCGCTTCGGCAAGCTGGCGCGGCGGCGCGGGGCGCCACGCTCCATGTCACCTTGGAGCCTTGCTCCACCTTTGGCAGGACCCCGCCTTGCACCGATGCCATCCTCCGCGCCGGCATATCCCGCGTGGTGATCGGAACCGTCGATCCCAACCCCCGGCATGCCGGCCGGGGGCTGCGCCTGCTGCGCAAAGCGGGCGTTCGCGTGGAAGTGGGCGCCTGCGCCGAAGAAGCCGCCGACCTCATCGCGCCCTTTGCATGCCATATGTTGCGGAAACGGCCATTCATCACGCTCAAGCTGGGCCTTTCGCTCGACGGCCGGATCGCCGATCCCACCCATTCCTCCCGCTGGATCACCGGCCCGGAGGCGCGGAAGCAAGTCCAAGCCATGCGGCGCGCCGCCGATGCCATCCTGGTCGGCGCCGGAACCGTCCGCCATGACGATCCTTCGCTGTGGCCGCGACCGGACCGGAAAAGAAATCCTTGGCGCATCATCGCCGTCCGAAAAGGCCCGCTTCCGGTCTCGGCGCAAGTCTTCACCGATGCGCATGCGGCGCGCACCATCGTGGCCGCGCCGAAGGGGTGGCGGCCCGCCCTCGCCCGGACCCTCCGTCAACGGGGAGTGACCGTCCTTGAACTGCCCGCCCGCCGCTTTCTGCCCGCGCTGGCCGCCGCGCTCGGCCAGCTCGGCATCTTGCGCGTCCTCTGCGAGGGCGGCGGGATCTTGGCGGGAGAACTGCTGCAATCCCATCTGGTCGACGAGCTGTGCGTCTTCCTCTCCCCCATGCTGCTCGGAGGGCCGGTCGGGGCAACGGGCCGCGCCGAATGGCTTTTGAAGCACGCCCCCCGTTTCAAGCGGAAAGAGTTCCGGCCGGCGGGAAAAGATCTGTTCTTGCGGCTGGCTCCCGAGAGCGAGGAGGATTGAATGTTCACGGGTCTCGTCCAACAAATCGGCCGGCTGGAACGGATATCCTTTCAAGGCGCAGCCGGACGGCTCGCCCTTTCCGCGTCATTCGACGCCCCGCTGCAAATCGGAGAGAGCGTCGCCATCAACGGAGCTTGCCTCACGCTGGTCGAACAGGCCGGAGCGCATCTGGTCTTCGACATCCTCCAAGAGACCTTCGCCAAGACTTCGTTGCGCGACAAATCCCCGGGATCCCCGCTCAATCTGGAGCGGGCGCTCCGCCTGGGCGACCCGCTCGGCGGCCACCTCGTCAGCGGCCACGTGGACGGAACGGGCGAATTGCGGCGCGCGGAATCCGCCGGGCGGGACAAGGTGCTGGTCGTCTCGGCGCCGGGCTTGATCGCGGACATCGTCCCCAAGGGATCCATTGCGGTGGACGGCGTCAGCTTGACCGTCGTGGAAGTCTCGCCCTCCGCTGGCACCTTCACTGTCCATGTCATCCCCCACACCTGGAGCCAGACCGCCCTCTCCTCCCTGCCTGCCGGAGCGCGCGTCAATCTGGAAACCGATATGCTCGGCAAATACGTGCGGGCTTCCATGGCGGGAGCCGCCGCCCCCGCGGCGCTCACCTGGGACAAGCTCCGCGGAGCGGGCTTTCTCGGCTGAATCAGTCCGTGAATTTGTATTTCACGATGCAGCGGAGGGCGCTGAAACCGTCTTTCCAGCCGATCTTCTTCCCTTCGGAATAGTCGCGCCCGTAGTAGGAAATGGGCACCTCGTAGATCTTCAGCTTCCGCCGGGCCACTTTTGCGGTGATCTCCACCTCGAAGCCGAACCGGTCTTCTTTGAGAGGAATGCTCTGGATCACCCCCCGCTTGAACACCTTGTAGCAGACCTCCATGTCCGTGAGATTCAGGTTGGTGGTCATATTGGACAGGGTGGTCAGGAGCCGGTTGCCCAGATAGTGCCAAAAATAGACGACGCGATGCGGCCCGCCGCCCAGGAAGCGGGATCCGAACACCACGTCCGCATGCCCCTCCAAGATCGGCTGCAACAGCCGTGGATATTCCTTGGGATCGTACTCCAGATCGGCGTCTTGGATCAGCACGATGTCGCCCGTGGCGGCGGCGAACCCCGTGCGCAAAGCCGCCCCCTTCCCCTTGTTCACGTCGTGGCACAAGACCTTCAGGTCGGCCTGTTCCCTTCCCATCTTCTCCAAGACCTCCCGCGTTCCGTCGCGGGAGCAGTCATCCACGAGCAGGATTTCCTTTTCCATGCCGATGTCCACCGAGCGGACCAACGCCACGATCTCGGCAATGGTCGCCGCCTCGTTGTAGACGGGAATCACGATGGACAATTTCTTCATGGCCGATCCTCTTTCAGTTCCAACCGCACTGCACTCAGGAGAAAATAGTCGAAGCGCGCATTCGAAACAAGAAAAACGCCCCACCGGTGGATCTGGTCCAAGCGCATCGGCCGGCCTCCTGACGTCCGGCCCAGCTCTTCGGCGGGAATCTCCACGGCATTCCACCCTGGGGTGACGGCGAACTCCCGCTGGAACCGCTCCGCATAAGGAGGATTTCCGGGACGGTCATCCACCCGGACCGCGAAGAGGACCGGATCCGGTCCGGGCCAGAACAGCTCGGCCCGCCATGCCCGCATCCCGCGCCAGTCGGAACAGGCGGGCGCGCGGAACACGCCCGGATAGGGAAACCGAGCGCTCTTTCCATCCCAAGGCTCCCCCGCGATCCGGAAAGCTGCCTTGGAAGGCGCGGAGATCCGGACCCCGTTCAACACCCAGCCGCCGCGAGCCCAGAGGGCTCCGGGTTCCGTCAGCGAAGGGAACACGCGGATTTCCGCCTCGCGCAGGGCCAGCGCCCACGCCAGCGGGGCGGAGAAGAGAACCAGCACCCCCGCCCACCGGAGAATGCCCCTGCGCCAATGCAACCGCCAAGTGCCGCAGATGCAAGCCGCCCCGCCCGCGCCATAGAGCCAATCCGTCCACTCGGCCGAACGACCCACGCACGGCTGGATCCATTCCACCGACGCCGAAAAGAGGGCCAACGCCCCCCAAAGAACCCCGCCCTGCAGATGGACCGGCAAAACCCGCCCCCAGAGCCATGCCAAGCCGGCGAAAATCAACACGTGAGCCGACCCGCCCGCCGCCTGCCGGATGGGACCGGCGGCCGGCAGGGTCGACGGTGAAAGAAGCAAAAGCACAGCGGCGGCGCTTCCCAGCGCCGCCGCCCATCCGCTCCGGCCCATGTGCTCCGCATCCCTACTGCGGGAGTTCCCAGATCCGGTACCACCGGCTCCGGCGCAGATAGGACGTCCGGTCCTCGAAGGTATAGCTTGGGCTGGCCTGCCCGGCCTGAATGGTGAAGTTGTTCAGGTTGATCGGAGCCGGCCCGTTATACTTCGCCTCCCATGCGTTCCATGTCTTGCCATAGTCGTCCGAATATTCGATCCGGTAGCGCAACCCGCCCACGCCGCCCGCCCAATTGAACCGCATGAGGCCGGACACCGGTTGGGGACTCGAGAGAATCCTCAACAAGCCCCACCGGATGTTGAAGTTGGCGGCGTTGGCGGCCCACAGGCTGGGATCGTTCACGCCGATGACTTGCCAGCGTCCCTTCACCGTTTGGTATTGGGATTCCGCCGCAAAGACGTAGTACTCCTGATAGGCCGGCAGGGTGGCCAGCGTGATCCACACCAGCTCTCCGAACTCGTTGGTTTGACCGTTGGAGAACATCACCTGCACCCATTCATTCGAATCCACCAGATGCGTGGACCAGATCATGGGCCAGGTTGAATCATCCTGGAAAATATTCTCCCCGTTGTTCAACGTCCGGATCTCATAATTGGTGACCGTGCTGCCCTGGCTGGCCTGGACGGTGTTGCCGTACATGCCGATGTTCAACCGGTCGCCATGGTTCGTCGGCTCCTGGCTGTAGTCGTGGTTTGGATTGCCGTGATCCACCGCCCAGGAGGTGTTGGTGTCCGCCATCGTCCACCCGCTCGCGGTCCAGCGGCCGTTGGTGGACAGCGGATGGAATTGGAAATCGTTGTTGCCATCGATGTCCGCCAAGCGGGCGTTGGTGAGCGCGCTGCGGAAGTCCCGGTTCATGCTCAGCTGCCACTTCCGGAAGATGTTGGTCCAGCCTTCATAGAATCCGGATCCCGTTCGGCTGAAATCATACAGGTTGTAGTCCATCGTGGCGTTCATCAGCAACGAGGTCGCCGCGCCGACGGAATAGGCATAGGCATTCGTGGCCGGAACGAAGATGTTGTTCTGCATCGCATCCGCCCGGGTGTTGGCGAGCCGGATGCCCGCCCACCCGAAATCCACGAACGAAAGGTTTTCCAGCGTGGAGGTGCTCGTGTTGTTCAGGCTGACGCCCCACCCGCCATTCCAGAATCCGGAATTCCGGATTAGCGTGTTTTGCGCCCCTTCCACGGCGATGCCGGCGGTGGTCGCATCCCGGACCACCACGCCCCGCACCGTCGTGTTCCGGTTGGACTCCAGCAGGATGCCGCGGTCCACCCCTTGGATGGCCATGTGGGCCAGTTGGATCTGCGACGCCTTGACATCGAAGCCCACCGCCGGGTAGCCGGCGGAGCCCGAGCGCGTCAACCGCGTGCCATAGGCATGGTTGGTGTTCCCTTGGATCACCACGTCGTTGTTCGTTTCGCCGCTGCGGGACCAGATGATGCGGATGTTGGATGGCGAGGGATAGACGCCCGTGTCCACATAGACCCGGTCGCCACCTTCCAAATCGTAATCGTCCAAGATCGACTGCAGCGTCAGGCGGGGGGAATTCGTCGCCAATCCGGTGTTGGCGACCGAACCGGTGGCGCTGCAATAGATGTCGCCCTCCCCGTTCGCGTCGTTCACATAGAAGTTCGTCGCGTGGTTGCGCAAGGGGAAGGCGAGGTTGTTGGTGTGCGCCGCGGAGGAACCATCCTCGGCCACCACCCGCCAGCGCGCGTTGAAGCTGTCGGGGAACCCCGTGGTGTTCCACACGAAGGATTCATCCGTGGCCAGGACGGTCGCGATGTCCGTCCAGGTGGTTCCATCGAAATAGGAAAGCGTGACATATTTACCGTCGGCGTTGCCCGCCCGCCAGCGCAGCGTCACGTTGGTGCCCTTCAGCACCCCGCCGTCGTTCTGGGTCAGCGCAGTCAGCCAGAAGCCCGGCCGGCTCTTGCTGGCCTGGCTGGTCCCGCCAAACGCCCCGAGATTGCGCCGGCCTCCGCTGGGCGCGGGTTCCCCGGCCGGGATCCCCGGATCGCCCAGGTCGATCAGCGGGGAATGCACCGTGTCCCCGTAATCCCAATCGTTCAAGGACAGGCTCCAACGGCCCCCCAGCGAATTCAGATGGAAATCGCCTGTGAGTTGGCTCTGGAACCCCGGTTCAAACGAAACGCTGTTGGCGTCCTGCCCGGAGGCCGCCTGCCAATAGGACAGCCGCTCCCATCTTCCGTTCCGGGTCCCGACCCACGTCGAGGCGCCTTTCGCCTGCAGGTTGTTCCAATCGGAAATCAACCCGCCATCCTCCCAGGCAATCACGCTGCTGGGATCCGCCCCCCCCGCCACCAGGATGCTGTGTCCCAGCCTCAGGGTGCCGGAGCCGCGCTTGCCGAGCGCGCTCCCGGCGGAGGAAACCAGGGTGCAATTCGAGATCACCGCGCCCTCCGCGTTCACCACCACGCCGGTTCTCATTTGGTTGGTGGTGTACACGACCGAGTTCATCATCGTCACATTGGTGCCCACGATGGCGGCTTCCCCCCACCGCTGCCGCAGGAGCTTCACCTGGTTGCCCTGTCCCGACAGGGTGAACGAGCCCCGGTCCACTTGGATGTTTTCGAACACGGACATGTCGCTCGCCACCCACATCGACCCGTTGGTCAGGAACAGGTTGCTGCCCACCAGCCCCGTTCCGGTGAACTGCATGGATTCGCCCGCGAACCACAGATCCCGCATGTCGACATGGCTGGCCTCCATGAAGAAGAACGCGCCCGCCGGAAACTTGTTGGTGGTGACGAAATGGCTGCCATCGGGATGCGTGCTGCCCTGGAAGACGACCGACCGCGAGTTCCCCTCGCCGTCCGGCGGCTCCCCGCCATCCGAAGCCTCCCAGCGGATCGGCGTGTTGGTGTCGGTCATCCACGGGAGGTTGGGCTCGCTCAACTGGTAGATCCCGGTATCGACGAAGATCCGGTCGGTCGGCTCGAGATCCACTTCCTCCAGAAGGGCCTTCAGCGTCAGCTTGGGCGCCGCCGCATAGAATCCCATATTGGTGTTGTCGCCGACGGCGTCGGTATAGACGTCGTTCACCCGCGACGTGTCGTTGAGATAGTAGGTGAACGGGCTGTTGCGCAACCCGAAGTAGGTCGGAATCATATCCATCACGGCCGGAGAGCTGTTCTTCAGGACAATCCGCCACCGTCCGGCGGGACTGGTCGGATAGGCCAGGATCCAATTGCCGCCCGACAGCTGCAGCTCATCGCTTTGCCACCTGAGCTGGCCCGCCCCGACCGCGCACTCGTCGATGAACCGCCAGTTCGCCGTCCCGTTGTCATAGGAATACCACAACTGGACGACTTCGTTGGAGGCGATTCCGCCTCCGTATCCCCAGACCAGGTCGAACATGCCATACATGATGCCGCCGCCCATCGCGGTGACCGCCTGCAGCCACCGGTTGGTGTTGCTCTTGCTGGCCTGCGCGGTGTTGCCATACAGGCCGATGTTGCGGCGGCTGCCGTTGGTCGAAGGCTCGTTGCTCCACGCGGAACGCGGCGACCCCATGTCGATCAGGCGGGAATACACCGTGTCGGTGGTCACGAAGTTCCTCGTCGCCGGATCGTAGCGGCCGCCTTTGCTCTGCAGATGGAAATCCCCGTTGGACGGATCGTGGAAAAGCGGATCCGTGCTCAGCGAATGCACATCCTGCGTCACGCTCAACGACCACGCCGGAACCTTCTCATACTGCAGGCCATTGATGGAGGCGACCTGGGCCCCGTTGCGGATGTAGAGATTGTTGTAATCCGCCTTGATCACCGCGGTGGTGCTGGACAGATAGCAATAGTTCCCCACGCCCGAAGCCTCCAGAACCGAATTGGTCATCTCCAGCTCGACAAATTCCCCGAAGCGCATCGTGGAATATCGGTTGGACCACAGCACGCAGCCGTCCAATCCAAACGTGCTGTTGGCCGCCACGATCCCGTTGGTTTCTCCCTCCCGGATCAGCACGCGGAGCAATTCGATGTCATCGGCCTTGGAAAGCGCGACGCCGGCGCCGAACGACCCTTGGATGTCGAGATCCATGAGGCGGCAGCGGATGGATCCATCGCCCTGGAAGGACACGGCGTTGGTGAACCCCAGCACATGGAACCAGGACAGGTCGATGTCGCTGGTGTTGTAGAACAGGAAGGCCGGGCCGTTCATGCCGATCTCCGGCTCCAGCCGGGACCCTCCGGCCAGCCAATTGGTGCTGCCGGTGAATTTCACGCGGTTGGTCGTGTCTCCCCGGCTCAGGAGCGTGATCTGGACTGGTTCCGACATCGCGTACACGCCCGTGTCCACCTTGATTTCGTCGCCGCCGAGCAGCTGGTATTTTTCCAGCACCGCCTGGATCGAATGCAAGGGGCTGTTGGAGACATACCCCCGGTTGGTGGGAGAGCCGAACGCCCCGGTGTACACATCGTTGTCCCGGCTGTCGTCGTTCACGAAGTAGGTCAAGGCAAACGGCCGCAGCGAGAACAGGACGTCCGTCGCCCCGAGGATGGCGGGGTTGGCCACCAACACCACCCGCCACAAGGCCTCGGGCGTCCCCACCGAACTGGACCAGACATATTGGTTCGTATCGATCCTGACGTTTTCGGCCACGGTTTGCCACGAGGCGCCGTCGTAGAATTGGATGTTGACCGTGTTGGTTGGATTGAGCCCCCGGTACAGCCAATACAGGATCTGGTTGTTGGGCGCCACGCCTCCGTCCCGCAAGCTGACCGGCAGCAGCGCCGGCGAGTTGGTGTCGGTGAGCGAAGCCTCGCTGGTTCCCCCGTAGGCGCCGAGATTGATCCGGCCGCCGCTGTTGAGCGGAAGTTCGTTGGTGGCGGCGGACGAAGAAGGATCTCCCGCGTCGATGGCCCAGGAGGTGTTGGCCGAAACGGCCCAAGTCCCGTTGCTCCAATATCCCTGGCGGCTCTGCAGGTGGAAATTGCCGGACGCGGGATCCACGAACAACGGATCCTCCACGAGGCTGTACTGGTCGCGCCCCTGCGTCTGCCATTGGCGGAGATTGGAGAAGATCACCCGATCCCGCAGATTGCTGGCCATCACGCCCCCCGCCGATTTGCTGAACAGATTGTAGTCGCCCCCGATCGCTCCCGCCCCGGATTCGGTGTAGATCGCCGCGCCATTGGTCACGACCAAGATGCTGTTGGACACATTCAACAGACCTTGGCCATTCAGCGCCGCCCCGGCTTGGTTCGCCCAGAAGGTCGAGTTCAAGATCCCCTGCCGGCCTTTCTGTCCGGCGGAGTAGTACCCGAACAGCCCGTTCCTCCAGATGCGGCAGTTCTGCACGTCCAAGGCGCCGCTGCCGGAAACGAAGATGCCGTTGGTCAGATTGTTGAACAGCTCCAGCCCCCGCAGCCGGACGCCATCGACATTCTCGAGCGAAACGCCATTCCCCATGCCCTTGATCCGCAGGTTGTGCATCTCGATGTAGCGCGCGTTTTGGATCTTGATCCCGTCCGCCGAGCCATCGCCCGCCAGAAGCGTCCCGTTCCACAGCGCATTGGTGCCGTTCCACGACGCATTGGTGCTGCCATAGATCAACAGCGGCTTGGCCTCGGTCCCGGTGTTCGCGTTGTTCAGGAGGATCCGCGAGACGCTCGTCACGGGGTATTCTCCCGTGTCGATGTAGATGCGGTCGCCCCCGCCCACGGGATAGCGCGCCAGCAGGGCGTTCACGCTGCTGATGGGCGCCGCGGAATTCGTGCCGGGGTTCCATTCCTGCCCGACCTGCGTGCACCAGCGATCCCCGTTGGTGGATCCGTCGTTGACGTAGTAGTCGTAGTTCCGGGTCTTGATCGAAAACGGCAGGTCGCACGCGTCCCACACATTGGTGCTGGCCTGGGCGACCACCCGCCAGAACACCGCCAAGCTCAACGGCATCGAGCTGATGTCCCAGTCAAATTGGCGGGAGCCGACGGTGCGGTTGCTGGCGATGGGCTTCCACGAGTCCATGTAGTTGTCGGAATACTCCAGCCGGACCAAGGTGCTGTCGGGAATGCCCCCGTACGCCCAGTACAACAGGACATTGGTCGAGACGACGCCGCCCTCGTTGAGGGAAACCGCGCGCACCCATGGCGGATTGGTCTGGGTCATGGATGCCTGCGGCGTGTTGCCGTAGGCCCCGATGTTGATGCGGCCCCCGTTGGGAACCGGCTCCTGGTCGCTGGGCCATTCCGGAGCCCCGGCGTCGATCAGCGGCGAGAGCACCGCGTCATTGGTCCAGGCCCCATTCCAGAAGCGTCCTTGCGGGCTGCGGAGATGGAAATCCCCGCCGGGCGCATTGGCGAACGCATTGGAAACGGAAGCCGAAGGGATCGTCATGCTGTGCCAATCCGACGAGGAAGCCGCGCTCCACAACGGCAAGTCGTTGTAATATTCGTTGCCGCCCACCAGCTTGTCTTCTTCCGCGATCAGCGCGCCATCCTTGCGCGAATAGCAGTTGTAGTCGCCGCGGAAGTCGCCCAAGCCGCCGATGCCGAAGCGATAGATGCGCCCGTTGGGCCCGTTGGCGTCCAACACGCTGTTGGTCACGGTCAACACCCCTCTCCCCGAGATGGCGGATGGACTGTTCCACAGCACGCTGTTTTCAATGGCCAGCGAAGCCTCCGAGAGCGCGACCGCCACGCCTTCGACGCCGATGAACCCGTTTTCCCGCAGCACCGACCGGATCAGCCGGAACGTGGCGCTCTTGTTCAGATTCAGGCCCGCGATCTTGTTTTCTTCCACCCGCACCGAGTCGAGTTGGCAGCCGATCGTCTGGTAGGACTCCACGCCCACCTTGGCCCCGCGGATCGTCAGGTCTTTCAAGCGGACATTGACCGCATAGTTCAGGGAGAAGACGCACGCCGCATCGAGCGACGGCGACTGAAACACGGTGGGCGCCACCGGATTGGTGCTGCCCTGGATGGTCACATACACGTTGCCATAGCCCGAGTCCCGCTGGTTGATTTCAATCGGCGGCGCCCCCGCCCAATAGGTCCCCCCATCCACGTACACCACATCTTCGGGCGCCAGTTCATAGGTGTCGAAAATCGCCTGCAGACTGGCCTTGGGCTTGGCCGGGGACAGGCCGTGGTTGGCGTTGTCGCCGGACGCCGTGCAATAGACGTCGTTGGTGTCGTAGACGTCGTTCACGTAGTAGGGGATCTCGCCGAAGTTGCGCAGGATGAACGGCGACTGGCTCTGCACGTCTATGCTTTCGTCCTGCTGGCACTTGATGCGCCAGAGCCCCAGCGCGGAGCGCCCATAGGGGACGCTGTCCCACAGATAGCTCCCGAGGCCGGCTGACACGCCGCAGATCACGTTGGTCCAAGTGATGCCTTCGTTCGGAGAATAATAGATGCACACCGTGTAGTTGGTCGCCGCGCCGCCCACGGCCCACTTCAGTTCGATCGAGCCCTGCGAGGTCCCGCCGTCGTTCAAGGTAATCAAGGTGATCCACCCGCCGGTCGGGCTGCGGCTGGCCTCGGCGGTGCCGCCATACAGGCCGATGTTGAGCCGCCGGCCATTGGGATCCGGCTCCGCCGTCCAGGCCATCGATTGCGGATTCCCCGCGTCGATCAGGGGGGAGGAAACATCGTCGTATACCAGGTTCGTTTCACCCGGCAGGTGGCGGCCGCCCTTGCTCTTGAGGTGGTAATCGCCAGTGCCCGGATCGGCCAAGTGCGGAGGATGCGCCAAGGAATGGGCGTCCTGCCCCGATGCCAAGGTCCATGCGGAAACCGTGGTGAAGACCGACGTGCGGGTCGAGGCGCCCGCGCCCGTCTGCCACCCGCCCACCGCTCCGCTTGCATGCTGCACATACAGGCTGTTGTAGTCGCCTTGCATCTCGGTCAGGGCCTTGTCCGTCTGGACGTAGAACCCAAAGGAGTTCGGCAACAGCATCCCGAAGATGGAATTGGAGGCGCGGGCGTATCCCTGGTCCAGGTAGATCCCGTAGCGGTTCGACCAGACCACGCTGGATCCCACGTCCAAGGAGGATTTGTTCCCTCCCGAGAAATAGATGCCGGCATTCCGGTTCCCCGCCAGCGCCGAGCGGGAAAAAACGATGTTGGAGGAGGACAGGATGTGCGCGCCATTCTCGCTTCCGCGGATGTTCATCCATTCGGCCGTGACGAAATAACTGTCTTGGATGGACAGGCCATGCCAGGCGCTCTGGATGTTGAGCCGGTTGAGGCGGATGCCATGGGTGGATTGCAGCTTGAAGGCCGACACCGTCGGATCGGACATGGTGAAGCGGCTGCCGCCGGCCGGGACGTTGGTGCTGCCCATGATCGTCACTTGCCGGCTGGGATCTTGCGACACGTCGCCGGCATCCAGGTCGCCGATGACAGTGGGTTCCGCCGCTTGGTAGTTGCCGGTGTCCACGTAGATCACGTCGCCCGGCTCCAGGTTGTAGGCGTCCAAGATCTCCGAAATCCAGCGCTTGGGCGAATCCGGCGATACGCCCGTGTTCCCGGAGCTGCCCGGCGCGTCGCAATAGATGTCGTTGGCGTCGTGGAATTCATCGTTCACATAGTAATGGATCGGCCCATTGTGGAGCACGAAGCTGAGCTCGCTGATCGCGAACACGTTCGTTTGCTGTTCATCCCGCACCCGCCACCGCGCCAGCGGGGAAGAACCCGCGCTGTTCCACTGGATCCCCCCCAAAGAGGCCTGGAGATTCGTCGCGATCGGGGTCCAACTGCCGTCGTCGTCGAGGGAGACGTCCAGGCGGACCGTGTGGCCGGTGGACATTCCCGAGGCCTTCCAGTTCAACGCCACCAATCCCGACGCCACGCCGCCCCGGTTCAAGGTCAGCAGATGGAGGGCCGAGTTCGTGCTGGTTTTCGACGCCCACGGCGTTCCCCCATGCAGCCCGATGTTGATCCGACCGCCGTTGTTGGTCGGCTCGTTGGCCCACGCGGCGGAATTCGTCCAGCCGGCGTCGATCAGCGGAGAGGAAACCGGGTCGTTCGTCCACACCAATCCGCCGACATGCCGTCCCGCCTGGCTCTTCAGATGGAAGTTCCGGCCCGCCGGATCCACCAGCAGAGGATCGCCGTCGTACGAATGCAGATCCTGTCCGTAAGCGGCCGCCCAGGATCCGACGGTTTCATAGATGATCGGCACGGGCGAAATCGCGCGGCTCTGCTCCTTCCGGTATACGCGCCCGCCGCTCGCCAGCCAAATGGCGTTGTGGTCCGCGATCACGCTGGCGGTCTCCCCGAGGTCATACACATAGTGGCCCGCGCCCACCGACAAGATGTTGTTTCGCACCGTGGTGGCTTGCCCCCCGGCCAGTTGGATGGCGGGCCCGGCGGTTTCCCAGAACACGTTGTTCTCGATCACCGGGTAGTTGATCGAAGGATCATACAAGCCGGCGGAAACCAGAACCCCTTGGAAGGCGTCGAAGACCAGACAGTTGGCCACGCGGATCTGGCTGCCCCGGGTGATGGAGAACCCGATGTTTCCGCCCCCCGCCACGACGTGCTCCGCGGCGGCGTTGTGGCACTCGTTGAAGGAAACCGCGCTTCCCGCCCGGGTGTTGGAAACGGTGATGTTGCGCAGCTGGACCCCCACGGCATAGTCCACCTGGATGCCAACGGGGCTCAACTCCCGGTCCAGGACCGTCCCGTTGAGCAGGGAATACGTGCTGCCTTGGAACACCACCGGCGGCAGGTTGATCGCGCCGGCGGAGTCGGCCTGCGTGATCCGCCACGGATCCCCCTTGTAGACGCCCGTGTCGATGTAGACGATGTCGCCGCTTTCCAGATCATAGCGGTCCAGCAATTTCCCCAGGGTTTCCATGGGCGCGTTGGACGACAACCCGCTGTTCAAATCGCTGCCCATCTCCCCGCAATACACGTCGTTGGCGCGGTCCCGGTCGTTGACATAGAAGGAGAAGTTCCCGTTCCGGACGGAGAACAACTTGTCGCTGATCGCATCGGTGACTCCAGGGATACTCGCTTCGATCTTCAGCTTCCCCTCCACCGATTCCTGGCTGTTGGTCGTGTTCCAGGTCCAAGAACCCAAGGAGGACGAGATCCCATTGGTCAGGACCGTCCAGGTCAGCCCGCCATCCGCGGAATAGGAGATGGTCACCGTGGAGCCGGTGGCCGAGCCGCGGGCCAGCCACGTCACCAGCGCGTTGGTGCCGGACGCCCGGCCGCCGTCGTTGAAGCTGATCAGCGTGAGCGCGCCGTTGGTCGGCGTCTTGGAGGCCTGCGGAGTCCCGCCATAGCGGCCGAGGTTGACCCGGCCGCCGTTCGGCGACGGCTCGTTGGTGACGATGGCGGTCGCGTCTGGATCGCCGGCGTCGATCAGCGGCGAATTCTCGGAGGGGGGATCCACTTCGACGAAGGTTCCCGTGGCCGGATCGAACCGGCCGCGGGAGCTCTTCAGATGGAAATCGCCCGAAACGGCATCCGCAAAGCGGGGATCGTGCGAAAGGCTCCGGGTGTCTTTGTTGGTCGCGCCGGACCAGCTCCCGACGGAATCGAATTCCCGGGCGAAGCCGGCTTCGTAGGCCAGCGCCGCCAGCGCCCCTCCCGACAAATAGAGGTTGTTGTAGTTGGCATGCAGGGTCCCGCGCACCTCATAGGCCGGGTTCCGGACGCCGAAGGCCCCCAGGATGCAGTTGCTCACCGTCACGAAGGACGCTTCGCGCTCGGCCATATAGCCGCCGACGGCGGCCTGGTTGCGGATCGACACCTGGGCGAGCCCATTGGACCAGATCGTGCCGAATTCCAGCCGCGTGTTGTAAGAAGCCTGGCTGGCCACGCCGTTGGTCACGGCCCCCACAACCGAGAAGTTGCGGAGGAACACGTTCGAGCTGAACGCGACCGCCAGGCCGGTTCCAAATGCGCCGGAGACGTCCACCTGCTCCAGCGTGATGTCCTCCGAGCGTTCCACGGAGGCCGCCGCGGGGGAAATCGACGCCGACTCGAACTTCAAGTTCTTCACCGCGACGCCGCGGGCGTTCTCGATGCGCAATCCATTCCATGAAAAGACGGTGCCGGGAGGGTTTGTGCTCCCTTGGATCGTCACCGGCTGGGCGGCCGTGCCGCAATCCAGATAGCCGATGGTGATCGGCGCGGCCGGCGTGTAGGTCCCCGTGTCGACCTTCACCACGTCGCCCGGCTCCAGATCGTAACGGGCCAGGACGTCGGCCAGGGACGGCAGCGGCGAATCGGGTGAAAGTCCGGTGTTGGCCGGATTTCCCGGCATGCTGCAATAGGCATTGTTGTTGGTGGACGCATCGTCCACATAATAGGTCAGGTTGGTGTTGTGGATCAAAAAGTCCCGGTCGGACGCGGCGACCCATTCCGGATAGATGGAATGCTGGACGCGCCAGCGGGCGGTGGGCACCGAAGGATGCAGGGTGGAATTCCACTCGTATTGACGCTGGGTGGCGGGCACCGTCGCGAGGGTCGTCGGGAACGAAAGGCCGCTGTTCGTGGACAGCTGGATGATGAGGCTTCCCACCGTGCTGGTGGCCTCGCCTTGGGGCAGCCACTTGAGCGTCTGGGTCCCTTGGACCGTTCCGCCCTCATTGAGGGTCAGCAGCACATAGCTGGCGTGGGTGGGCGACGCCCAGCTGGCCTGCGGATCGTTGCCATAGATCCCCAGATTGGCCCGCCCGCCGTTGGGCGGTTGCTCCAGGGCAAACGGCATCGCCGGATCGGCGGCATCGATCAGCGGAGAGGTCTCCCCATCCGGCTCGAAGGTCCCGGTCTCCGGCCGATACCGGCCGCCGGCGCTCCGGGGATGCAGATCGCCGTTCTCCAGATCCCCGAACAGCGGATCGGCGGAGAAGGAGTCGCCATCGCTCAGGTTGGCCGCGGCCCAGGCGCCCAGATGCGCCAGACTGATGGAATTCAGGCCATACAAGGGGATCGCGCCCTCGATCAGGGCGAACAAGGTGTTGGTGAACGGCTGGTGGTAGCAATTGTAGTTGCCGCGGATCACCGACGGAGCGACGGAATAGATGCCATGCGCGGGACTGTTGGCCACGAACACGCTGTTGCTGACATAGAGGCGGCCGGATTGGACGCCCACCAACACCCCCGTGGACACGGCCGTTCCATTGCTGGTGGCCGGAACGGGCGAAAGCACCCCGCCAATCCAATGATTGGTCGCGGGCGCGATCTGTTCAGTGGGGGGCCGGACCACGCTGAACCCGGTCCGGGAGAAATTCAGCGCCGCGCATTGGATGAACTGGTTCTGGTCGGATTGGGTGCTTAATTGGAAGGCGTTGCCGCGCGCGCCCACGGACCGCACGCGGAACGCGAGGTTCGAGCTGGCCTGGGTCAGCAGCAGCCCTTGGTCGCCGCCATGGAGGCGGAGATCGCGCAGCTCCACCACGTGGGTGTTCTGGAGCTCGATCACCGCCCCGCTGGCGTTGGTGAACACGCTCCCGCCGAACGCCTCGTTGGTGCTGCCTTGGATGATCAATCGATTGGTCGCCCCCGGCGAAGAAACCGAAATCACCAGCGGCGCGCTTTGGCGGTAGATGCCCGTGTCCACATAGACGACATCCCCGGGTTCCACCTTGTATTTTCCGAGCAGGCGGGCCACCGAATCGATCGGAGCGTTCGTTTCGAGCCCGGAGTTGGTGGATCTTCCGACCTCCGAGCAATACACGTCGCCGTCCGGATTTCCGTCGTTCACGTAATAGCTCAGCGGCACGTTCCTCACGGCGAACAAGGTCTCGGTCTGCCCCCAGACGGTCCCGTTGGTCGTCGCGACCCGCCAGACGCCCATCGCCGTGCTCTGGACGTTGGTGCTGTCCCAGCTCACCTTGGAGTCCCCCGCAAACGCATTGGCGATGTCGACCCAGTTGGACCCTCCGTCTCCCGAAAACTGGACGACCAGCGATTCCCCCGGCGCAATGCCCGGATCGCCTTCCCAGGACCAATGCAGATCGACCGCGCCTCGGATCGTCCCGCCGTCGGACATGGTCAGCGGCACCAGCATCCCCTGCCCCGAACTCTTGCTGGCCTCGCCCGTGTTGCCGTACAGCCCCACGTTGACGCGCCCCCCGTTGTTCGTCGGTTCGTTGGCATAGGAGGCCGCCGGATCGCCCAGATCGATCAAGCGGGCGGTCGTCGCGTCGTTGGTCCACCCGCCGGTCGCCGGCACGTACCGTCCGGATGCGCTCTGAAGATGGAAATCCATCGCGGCGGCATTGGCGAAATTCGCCGCGTACCCGGAGCTGCGGACATCGTTCGACGAACTGATCTGCCAATCGATCAGGAAGCGGCTGGCGGCCCGGTTGTCGCCCCCGGCCACGTTGGCGCCTTCGGTCGCCCGGATGTTGTTGTAGTTCGCGTCCAGCGTCCCGGATCCGCCCAGGTAGTACACGAACCGCGACGAGCCGGCCGCCTCCAGGATGCTGTTCTTGAGCGTCAGGGCGCCCCCGCGGAAAAACACGTTGGCCCGGGCGTTGTCCTGGATCAAGCTGTGCTGCACCGTCACCACCGACCCGGTGAAGGTCTGCAATCCGTTGGCCTGGTTCTGCCCGATGATCACCCGGTTCAGATCGAGCGTCGCGCCCGCCCCCGCGAAAACGGCGTTGGTGCCGCAATGCCCCACCCGGACCCGCTCCAGCGTGATCTTCCCGGTGTTCTCCGCGCTCACGCCCGACCAGCCGTTCGAAACCACCACGGCTTCCATCCGCACCCCGCCCGCGCGGGAAATCTGGAAAACGCTCGAGCCCACCGTGCGGAAAACGCGCGCCAACACCGTGCCGCGATAGGGCGACAGCACATTGCCGGTGATCTGGACCGGATTTGTCGCCGATCCGGAGTTCTTCATCCCGATCATGATCGCCTCGGTCTCCGCATAGGTGCCCGGATCCACCCAGATCCGGTCCCCCGGCTCCAGATCGAAGCGCTCGAACACCGTCCGCACGGAGTTGATCGGCTCGTTCGAGGTCGCCCTCCAGTTGTCTGCCGCCCCCGGCCCCGCGACATACACCGCCTCGTTGGTGTCCGCCGTCGCCACGAAAATGTCCAGCGGCTGTTTGCGGATGGAAAAGAAGAAATTGCTGGACTGGGCCGAGAGGGCGGGGCTCAGGCACACCACGCGCCACACCCCCGCCGGCGTATCCGGCAGCAGGTCGGACAGGATCCAGTTTGCGATGCCGTTCGTGGCCGGCACCCCGGAGGTCACGCTCCCCCAGGTCTTGCCGCCATCGGATGAAACCTCGACGTTCACCGTCTGGTTGGAGAACCCCCCTCCGGCCGTCCAGACCAGCGGAACCACCCCGCTGGTCACGCTTCCCGCGTCGCCGAAGGAAACGGTCTTGAGCCAGGGAGAGTCCAAGGCGATGCTGGCCTCCGCCGTGCCCCCAAACCGCCCGATGTTGATCCGGCCCCCGTTCGGCGCCGGCTCGTTGGCGTAGGCGGTCGTGGCCGGGTTGCCCGCATCCAGCAGCGGCGACGACACCAGATCCGATATCCGGCCGCCATCGGGCAGGCGCCGGCCCAGCGTTTGCTGGGTCTTCAAGTGATAGTCATACTGGCCGGGATCGGCCATCTGCGGATCCCCCGGCACGCTGTGGACATCCCGCCCGCCGGACAGGACCTGCCAAGCGGCCAGGTTGTCCGCCACGCCGCCGGTGGTCCGGTTCCGGCCCACCCGGGTGAACGGACCGGCATGGAGGCCGTTGTAGTCCGACGAGAATCCGGTTGCCGAGGCGAAGGAGATCAGCACCGCATTGGTGCGGGTGGAGGACAGCAGGCTGTTCTCCAGCAGCACTCCGGCGCCGCTTTCCAGGAAGATCCCCGCGTCCGAGTTCTGGTAAAAGACGGAGTTCCGGATGGTGACGTTCGTGGCTTGCAGCAGATAGGCGCCGACGGCGCCGCCGTGGGCCACGCACCGGACCAGCTGGTTGCTCCGCGCGTTGACGCCTTGCAGATCAAACGCCCGGCTGCTGGCGCCACGCACCTCCACGCCGTCCAGCAGGACGTTCACGGCGTTCGTCATCGCCACGCCGCGCGCCACGTTGGTCAGCGTGATGTCGCGCAGCACGATGTTGGAGGCGCCCGTCCGGAAGTCGAATTTCAGCACCCCGCCGCTGAACACGGTCCCGCCCGCCGCGCGGTTCGTGCTGCCGGCGATCAGGATCGGCTCGGCCGGGGTGCCGGAATAGCTCGCCGTCAGGTTCACGGGGTTCGTCGCCGTGTAGACGCCCGTGTCCACGTAGATCCGGTCGCCTGGATTCATCCGGGGATATTTGGCCAGCACCGCATGCAGGTTCGCCATCGGCGCCCCCCGGCTCAGCCCCGGATTCAGGTCGTCGCCCGCCGCCGTGCAGTACACGTCGTCCGTCGGCGAATAGGCGTCGTTGACGTAGAACGAAAACGTCCCGTTGAGATAGGTGAAATTCGTCGGCGATTGGCTCGAGACATTCGAATCGCTTTCCAGCTCCACTTTCAGCAGGCCGTTGAACGACGATGAATTGTCGGCCACGGGCTCCTGATACCGGTAGACCCCGTTGGTCGCCATGACCCCGCTGGCCAGATTGGTCCAGGTCAAGCCGCCGTCGCGCGACAGCAGGATCGTCACGGTCGCCCCGGGCGCGTAATTGCCCCCGGTCCACCGCAGCCAATTCTCGGTTTGGGCGCTCAGCGTGCCGCCATCCATGTAGCTGATCAACTGCAGCCAGGTGTTCGTGCGCGATTGGCTCGCCTGCGTCGTCCCGCCATGCATCCCGGCGTTCAACCGCCCCCCGTTGTGGGGCGGCGGCTCGGCCCCGACCGATGCCGCCGGATCGCCGAAATCGATCGCCGGCGAATGTTCCGCCGGCAGGTCAGCCACGAAGCCCCCCAGGCCGGGGTCGTACCGCCCCGTCACGCTCTTCAGGTGGTAGTCGCCGCCCGCCGCGTTGGCGAACTGCGGATTGGCCTTCAGGCTGCGCGCCCAGAAGCCGGCGTTCTGCAGGGTCGAGAACGGCGTGTTGGTGTCATACCCCCCCCCCACGAACGGAATGCCCCACACCACGTTGTAGTCGCCCGGAACCACCTGATCCCCGAACAGGGTGGTGCCATTGGCCAGGATGCTGTTGGAGACCGACAGGGAATTGGTTCTCGCCACCAGGTTGGTGGTGTTGTCCCACATCGTTCCGTTCGACCAGAAGTTGGAGAGGTTGCCCAGCGGAACCGACAAGGCGCCGAAAGAGTTGTTCGCCGCGAGACAGCCCTCAAAATAGACCTGCCGGGAGTTGACCAGCGACACGCCCCATTGCTGGTTCCCGGTGAACCGCACATTGCGCATCACGATGTTCGAGGCCCGGTTGGCATACAGCCCGTTCAGCCCGCCGGCCAGCTGGAGGTTCTCGATCTCCAGATGGCTGATTTCCCGGTTGAGCAGATACGAGCCCGCCTGCAGCGTCAGCGCATCCACCGTTGTGTTCCCCCGGTTGAAGGTCACGCCGTTGGTGCTGCCGGTGATGCGCACGGGATTGCCGGCGCTCCCGCCATCGAAATAGCCGATGGAGAGGTTGGTGGCGTAGGTGCCCGTGTCGACATAGATCCGGTCCCCGCCCCGCAGTTGATAGGCGTCGAACAGCGCCTGCAGGCTCCGCTTGGGGACGTTGGAGGCGATGCCGCTGTTGGCGTCGTTGCCGAGGGCGCCGCCGCAGTACATGTCGTTGGCCGCGCTGTCGTCGTTCACATAGAAGTTGAACGCGGTGTTGGTGGCGTTGCGGATGCTGAAGGGCTTGGCATTGGTGGAAGCCACCGCGCCATTGGTGGCGGCCACCCGCCAGAGCACCGCGGGATTCGAAAAGGCGGGTGTCCACGCGTAGGTCTCGTTGGTCGCATCCACCCGCGCGATATCGCTCCAGTTCGTGCCTCGGTTGGTGCTGTACTGCAGATCCACCTTCGTCGTCGCGCCGAAATTGGTGCTGGCCACCCATTCCAGCTGCCCGGTTTGCATCAACGTCCCGCCGTCGTTGTACGACATCGCGAACAGCCAGGCGTCGGTCCGGCTCTTGCTGGCATTTTCCGTGCCGCCATGGAGGCCGATGTTCACCCGGCCCCCGTTGGGGGGCGGCTCGTCCCCGACCGATGCCGTTGAAGGGCCGAAATCGATCGCCGGGCTGTATCCCACCGCGGGATCCACCACCCAAGTCCCGTTGGAAACGAACCCCGCCGCGCTCAGCAGATGGAAATCGAGGGCGGCGGCGTTCAGGAACTTGGGATCGGCATAGGCGTTCCCGGTCCAGTTGGTGTAGATCCGCTGCACGTCGGCCACCGTCTCCGCCCCGAAATGCGCGCGCTGCGTGAAGAAGAGGTTCCGGCTGCCCCGGTCCGGCGTGTAGTTGTCGGGACCGATCGCCATGTCGCCGAGCATGATGCTGCCCACGATGTTGGTCACCCCCCCGGCGTCGGCCGCGAACGCCGACCGGTTGGCGGGGGAAATCCCGATGCAATGCTCGATGTAGTTGCCCTTCGAGCCGGTCGCGAAAAAAGGTTCGACGGCCGTCGACATGAACACGCACCGCCGGAATTCATTGCTGTTCGACGCCGACTGCAAGAAGGCGGAAACGTAGCTGTTGGAAACCACCTGCACCTCGTCGAACCGGCAGAAGGCCGCGCCGACCATGTTGAGGCCGACATACCCCCCCGCCACGCGGATGTTCCGGAATTGCAGATGCTTGCCGCGGACGTCGAACAGGTTCCCGCTCCCGGTGAACACCGTGCCGTTGGTGGTGCCCCGGAATTCGATGCGGTTGAGCGGCGCACCGGTCACCGCGGTGCCGATGACGACGTTGTTCGTATGCGTGCCCGTGTCGATGTAGACGATGTCTCCCGGCAGCAGCGTCACGGCGGCGAGCAACCCGTTCACGGTCCGCTTGGGCGTGCTGGGCGTGAGTCCGTTCTGGAAATCGCTGCCCGTGACGCCCGGCGTGTAAACATCTCCGACATCGGAGTCGTCATCGACATAGTATTCGGCGGCGCCGACAGGCCACGCCCCCCCCAGCGCAAGACACACGCCTACACCCACCATCCAAAGCCGCGATTTCATATGGTTCATCCTCGCATTGGGCGCTCCGCTGAAACCGAATGATTACGGAATACGCCTTAATTTGAATATAATATAGGCCTATGCCGCTGGCAAGCCTGACCCCGCGCCTTTTTGGAGATTGTTTGCCGCGATCCGGGTTGCCTGAACCGGGCTCCCGGAAAGGCCGGAAGACCCCCTCCGAGCGGGTTTTGTCGGGGAAAATCCCCCCGCGTCCACCCTGCGAAATGACCCCCTTCCCCGGCTCATCGGCCGCCTCGGAAAACACCCCCCCTTGAAATCCACCGGCCAGAGCATTTCAGGATTTGTTGTCGCCGCGCTCGATGAGCGCGGGGCTCTGGATTCAAGGCCCGGCCCCATCGGGACCGGCTACAGTAAAACCAAATCCGCGCCCGCCTTATAAAATCCGCAGCCGCGCCCGCCGATACTGGAGCGGTCGGGGTGTAGGCCCGCCCTCTGTGGCGGGCGTGGATCCCGCCGGACGCAGCGGTCCGGCCGACAACGAGCAACCACGGAAATTTTCAACCCGCTTTAGCGAAAGACGCCCACCGCTTGTCCCAACGCCTTTGCCGCCAAGCGGTAGCCATAGGCATTGGCCAAGGCTTGCCGGGGAAATCTCCGGGCATGTTCCAGCAAAACGGAAAGCGCGGGACCGGGCTGGCGCTCCTGGAGTTGCTTTTCAACGCAATGGAGCACCCGGATCCATACGCCATGGTCGAATTCCCGCCGGTCTTCCGCACCCATCGGAATGTGGTTGGCGACAACTCGCGCCGTCTTCAGATACGCTTGGGCCATTCGGGCTTGACCGAGGGAACTCCACACCCCCCCCGCATGCTGCCGGTAGACCCCCATCACGCGGTCCAGATAGAGGCCCGGTCCCTGCCGCAGCAACAGAAGAAAGACCGGCCAATCCCCCACCGCCAGTTCGGACAACCACGCCGGAAATTCCTGTAGAAAAGCCGTCCGATACATGACCGAGAGCGTGGGAATCACCCGGCCCTTGAGGAGATCGCGAAACGTCGTCGTGGAAGGGGGCGGCGGCAAGGTCCCCGCCCGCCCCGCCGAGGGAAAGGCAAGGGTGTCGCTCTCCGCAGCTCCCCCATACCGGTATTCCACGTTGTGGTAGACAAGGGCAAGATCCGCATCTTTCTCCAGGCATTCCACTTGCAGCTTCAGCTTCCGCGGATCGGTCCACTCGTCGTCGCCATGGTGCAGGGCCACGTATTTCCCGCGCGCCTGGCGGAGCAACCGCTCGGTGATCCGTCCCTCTTTCCAGAGGTTCACCCGGGAAAGGATCAGGCGGATGTTGCGGGGATGCCGGGCTTGATAGCGCTGGAGGATTTCCGTCGTTCCATCGGTGGAGCAATCGTCGCTGATCACCAATTCCCAGCTGAAATCCACGACCTGCGCCAGCACGCTTTCGATCGCCCGCTCGATGTGGGGCCGATCGTTGTAGGTCCACATCAGAACGGAGACCATGGGGGCGGCCACGAAATCCGCATCCTGCAGATAGACGCTGAACCGCTCCGTCCGGGTCTGGGCCGGGGACGCTCTCATGGCCGGCGCCGCATCCGCTACGGACCCTTTTCGCACAACAGGAAGAGGCTCGAGCACAGATCGGGATACTGCTGCCCCAGCGCGTAGCATCCTTCCAGATATTCCTTGGAGATGATATCCGTCTGCAACAGCCGGTCCCATTGGAAATTCGCCAGGGCCTTGAAGAAGATCCCGGATCGGTGCACCACCTTCAGCCCTGCCGCAACGGCGTCCCGCTCCAGCGTGTCGAGCGAATACGTGATGCGGTGCCCGTGCTTCGCCTCGGCCGGGGTCACCGCCGAGTTGTGCGCGATCAACCCCATCTTGACCGCGATCTGCCGCGACGGCGCGTTGGCGTTCGGACAGACCAGGAAGAACCGCCCCCCTTCCGCCAGCCATTCGTCGTTGATCCGCTTCAGCACCCGCACCGGATCGTCCAGATGCTCCAGCACATGGGTCATCACGACGTGGTCGTAGCGCGCCGGCAGCCGGACGGCCTCGAAGCAGGCGTGGATGAACTTGACCTGTCCCCCCAGCTTCTCCTTGGCTTCCGCCACCGCCTCCCCGGACGCCTCCACGCAGGTGATGTCGCTGAAATGCGGCAGGAACCGCCGGGTGAACTCCCCCTTGTATGAACCGAGTTCCAACAAATTGCCCGCCCGGAAGAACGGGAGGAACGTCTTCAGCATATAGGGATGCATCACATCATAGTCGAAACCATAGTGATATTTCCGGTCAGCACTGTCCTTAAACTCACTGTTATAATCCCGCTGGCCATTGCTCATCTGTTGATCTCCGTAGATATCAGTTTCGCCAATCCAAACCCATGCCGTCCAAATTCGTTGCCATTATACAGCAAGTAGATTTCCTTGTCGCATTTGAAAACATGCGGATAACAGATCATCTCGGAGTCCCAGCCCCGGTCCGAGACCTCCAGCCCCCCCCCGGAATCATCCCTGGCCCAGTTTTCCAGATCTGTCGATAATGCATGGCCAATCCGATACCCTCTTCCTGCGTTTTTCCTGAAATCCGAAGATTCTCGATAGCAGAAGAACATATGGAATTGATGGGCGATCTTAATGACTGTAGGCAAAGCTTGGCTTTCATCGGATCCCAGCTTGTCCGCGATGATTTGCCGACCGTCTTCTTTATGCCACGTTTGACCGTCCGCAGATACGGCATGTCCAATCTTGTAAATTCGATCCGGCTCGGCACTGGGAGAAAACCGCTTCCATTCGACGCCAAATATGTACCACATGTGGAAAGAGCCTTCATAGATCGTCACAAACGGATCGCCAATCAAAAACGGCTCGCGCAACGACGCCGTTAATACCGGGCCGTCACCGACCCGCTTGAATGTGAGCCCTTGGTCTTTGCTGATGGCAAGCCCGATTCCCATGTCGATGCACACGCTCGCCCGCCGACTCCAGCCACAGGTGTATCCGAATATCAGATCTTCAACTCGCAATACATTCATCGGGAAGATGCCGTGTTCGTCAAAAGCCCCCAGTTTCCCATCCTCCATGACGGCGCCCGGTGAGACGCCAATGACATTTTGGAAGCTCTTGTCGAAGTCGGCAAATCGAATGCAACTGACGAACTTCCCGTTAGGCGACCGTTTCCTTGCCGAAAAATAAATTCGGACAAAATCATCGAACACGAGGGCTTGCGGCCCTTGCGCAAAGCCCACGATATCGGCGCCGAGATCGTGTTCCGCCGGGTTGAATATCAACCCCCGTTTTTGCCACTTCATTATTCCAGACACCCATCCAGTTTTGCCAACCCGATGCCGTAACGCCCAACCTGATTCCCGAGATAGAGCATATAGATGGCGCCCTCCAGCTCGAACAAGTGCGGATAAGCCACCATTTCACTGTCCCACCCCTCGTCGGACACATCGATCCCAACCTTGGAATCGTCTCTTGTCCAATCAAGCATATCGAGGGACCAAGCATAGCCAATGCGATATGTGCGTTCCTTGGCAAACCGGAAATTGGTCGCCTCTCGGTAGCAGAAAAACATATGGTATTTGCCGTTTTGGAAAATGATGTCGGGACAGGCCTGAGCCTCGTCTTCGCCAAGTTTGTCCGCGACAATATTCTTATTCAGTTTGGTCCAATTGATTCCATCCGGCGAACAAGCCATCCGGAGTTTGTACACAACCTCGGGGCGTCCTTCCTCAATCATCCATTTATTCCCGGCGGTATAGGCCAAATACCAAATGTCTCCGTACTTTCTAATTTTGGGCGAGGTCACGACAAACGGCTCGTCCAGCGAAGGGGCCAGGACCGGTCCCCTGCCGATTTTTTCAAACGTGTTGCCGCCGTCGGTGCTTTTGGCGAGCCCCAGGGAAATGTTAAAGGGTACGGATTCACACCGCGTCCAGCCTCCGTAATAGGCAAAGACATCTGGTCCCGCTTTGATTACGGACACGGGGTAAGTCCCGAACTCATCAAAAGCCCCCAGGCCGCCTAATTTCAGAATCGGCTCTTTGGCCATGTTGACGATTTCAAACAAGTTCTTTCGGTTCAGGTCAACATACGTGCCGTAACTCACAAATTGCTTGTTGGCGTCTGGCTTGGGACGGCAGCAGAAATATATGCGGACATAATTATCAAACATGATGGAGTTGGGCGCTTGCGCAAACCCATCGAACCACTCCGGTTTATCCGCGATATTTTGCGGGTTGATGACCAACCCCATTTTCCGCCATTTAAACATCTGATCCCCTCTGTTTTTGGATGAGTATTTTAATCGCTTCGACCAAAAGCTTGTTTTCCTCGGCAAAAATTCTTCCGCCCAGTTCCCAAGCGCTTTCTTTTGGGTCAACCGTGACGGTTTTTTGCAAAATGATTCCTCCGCCGTCGATTTGCTCATTCACATAATGAACCGTGCATCCGGCCAAGGGCTCCTTGTTTGCCAATACCGCTTCCTGCACTTTCACACCATACATGCCTTTTCCCCCATACTTTGGCAGCAACGAAGGATGCGTATTGATGATCCGGCCCGCCCATTTTCTACAAAACTCATCGTTGATGATCGGATAGAATCCCGCCAATACAATCAGGTTTGTGCCAAGGGGCACCGCCCGGTCCATGACTTCGAAAAATCTGGACCCAATGTTTTTTTTATCCACCAGTAAATAAGGTATGTTGCTTTGTACGGCCTTATCAATTGCTCCACATTTCCGGTCGACAATAAGCAGATTGATCGCATAGCCACCCGCGACTTGACCCTTGATAAGGGCCTCGAAGTTTCCACCGCCACCAGACGCACATACCGTAACATGAAAAGTTGATTCTGGTATTTTTGAATTATTATTGTTCATTGACTGGCAAGTCTTTAAATGAAAACGCATTTACATATTCGAGGACGCTTGTTCGCCGTCTTTCTTATACCAACTGTGCAGGGTGCTTCCGGGTTGGCAAGGGGATTGATATTGTGCCCCCAGCTATACAGTCCTGCCCAGATTATTCTTTTTTGAACCTCAATTCTCATCCAATTCATACTTTTTCAATTGCAAATGGATTTGCTCAAGCGGATTGAACATCATCACGTCGACGATGGAAAGCCACGGCACGAACGCCTCGCCGAACTGCGGATATTCGCACGGATTCGGCCGGATGAACTTCAATTCGACGCCGCGCGCCCGGAACGCGTCCTTCGAATACAGCTCCAGGCCGCCGATGGCGTTCACATAGCTGTCGGCGCCCTCGGCTTCGCACAAGGCCAGGACCTTGTCTTGGCCCTTCAGGCCAGGGTCGATGGCGATGCCGGACGAGATCCGGATTTCCGTCGCGATCCCGAGATGTTCGCAGACCCTGGCGAGGGAGTGCCGCAGAAATCCAAAGAGATTCGCGTCCGCATGCCGCACGATCCGCTCGACCAGCGGAAACGTCTCCGCGAAGAACGGCGCCCGCTGGTAGGCCCCCTTGAATTGGTTGAGCAGCTTGCCGCGGTTGAAATCCGCCGCGAGCTCCCGCTCGCAGATGTCCAAGGAGTCCGAACCGCTTTTCAGCGGCACCGTGAACGTCGCGTCTTTTCCGTTCTGCAAAATCCGGTTGCGGTTGATCCACCCCTTCTTGGTGTATTTGATGTTGTCGTAGACCACGAACCGATCGACGGCGGCGATCAGTTGGAAGTACCCGATGTACGGGAGGAAATAGGGCTGCATGATGGCCAGTTTCATCCGGCCCCCTGATGCCAGGAGCGCAGCAAGCCCCCGATGGTCTCGATGGCGGCCCCATCCACCCCGGTTCCCGTCGGCAGCACGACCATGCGGGGCGCGATCCGTTCGGTTTGCGGAAGAGCCAGGCCGGCGTCCGGATACAAGGTCCGGTACGGCTCCATGCGATGGCAGCCCGGCCAGAAGTATTTGCGGGCCAGCACGTTTTCCGCATGCAGGCGCGCGACCGTCTCGTCGCGGGAAAGCCCATAGGCCTCGGCAGCCACCTCGACCACCACATACTGGCGGTTGCATTTTTCCGCGCGGCTGTATTCGATCAGGCGCAGGCCGGGAATGCCCGCCAGCGCCCGGGCATAGCTTTCATGGTTGCGGCGGTTGATGTCCATGAATTCATCGAGGCTCTCCAACCCCGTCAACCCCATGGCGGCGCAAACCTCCGTCATCTTTCCGTTCACGCCCAGATAGATGATGTTGTCCGGCCCATGGAAACCGAAATTCTTCATCAGGCGCAGTTTTTCGGCCAGCGCGTCGTCGTTGGTGGCGATGGCCCCGCCTTCGAACGTGTTGAAAAACTTCGTGGCATGGAAGCTGAACACTTCGCACCGGCCGAAGTTCCCGATCATCCTCCCGCCGTGGGAACACCCGAAGGCGTGGGCCGCGTCGAACATCAACTGCAGATGATGCTGGTCGGCCAACGCCTGCAGCGCCTCCACCGCGCAGGGCTGCCCCCACACGTGCACTCCGATGATGCCGGTGGTGCGGGGGGTGATCATCCGCTCCACCGCCGCCGGATCCAGATTGAAGGTGCCGGGAGCGATGTCCGCGAACACGGGCGTGATCCCCTGCCATTGCAGGGCATGGGCGGTGGCCACGAAGGTGTAGGACGGCAGGATGACTTCGCCTTCCAAGCCCAAGGCGCAGATGGCCAGTTCCAGCGCGACCGTCCCGTTGCAGATCGGAATGCAGTGCTTCACGCCCAGATATCCCGCCATCTGCTGCTCGAACTCTTGGACCAGCGGACCGTTGTTGCTCAGCCACCGGCGATCCAAGAGGCCCTCGATGCGCGCCATCAGCTTCCGACGGTCGCCGATGTTCGGCCGCCCCACGTGCAGAGGCTGCGCGAACGCCGGCTGGCCCTTGGGCGCCGGGGGTTCGAAAAATGGATGGATCTCGTTCATGGCCACTCTCAGTACCACGGAAACAGCTTGCGGAGCACGGCGTCCTTCATCCGGCACATCCGCCGATAGAGAGGTCCCGCGACCGCATGGTTTCTCAGGGAATCCTTCATCCGGGCCGTGCGTTGCCGGAAGGCCCGGAGAGCCGGGTGCGTCTTCAGCCAGTTCCCCGCCCGGCACAGTCCGCGGTAGGGGACGCGGGTGAGCGCGTGGTTCTTCAACGCGACGTGCAGCGAGGAGCGCCGGAAGCGCCGCGCCAGCCGATCCGCCTTCTTCCGGTCGGTCAGGAAGCGGTATCCCCAGCAGGGGCAGATCCGGACCGGACACATGCGCGCGCCGTCATACAGGTGGAAGCCCTCGTCGATGTCGCCCAGCTTTCCGATGAAGGCGTTGCAGCGATAGAACACCCCGTTGTCCAGCACCGCGAAGTCCCGGCCGGCCGCGCAGGCCATCCCGCGCGCGGGCAGGCCCGTGTAGGTGCCCGCCTGCGGGTTGGCCTTCAGGAGGATCTGGCGCTCCCGCGTCGTGTACGCCTCTGGATAGTTTTCCCCCGCGTATTGGCCGATGAAGGGCGCCGGCTTGAGCAAGATGCCCTGGGCGGCGAACCGGTCGTAATCCGCCTGGAACCGGGGAAACAGCGACGGGTGCAGAACGTAGTTCACGTAGACGTTGAACCCCTTGCGCCGGAGCAGGCCGATGTCCTCGATGAAGCGGTCGACGCCCTTGCGCTTCTCCCGCTCTTCGATGTGCGTCGAGATGTGGATGGATTCCACCCGGGTCGGATCGATCCGCTCGCAGAACTCGGCCACCCGGTCGCCGAGGCTCAGGTTCGTCTCCACCGAGATCATCATTCCCGCTTTCTGCAGGGCGATGCAGGTCTCCAGGAAATCCGGGATCAGGAACACCTCGCCGCCCACCAGGTTCACCTGCCATTTCCGGCCGGTCGCCTGCAGGCACGCCACGACCTTGGCGACCGGAACGGATTCCGCCGTCCCCCCCAGCTCATGGCCAAAGCAGTAGTGGCAGTTGAAATTGCAGATGAAGGTCATCTGCCAGTTGAGGATGGCCAGCGGCTCCGGCGCGTCAATCGTTGGGGATTCCGTCGCCATGGCTCACCTTTCCTCGATCCAATCCCATTTCAAGACCGGCTGGACCACCCCGGGCTCCCGGACCATGAATCCGATCTCGCGCTCCTGCGTGTCCACCACGTCGAAGGAAACCACCCCGTCATGGCGGAACAGCAATTTGCTGTTGTCCTTCAGGAAGTAGATGTTGAGGCTGTACTTCCCGCTGTTCAACAGGTTGCCCGGCATGTGGCAGACGGCTTTGTAGCGGCCCGCCGGATGGATCCGCGCCACTTCGCCGGAGGTCAGGACGATCAACCCCTGTTCGTTGATGAGGTGCTGCGCGACGTGCAGCATCGTCCCGGATTCCATCACCTCGTATTCGATCTCGATCGCGAACGGCGTCGCCATCGTCACGACATCCGAAGGCGTCGCCACCTGGGGCACGACCCGGATCTTGCGCAGCCGGGCCGTGTCGTTTCCGGGCGCCTGCGCCCGCTCGTCCCAGGTTTTCTCCCGCTGCGCCCCCCAGGCGTTTCTCAGGTAGCGGGATACCACGGCGGCGGTGGCGCCATCCTCCATCACCCGCCCGCGGTCCAGCCAGACCGTCCGCTTGCACAGGCTTTGCGCCGCGATCATGTTGTGGGTGACGAACAAGATCGTCCGGCCGCCCGCGCCGGCTTCGTCCATCTTGCCGAGGCATTTCTTCTGGAAGGCGGCATCCCCCACCGCCAGCACCTCGTCCACCACGAGGATTTCCGGATCCAGATGCGCCGCGACGGCGAAGGCCAGGCGAACATACATGCCGCTCGAGTATCGCTTGACCGGCGTGTCGATGAATTGCTCGATCTCGGAGAAATCGACGATTTCATCGAATTTCTTCGCCACTTCGGCCTTGGTCATGCCCAGGATCGCCCCGTTCAGAAAGATGTTCTCGCGCCCCGTCAGCTCGGGATGGAACCCGGTTCCGACCTCCAGCAAGCTCGCCACCCGCCCTTTCACCCGGATGCGGCCGGAGGTCGGCGCCGTCACCCGCGACAGGATCTTCAACAGGGTGCTCTTCCCCGCGCCGTTGCGCCCGATGATGCCGAGGATCTCCCCGGGCTGGATTTCCAGCGACACGTCTTGCAGCGCCCAGAGGGTATGCCCTTCCACCGGCAGATGGGACTGATCCACGCGCCGGTTGGGATCGGGCAGTCCCCGCACCCGATGCCACCACCCTTGCAGATCCTCCCGCAGCGTGCCCGTGCCAATCAAGCCGAGGCGGTAGGACTTGGAGACGTTTTCGATGGAGATCGCGGTGGCCATAAGGGTTAGACCATAGACTGAAGACTAGAGACCGTAGACTGCAGACTGAAGACCGTAGACTGTAGTCGAGTGTTCATTGTGGATTCTCGCCGATTTCTTTTTCGACCGAACGGATCAAGCCGGCCAAAACGCGGGATGTCTCGTCCGCCTGGACAGCCAGCGCGGCGTGAGCCTCCGCCTTGAAATACCCCAGGCGCTTGGCAAGATGAACGAAATAGGCGACTTCTGATGCAGAACCGCGAGCGATATAGAGAAAATGCAGATAGTCCTTCTGGGAGTTTCGAGAAGCTCCCTCCGCAATGTTGGCCGGAATGGAATAGGCCGCGCGGCGGAGTTGGCTGGTCAAAGAATAGACCTCATCTTTCGGAAAGGCTTTCGTCGCTTCATAGACGGCCACGGTCAAATCGTCCGCCTTTTGCCACGCCAAAATGTTTTTATAATCTCGCATCCCTCGTCGTCTCCCGCCTCTTGCCACTCGTCTGCAGTCTACGGTCTCTCGTCTGTAGTCTTGCTCTCCCTGGTCCCATAGTCTCTGGTCCCCAGTCTCTGGTCTGTAGTCTACAGTCTCTGGTCTCCAGTCTCTCGTCTCTGGTCTCTGGTCTCTGGTCTCTAGTCTCTGGTCTCTGGTCTCTAGTCTCTGGTCTCTGGTCTCTAGTCTCTGGTCTCTGGTCTCTAGTCTCTGGTCTCTGGTCTCTAGTCTCTGGTCTGTAGTCTCCAGTCTCTGGTCTGTAGTCTCCAGTCTCTGGTCTCTAGTCTCTGGTCTCTAGTCTCTGGTCTCTGGTCTCTGGTCTCTGCCCTAAAGTCTCTGGTCTCCTCTTCGCGCTTCGCGCTACACGGTATCCATGAACGTCCGCTCCACGCGGTTGAAGATGGCCATGCCGGCCAGCAGCAGCGTCAGCATGAATCCCGCGGAATAGGCCAGATAGACCCACGAAAACGTGCCGGTCCCGAAGAATCCGTACCGGAAGGTCTCCACGATGGCGGTCATGGGATTGGCCACGATGATCCACCGGTACTTCCCCATGGTCGAGAGCGGATAGATCACCGGCGTGGCGTACATCCACAGCTGCACGCCGAAGGCCACCAGCACCTGCAAGTCCCGGTAGCGCGTCGTCAAGGAGGAGATGATGATGCCGAAGCCCAGCCCCAGACCGGCCATCAGGACCAGAAGCAGCGGCACCAGCGACACCGCCCAATTGGGGTGGATCGACGCGCCTTTCGCCCAAAACAAGGCATAGAACGCCAAAAAGAAAACAAACTGGATGGCGAAGCCGATCAATTGGGACATCACCACCGAGACCGGAACCACCATCCGGGGGAAATACACCTTCCCGAAAATCCCGGCGTTGGCGATGAACGTGGTGGACGTGCGGGTCAGGCACTGGGCGAAATAGCTCCACACCGTCGTCCCGGCCATGTAGAACAGGAACTGCGGCACTCCGTCGGTCGGCAACCCGGCGATGCGCCCGAACACCACCGTGAACATCAGGGTGGTCAACAGCGGCTGGATGATGTGCCAAAGCGGACCGAGGACCGTCTGCTTGTAGGACGCCACAAAGTCGCGGCGGACAAAGAGTCCCGTCAGGTCCCGGTACCGCCACAAATCACGCAAATGCAGCGCGAACCACCCTTTGGGCGGCTCGATGATCAGATCCCATCCGCTCTCTTCTGCCTGCGATGCCATATGGAGCGAACAATCCTCGACGATGCCGGGAAAGTCAAGACGAGAGACGGCGGACGGACGCCCGTTTGAGGCGCTTGTCTCTAGTCTCCGGTCGCGGGCCCCGGCGCCGGGCCCGGTCCCCCGCTCCGCTTCCACCGGGCCTCGAACCGCCCCGCCCAGGCATCCCCCGCCGCCTGCACCAGGGCCCGATTCACTCCCCAAAACGACCCCAGCAACCCCAGCAGGCGAGAAGAGCGCTTCCCCCCTCCCCAAAAGGCCAGGAAACTGACCCCGAGGGCGACGAGGGCCCCGGCAAAGAGCGCGGGGAACACGCCCGCCTCCGCCCAAGCCATCCCGCCGAGCGAAACAAGGACCGACAACACCAAAAACGGCGTCAAAAGCCTCAAAAACTTGTGTGAAATCCACTGAAGCCAGATCGGATTGGCGAAAACAGAGAAACAGCGGGGTTCGATGCTCGCCAATTGCCAAATTCCGGCCAAAGTTCGGCGCTTCCGAAGGCTTTCTTGCCCAAAATGAGCCGTTGGGAGGTCAAAAACCCGCGCGGAAGGCTCGAAAAGGCATCGGAACCCCTTCAAAACCGCCCGCATGGGGATCAGCACATCGTCCACCAAGGTGTTTTCAGGAATGGGCGCGCACAGCTCCTTGCGGATCGCGTACAGGGCCCCGGTGGCGCCCGGAACCGCCCAATACCGGCTCTCGCAGCGCCGCAGGAATTTTTCATATCCCCAATAGGATTCCGCCCCCTGTTGCGCCCCGCCTTCCGCCGATTCGTACACCAGCGCGCCCGATACCACCCCGACCTGCGGGTCCGCGAAATTCTCCAGCAGCTTGGCGACCGCCCCTTTCTCCACCCGTTGCCGCGCATCCATCATCAGGAAGATCGGCTGTCCCGCCTTCGCCATCAGTTCGTTCAGCACCGCCGCCTTGCCGCGCCGTGGTTCAAATTCGAGAATTTGAACCGTCGGCGGAGACTGTAGACCGTAGACCATAGACCGCAGACTCGAACCTTCGGCCATCTGGCCGCAGCCCCCTGTCTCCAGTCTCCGGTCTCTAGTCTCTAGTCTCTGGTCTCTAGTCTTCCTCACCCGCGCCCCCGTCCCATCCGTGCAGCCATCCAGCCCGATCCAGATCTCCCGGATGGGCTCGTTCTCCGCCAGCTCCAGCAGATTTTCCAGCTTCGCCGGCAAGGCTTCCGCCTCATCGTGGGCGGCGATCAGCACCGCGACGCCGCCTTCGAACCGTCCCTTCTGCACGGGACGGCCCCGCAGCCGGGCCAACAGCCAGATCAGCGCCGGATATCCCGCATAGGCATATCCCAACAGCGCAACCGAAATGGCCAGCATCCACGACATGGATTCCATTTAACCGGATTCCGGCCTCTCCATCAATCCAGGAGTGACACGGCGTTTTGCCTTTGTTTTCGGTCCTCGTTTTGCTTCATTCTCCGCATCGCGATGAATCCCCGCCCCTCCATCCTGACCAACATGGCCTTCCATCAAAGCCGGACATGGCGCGCAGCCACCACGACCCTCTGCCGGGAGGGCGAATCCCCCGACGACCTGCCTCCGCTCCGGCAGGCGTTCCGGCTGCTGCGGCTCCGCTCCCGCTTCGATGCCGTGGTCACCTTGGGCCCCCGCCCCTCGCTGGCCTATGGATTGCTGTGCGCGCTGCTGCACCTCCCCTCCAAGCAAATCATGACCGAGGTCTTCTTGGATCCGCCGCGGCCAGCCTCCCTCCCTTGGCGCATCAAGACCGCCCTGTTCCGCTGGATTTCCCGCCGGTCGCTCGGCCTCTTGGCCAACAGTTCGGCCGAAGTGGGACTCCTCGCGCGGCGCTTCGGCATTCCCGAAGCGAAGCTGCGCTTCGTCCCGATGTACACGACCCTCGCCGATTCCGCGCGCGCGCCGGACAACGACGGCTATGTGCTTTCCATCGGGCGGACCTTGCGCGACTGGGAGACCTTGCTCCGCGCCGCCCCGCAATTCAAGGCGCCCCTCCGACTGGTCGCCGGCAAAGACGACCGGCTGCCGGCCCAACTCCCGCCAGCCGCGCAGGTTTTCCGGGAACTTTCCCTGGAGGAAGGCCACGGCATGATGCGGCGCGCCGCCCTCGTGGTCATTCCCCTGCTCCCGGCCGAACGCTCCACCGGACAGGTCGTCTTGTTCGAAGCCATGGCCATGGGCAAACCCGTGGTCGCCACCCGCGTGGCGGGCACCCTCGACTACCTCCGCGATGGCGAAAACGGCTTGCTCGTCGAACCCGGCGACGCGCCCGCCCTGGCCCGGGCGGTCAATCGCTTGCTGGAAGACCCCGCGCTGGCCGCGCGGATCTCGGAAACCGCCTGGGCCGACTGCCAGACGCATCTGGATCCGGAAACCCACGCCAAGCGGAAAATCAAGGAGATCACGGCGCTGTGGCTGGCGCGATGACAGTCAACCGGACCGGGGCCTTCCAAAGGGGATTGTCTCGCCATGGATTCGCCCCTTGTCCTATTCTCCGCAAATGAATCGGCTGATCCCATTCGTGGCTTCCGGATTTTGCGGGACGTTCCGCCTTTCCTCTTGGCTGGTGCTCGGACTGTTGCTGGGCTTCCCCGCCTTCAAGGGCGTGCCGGCCGGCTATCTCCCCATCCTGGCCGGCGGAGGGCTGCTCGTCCTCCTGCACATCGGGCTCCCCCGCCTCGCGCCTTCCCTTGAGCGCATGGGCGAACGGACCTTCCTCTGGATCCTCCTCCTGGCCTCCGCCCTCGTGCCATCCGCCCTGATCCTCGTTTTCCGTTCCGCGCCGACCTCGGACGGATTCTTCGTCTATCGGGAGGCCGTCCAGCTGCTGGAAACCGGCCGGATGAATCCGCTGACCTACTACGCCCCGGCGCAGGTCTGGTATTTCGCCCTGTTCTTCAAGCTGTTCGGCGCCTCGCCCCTCGCCGCGCAACTGTGCCAAATCCCCTTGTCCGCCGGGATCGCCTTCCTCGTCTATTTCATCGGACGGCAAGCGGGGTCCATCCGGGCCGCCCGATTCGCGGCCCTCGGGGCCGTGGGCTATCCCGGCTTGGCGCTCTATCCTCTCGTCACGCCCTATTATTTCCACCTCTATGCCGTCGCCCTCCTGCTCATGGTCTTCAGCTGGCTGCGCCTGCAGGCGTCGCGCCCGAATTGGCTTCCGGCCTTGTGGGGCGGATGGGCGGCGGGCGCGGGAACCTTGGCCAAGGCGGTTTTGTTGATCGCGCCGCTGCAAACCCTGTTTTTCCTGGTCACCGCGACGGGCGCCCTCTTCCAGCGGCGCCTCTGGGCCGTTTGGGGACTGTTCATCCTGGCGATGGCGGCGACGCTCGCGCCATGGACCGTCCGGAATTTCCGCGTGTTTGGCGAGCCCGTCCTCGTTTGCACGTCGGGCCCGCTGGTCCTCTATAGCGCGAACAATCCCCAGTCCAATGGCCTCTACAGCGCCTTGCCGGATGAAAAGACCGTGGAAACCCCCCGGGAAATGCTCGCCCATGGCGCATGGTGCAAAGAACAAGCCTTCTCGTTCATCCGCGCCCAGCCCAAAGCGTTTGCGCGTCTGGTCTGGCTCAAGCTGCTGCACACGTGGGGCACGGAAACCAGTTTTGTGGAATTGATCAATTGGAACGGCCAGCCCCTGGGGAAAAAGGATCCGGCGCTCCGGTTCATCGTCCAAACCGGCTGGGCGGCCTTGGTCTGGGCCTGGGCCGCGACGGCGATGTCCCTGTGGCGCCGCCGCGCGCCGCCGACCGCGCTGGAAATCGCCGCCGGCATTTTCGTCCTGTCCAAATTCGTCGTCTATTCCGTCTATGAAGGCGGAGCCCGCCACCATCTGCCCGCCGTGCCGCTGCTCCTCTTGTTCGTCGTTTGCACATGGATGGCGCCCTCCCCGCGCCCCGGCAGCTTCACCGCAAACTC